>DASXQW010000265.1:0-12901 GCA_036506975.1 Casimicrobiaceae bacterium | reverse complement strand
GTCGTTGCGGGCGCGACCGGGTCGTCGATCGGGGGCCTAAGGGTTGACGCAACTCGCCGATAGGACTAGACTTAGCTAAGTCCATCTGGAAGAGCATCATGGCCGGCGATTCCGTCAATATCCACCAAGCGAAGACGCAGCTGTCAAAGCTGGTGGAGCAGGCAGCTGCGGGAAGCGAGATCGTGATCGCGAGGGCCGGCAAACCGGTGGCCAAGCTCGTTCCTCTGGTGGCGACGAAACGCGTGCGCAAGCTCGGAATTCTGAAGGGTAAGATCAAAGTCCCGGATGATTTCGATGCTCCGCTACCGGCGAAAGTCATCGCCGGCTTCGAAGGACGCTGATGCGCGTGCTGCTGGACACGCACATTCTTCTCTGGGCTGTCGGCGAGCCCGCAAAACTACCTCCCCAAGCACGGCAAGCGATCCTCGATCCAACGAACGAGATCTTGTTTTCGGCAGCAAGTATCTGGGAGATCGCGATCAAGGCACAGCTGCGCCGGCGCGATTTTGCCGCCGATGCGGCAGAGGTTGCCGGTGCGGCGGTCGACAGCGGCTTCGACGAGCTTCCTGTCCGAGCACAACACGGCGCTCTGACAGCGCGCTTACCCATGCATCATCGTGATCCGTTCGATCGTCTGCTTATCGCTCAGGCGATGACCGAGCCCTCGCATTTGCTGACCGTCGACACAACGCTCCAGCGCTATTCCGATCTGGTTCTCGTTCTATAACGGGCGCCGCCGAACGAAGGATCATCATCAGCAGCTAGCGCTGGATTCGCCGCCGCGACCCTGCGGGTATAATCGTCCTTTACGTCCACCGTCGCATCGATGGCCGAGCTTCTTTCGCTCCGCGGGCGCAATGCCCTGTCGCCGTTTCGCATCGCCAAGCTGTTGTCGAACCTAGCCGGAACCCGCATCTGCGGCGTTGTTGCCGATTTCTGGCATTTCGTCCATTCCGATCGTCAGCTTTCCGCGGCCGAGCGCGCGACGCTCGAGCGGATCCTGACGTATGGGCCGCATGGCGGCGATCACGCCGACACGGGCGAGCTGCTGCTGGTGATTCCACGCCCCGGAACGATTTCCGCCTGGGCGTCCAAGGCCACCGACATCGCGCACAACTGCGGTCTGGCGACGATCTCTCGCATCGAGCGCGGCGTCGCGTACGGTGTGGCGACGCGGGGGGACGCGCAGCTCTCGAGCGAAGATCGCGCGACGCTCCTGCCGTTCATTCACGACCGCATGACCGAAGCGGTGTTTCCCTCGCTCGACGACGCGGAGCGACTCTTCGCGCGGGTCGCGCCGCGGCCGCTGGCGACGATCGAGCTGCTTGCCCGTGGCCGCGCCGCGATCTATGACGCCAACGTGGCACTGGGCTTGGCGCTCGCTCCCGACGAGATCGACTATCTCGCCGATCATTTCAGCCGCGAGGGACGTAACCCGACCGACGTCGAGCTGATGATGTTCGCACAGGCGAATTCCGAGCACTGCCGGCACAAGATCTTCAACGCCGACTTTATTATCGACGGTGCGAGACAGCCGAAGTCGATGTTCGCGATGATCCGCCACACTCATGCGGTGAGCCCGCAGGGGACGGTCGTCGCCTATGCCGACAACGCCGCGGTGATGGAGGGAACGACTACCCAGCGCTTCTACCCGAACGCCGATGGGCTCTACTCGACGCGGCCGGAGATCACGCATATCCTGATGAAGGTCGAGACGCACAATCATCCGACGGCGATCGCGCCGTTTCCGGGCGCCGCGACCGGCTCCGGCGGCGAGATCCGCGACGAAGGTGCGACCGGCATCGGCGCCAGGCCGAAGGCGGGGCTGACCGGATTCACGGTCTCGCATCTCAAGATTCCCGACATGGCGCAGCCTTGGGAGATCGACTACGGCAAGCCCGACCGCATCGCCTCGGCGCTGCAGATCATGCTCGAAGGCCCGATCGGCGGCGCCTCGTTCAACAACGAGTTCGGCCGACCGAATCTGCTCGGTTACTTTCGCACTTTCGAACAGGAAGTTGCCGGCGAAGTCCGGGGCTATCACAAGCCGATCATGATCGCCGGCGGGGTCGGCAACGTCGCCGCGCGGGACGCGAACAAGCGTGAGCTGACCGACGGCGCGCTGATCGTCCATCTCGGCGGGCCCGGCATGCTGATCGGCATGGGGGGCGGTGCGGCGTCGTCGATGGCGACGGGCGCCAACACCGCCGATCTCGACTTCGACTCGGTGCAGCGGGGCAACGCCGAGATCCAGCGCCGCGCGCAGGAAGTCATCGATCGTTGCTGGCAATTGGGCGACGCGAACCCGATCCTGTCGATTCACGACGTCGGCGCCGGCGGGCTTTCCAACGCGCTACCCGAGCTTGCGCACAACGGCGGCAAGGGTGCGCAACTCGATCTGCGCGCGATTCCTTTGGAGGAACCCGGAATGTCGCCGCGGGAAATCTGGTGCAACGAGGCGCAGGAGCGGTACGTGCTCGCGATCCGGCCGGAAGCACTGACGTCGTTCACATCGATCTGCGAGCGCGAGCGCTGCCCGTTCGCGGTGCTGGGACGCGCAACGCCGGATCATCGGCTGCGGGTCGAGGATCCGCTCTCGCACAATGCGCCGGTCGACATGGACCTTTCCGTCCTGCTCGGCAAGCCGCCGAAGATGACGCGCGATGTCGTGCACGTCGCGCGCCCGCTCGAGCCTTTCGACGCGGAGGCGCTCGACCTGCGCGAGGCCGCGTATCACTTGCTGCAGTTTCCTGCGGTTGCCGACAAGACTTTCCTGGTGACGATCGGCGATCGCACCGTCGGCGGCTTGTGCGCGCGCGATCCGATGGTGGGCCCGTGGCAGGTTCCGGTCTCCGACGTCGCGGTGACGCTGATGGACTTCGACGGCTATGCAGGCGAGGCAATGGCGATGGGCGAGCGCACGCCGCTGGCACTGATCGACGCGCCTGCGTCGGGACGAATGGCGGTCGGCGAGGCGATCACGAATCTCGCGGCTGCGGGGATTCGCAGCCTCGCCGACGTCAAGCTCTCGGCCAACTGGATGGCGCCGGCCGGACATCCCGGCGAGGATGCGGCGCTCTACGACACGGTGCGCGCGATGGCGATGGAGCTGTGCCCGGCGCTTGGCATCAGCATTCCCGTCGGCAAGGACTCGATGTCGATGCGCACGACCTGGAGCGAGCGCGGCACGGAGCACGCCGTCACGGCGCCGGTCTCGCTCATAGTCTCTGCATTTGCGCCGGTGCCCGACGCCCGCCAAACGCTGACGCCGCAACTGCGTCTCGATTGCGGGGAGACGATTTTGCTTCTCGTCGATCTCGGCGATGGCCAGAACCGGCTCGGCGGCTCGGCGCTGGCGCAGGTTCACGGCAGGTTGGGCAGCGTCGCTCCCGACCTTGACGATGCCGAGGCGCTCAAGGGATTTTTCGCGACGGTACAGGCTCTCCACGCGCAAGGCAGGCTACTCGCGTACCACGACCGCTCAGACGGCGGATTGTTCGTCACCCTCGCCGAAATGGCGTTCGCGAGCCGCTGCGGGCTCGCGATCGCGCTGGATGAGCTGCCCGGCGTGCCGATCGCGGCGCTGTTCAACGAAGAGCTGGGTGGTGTGCTGCAAGTGCATGCGGCGGACCGCCACGACGTCGTCGCTGAGTTCGAGGCTGCAGGCCTGCGCTGCGTTGCCGTCGGCGAGCCGACGCCAGGCGACCGCGTGCGCGTATCACGCGAGACAATCGTGCTGCTCGACGAGTCGCGCATCGATCTCCACCGCGCGTGGTCGCGCACGACGCACGCTCTGCAACGGCTGCGCGACCATGCCGAAGCTGCCGATCAGGAATACGAGCGGCTCCTCGATACGGGCGATCCGGGATTGTCGCCGCGGCTCTCCTTCGATCCGGCCGAGGATATCGCCGCGCCGTTCATCGCGAAGGGCGCCCGCCCGCGCGTCGCGATCCTGCGCGAGCAGGGCGTCAACGGCCACATCGAAATCGCTGCCGCCTTCAACCGCGCCGGCTTCGACGCGTACGACGTCCACATGACCGACATCATTGCGGGCCGCAGCGCGCTGACGGCATACAAGGGCATCGTCGCCGGCGGCGGCTTTTCCTATGGTGACGTGCTCGGTGCCGGTGAAGGCTGGGCGAAGTCGATCCTGTTCAACGCGCGCGCGCGCGATCAATTTGCCGCGTTCTTCGCGCGCGCTGACACCTTCGCGCTCGGCGTGTGCAACGGCTGTCAGATGATGAGCAATCTGCACGAGCTGATTCCCGGGTCCCGGCACTGGCCGCATTTCGTGCGCAACAGGAGCGAGCAGTTCGAAGCGCGCTTGGTGCTGCTCGAAGTGCAGCGTTCGCCTTCGTTGTTCTTCGCCGGCATGGAGGGCAGTCGTATTCCGGTCGCGCTCGCGCACGGGGAGGGATATGCCGAGTTCCGCGATGCCGGAGAGCTCGCCGCGGCGGAGCCGCTGGCGTGCCTGCGTTTTGTCGATCATCGCGGCGCGGTGACGGAGCGCTATCCGTACAGTCCCAACGGCTCGCCGCGTGGCATCACTGGATTGACGACCGCCGACGGCCGTTTCACGATCCTGATGCCGCACCCGGAGCGCGTGTTCCGTACGGTGCAGATGTCCTGGCACCCCGAAGACTGGGGCGAGGATTCGCCGTGGATGCGGATGTTCCGCAATGCCAGGGTGTGGCTTGGATGACGGGGAAGACAATGGCGACCGCAAGTACCCGTAGCCCGGGCTGAGCGCAGCGATGCCCGGGTTTCGCCAGAGCCTGTCCTGAGCGAAGCCGAAGGGGCTCAACCCGGGCTACGGCGCAGAGGAACAACGATGAGCGTACGCGTCTGGTCCATCAACGGCGTGACGCCGGTCGTCGACCCGACCGCGTTTGTGCACGCTAGCGCGGTACTCATCGGCGACGTGCTGGTCGGCGCCGGATGCTACATTGGGCCGTCCGCGTGCCTGCGCGGGGACTTCGGGCGCATCGACGTTCGCGCCGGCGCCAATCTGCAGGACTGTTGCGTGATGCACGGTTTTCCCGGCACCGACACCGTGGTCGAGGAGGAGGGCCACATCGGGCACGGCGCGATTCTGCACGGCTGCGTCGTGAAGAAGAACGCGCTGGTCGGGATGAACGCCGTCGTCAACGACAACGCGGTCATCGGCGAATCGGCAATCGTCGCTGCGATGGCGTTCGTCAAGGCGGGCATGGTTGTGCCGCCCCGGACACTCGTCGCGGGCGTCCCCGCCAAGGTCGTGCGCGCGCTTACCGATCAGGAGCTGGCGTGGAAGATCGAGGGTACGCATAGCTATCAAGAGCTCGCGCGGCGCAGCCTCGGCACGATGGTCGAAACCGTGGCACTGTCTGCGGTCGAGCCCGATCGGAAACGCATCGAGTTGCCGGAGTTGCTGCCGTTGTCGACGACGAAGGCGAAGCGGTCGTAGGGCCGATTCATCGGCCGCGTGCGAATAAATTCGCACCTACGAAAAGCGCCGGGTTTCGTAGGGCCGAATTCATTCGGCCGCGGCGTGCCGATGAATCGGAGCGTGCGAATGAATCCGCACCTACAACGGCCGCATCGCCTCGACCTGACGCTTGACGTTGGCCTGCGCCTTCGCCGAATCGGATTCCATTACCGTACGAATCTGCAACACGTTCAGAACCCCGAACAGCAGATTCGGTCCGCGGTAGGTCAGATCGCGCTCCCAGACCGTGCCGCCGTCCTTGCCTCTCAGCGCGTAGACAATGCGCGCGTAACTGCGGCCGGGAGCGCCCGACGATATGACCCATCGTCGCGGCGGATCGAGCTCGACGGTCGTCCATGTTGCATCATCGCGCCGGCCCGCGATTTCGAACGTTTCGACGACGCTCTCCCCGACCGCGGGCGTGCGGTCTACGATGCCGCGCACCGCCCGTGACGCCGGATGCCAGCGCGGCCAGTTAGCGGGCGTGGTGATGTAGGCGAAGACGCGCTCTGGCGGCGCCGCGATCTCGATCCGATTGACCACATGACCGCCCACGAACGCGTCGGGCCACGGTAGCGGCAAGAGCACCAAGCCGGCGAGCACCGCGATGACGGTGAGGACCCACAGCACCCTTCGTCCCATCGCGCTCTTCCTTCCGGACAACATGTCGCCTTATACGGACGACGGCCGACGCCGGATGCTGCGCGTCGCAGTGCTCAAAACCCCGCTGCCTGCCCGTCACGCCGCGGATCCGATGCCGCGACATAACCATTCTCCGTGCGTACGATGAACTGTCCGGCGCCGAAGTCCATATACGAGTCCGAGATCGAGGCGAAACTGTGACCGAGCGCGGCAAGACCGTCGCGCACCGCAGGCGCGATGCTGGATTCGAGGTCGAGCGAAAGCCCCGCGTTCACCTTCCAGCGCGGCGCGTCGAGCACGGCCTGCGGCTGCTGCCGGTAGTCGATGAGCCGCACCAGCGTCTGCACGTGACCTTGCGGCTGGATCGGCCCGCCCATGACGCCGAAGGTCGCGTACGGCGCGCCGTCGCGCGTGACGAAGCCGGGAATGATCGTGTGGAACGGCCGCTTGCCCGGGCCCACGCGGTTCGGATGATCGGCTTGCAACGAGAAGCCCGTGCCGCGGTTCTGCAGGCTGATTCCCGTGCCGGGAACGACGATCCCCGAGCCGAAGCCCATGTAGTTCGACTGGATCAGCGACACCATCATGCCGCTCGCGTCAGCAGCCGCGAGGTAAATTGTCCCGGCCTTCGGCGGCGTGCCGTGCTCGAAGTTCTGCGCACGCTTGCGATCGATCAGCCGAGACCGCGCCGTGAGATATGCCGGGTCGAGCATTTGCGCCGGGGTGAGCTCCATCGTCCGCGGATCGGAGACGTAACGATAGACGTCGGCGAACGCGAGCTTCATCGCTTCGATCTCGAGGTGCTGCACTTCCGGCGAATCCACTGGCTGCGTTCCAAGATCGAACTGCTCGAGGATGCCCAGCGCGATCAGCGCCGCGATGCCCTGGCCGTTCGGCGGGATTTCGTGAACGGTATGGCCGCGATAATTTAGCGCGAGCGGCTGCACCCAGTCGTTCGCGTGCGCCGCGAAGTCTTGCAGCGTGTGCGCGCCGCCGTGCGCTCGCGCATGCGCGACCATCTTCTCGGCCAGCTCGCCGCGATAGAACGCTTCGCCTTTTGTCGCGGCGATCTCTTCCAGCGTCGCTGCGAGCGCGGGCGAGGCGAAGAGCTCGCCCGGCTCCGGTGCGCGGCCGCGCGGCAGGAAATGCTCGGCAAAGCCGGGAACGTTCCCGAGTATCGGTACCGCCTTCGCCCACTTGTCGGCGACGACAGGGCTCACCGCGTAGCCATCGCGCGCGTAGCCGATGGCCGATGCGAAAAGATCGGCGAAAGGCAGCTTGCCGTAGCGCTCGGAAAGCGCCACCCATCCGGAGACCGCGCCGGGAATTGTCACCGTGTCCCAGCCGGTGCGCGGCATTTCGGAATAGCGCGCGAAGCGCTCGGAGCTCCACGCGGCGGGCGCGCGGCCGGATGCATTCAAACCTGCGAGCTCGCGACCGTCCCATACGATGGCGAACAGGTCGCTGCCGACGCCGTTGCTGCACGGCTCGACCACGGTGAGCGCGATCGCCGTCGCCAACGCGGCATCGATCGCGTTGCCGCCCGCGTGCAGCATGGCGATGCCGGCCTGCGTGGCGAGCGGCTGCGAGGTCGCAACCGCATTGCGCGCGAAGATCGGCTGCCGCCGCGACGGATACGCGGCGGTCCAGTCGAACCTCATCGAGTGGCCAATGCTCGGAGCGCGACGATCGTTCATGCCAATCAGATTTCGCCTTCCTGGAACGCTTCCTCGCGCGTCTTGCGGAACTGCGGCGCGACGATCAGCAGCAGGAGCACAGCGGCGAGCAAGAGCATCGCGAGCGAAAGCGGCCGCGTGAAAAATACCGTGGGATCGCCGCGCGAAAGAAGCATCGCCCGGCGCAGGTTTTCCTCGAGCAGCGGGCCGAGCACGAAGCCGAGCAAGAGCGGCGCGGGCTCGCATTCCAGCTTGGCGAAGACGTAGCCCATGAAGCCGAAGAGCGCAGTCATGTAGACATCGACCGTGCTGTTCGACAGGCTGTAGACGCCGATGGAACAGAACAGCAGTATCGCGGGATAGAGCAGCCGATACGGCACCGTCAACAGCTTCACCCACATGCCGATCAGCGGCAGGTTGAGCACAACCAGCATCAGATTTCCGAGCCACATGCTGGCAATGAGGCCCCAGAACAGCCCGGGGTTGCTCGTCATGACCTGCGGGCCCGGCTGGATGTTGTGGATCGTCATCGCGCCGACCATCAGCGCCATGACGGCGTTGGGCGGAATGCCGAGTGTCAACAGCGGGATGAACGAGGTCTGCGCGGCGGCGTTGTTCGCCGACTCTGGTCCCGCAACACCCTCCACGGCTCCCTTGCCGAACTCCTGGGGCCGCTTGGAGACTTTTTTCTCCAGACCGTAGGCGGCGAACGCTGCGAGCAGTGCGCCGCCGCCGGGCAGAATGCCGAGCATCGAACCGATCGCCGTGCCGCGCAACACCGCCGGGATCGCGCGGCGCCGCTCCTCCCGACTCGGCATCAGCGAAGTCAGCTTCTGCTGCAGGACGTCGCGGTTTTCCTTCCGGGAGAGGCTCATCAGGATCTCGGCAATGCCGAAAACGCCGACGGCCACCTGGGCGACACCGATGCCGTCGGTCAGCTCCGGGATGCCGAACGAAAAGCGTGCCATGCCCGAATTCACGTCAGTGCCGATGATGCCGAACAGGAGCCCGAGCACGATCATCGCGATTGCCTTCAGGAGCGAGCCATGCGCGAGCACGACGGCGCCGATCATGCCCAGGACCATCAGGGAAAAATACTCGGCCGGTCCGAACTTGAGCGCGATCTCGGTCATCGGCAGCGCGAAAGCGGCGAGCAGCAACGTGCCGACGCAACCGGCAAAGAACGAACCGAGCGCGGCGATGCAGAGCGCCGCCCCGGCGCGGCCCTTGCGCGCCATCTGGTAGCCATCGATGCAGGTCACCGCGGAAGAAGCCTCGCCCGGAAGGTTGACCAGAATCGACGTCGTCGACCCGCCATACTGCGCGCCGTAGTAGATGCCGGCCAGCATGATGAGTGCGGGGGTAGGCGCCAGGCCGTAGGTGATCGGCAACAGCATGGCGATCGTCGCGACGGGGCCGATGCCGGGCAACACGCCGATCAAGGTCCCGAGCAGGCAGCCGATCAGCGCATAGAGGAGATTGAGCGGCGACAGCGCGACGCTGAACCCGAGCCCGAGGTGCGACAGCAGCTCCATCGCGCTAGCCCCGGCCGAGGAACGTCGGCCACACCGAGAACTGCAACCCCAGGCCCCAGATGAAACCGGCCACCGCCACCGCCGCCAGGAGCACGCCGCTGACCAGCGCTTCCTTCCAGCGGAACTCGGTGCTTGCCGCGCTGGAAACCACGATCAACAGAACCGTCGCGACGACGAGGCCCAGCGACGGCGCGGTCATCCCAAACATCACGACGCTGCCGAGCACGATCAACAGCGGCCGCGGCGATTCCAGCGTAATTTTTGCGCCGTTCAGGCGCAGCGCGCGTAACATCACGACCGCGCCAAGCACGATCAACAGGATGCCGAGGATGCGCGGAAAGTAGCCCGGCCCCATCCGCGCCGCGACGCCGAGCGGGTAGCCGCTGCCAATCGCGATCGCCGCAATGCCGAAGGCGACGAACATCAGGCCGGCGGCAAAGTCTTTGGGATGGCGAATCTTCGCCATGACGTCTCCTCCTCCGGGCCGCGAATCGGTTGAGATTTTGGCCGCAACGCGGGCGTTAGGATAGCATCGAACGGCACGCCGCCGCTTGGAAGCCTCTAGATGCGCGCCGCCGATGACAACAAAAAAGGGCAGGCGCCGCGGCGCCTGCCCTCGTTACCGCGATCGAACCGCTGCGTCACATGCCGTTTTTTGCGCGCAGCTCCCGCAAGTACTTATCGACCACCTGTCCTTGCAGCCGCTGTGTGAGCTGGGTCTTTACTTCCTCGAAGCCGGGGATTTTCGCCTCGCGGATGTCGTCGAGCTGGATGACGTGCCAACCGAATTGCGTTTGCACCGGCGTGGTCGTGAACTTACCCTTTTGCAGCGTCACCATGACGTCGGCAAACGGCTTCACGAAGTTCGACGGCGCGTTCCAGTCGAGGTCGCCGCCGGTCGCCTTTGAGCCGGTGTCCTTGGAGCGCTCGGCCAGCTTCTCGAACTTCTCGCCCTTCTGCAGCGAGGCGATGATGTCCTTAGCCTCGTCCTCCTTCTCGACCAGGATGTGACGCACCTTGTACTCCTTGTCGCCCATCTGCTTCTTGATGCTGTCGTATTCCTTGTGCAGCAAGTCATCGGGGACCGGGTGTACCCTGAGATACTCGGCCATGTAGGCGCGGACGAGCACCGTTTGCGCCGTCAGGTCCATCTCGGCCTTGGAGGTCTTGTCCAAGCCTTGCTTCTTCGCTTCGCGGACCAGAAGCTCGCGGGTGTTGAGCTCATCGCGGATCGCCGCGCGGAGCTCGGGCGAGTCGGGTTGGCCCTGCGCCGTGCGCTGTTTGAGCATGAAATCGAAGAATGCAGGGGGATAGAGCTCCTTCCCCTTGGCGGGCGCGTCGGTCTTGGCGGGCGCCTTCTTCGCCTCCTGCGCTGTCGCGACCGGAGGAACAAGCAGCAAGGCGATTGCTGCCAGCGCGGTGAATAGTCGGAATAACGTCTGCATGGATGACAGTCCTTCTGTGGATGCAACTCTGGTTAGTAGAACTCTTCAGGCGCCAGCGCCCTGATCGATAGCGCGTGAATCGGGTTTGGAAGCAAATCGGCGACTCGGGCCATTACGGTCTGGTGCCTTTTCAGTCGCGGCACGCCGTTGAACGCGTCAGACACGATCAACAGCGAAAAGTGCCCGCCGCCTCCCGCAGCGCCGGCATGGCCGATGTGTGCCGCGCTATCGTCCTCGATCTCGAGCGCGACCGGCGACAAGTCGGCCAGACGCGCGCGCAGCGTTTCCGGAATGTCGGTCATGGCCGGTCGGGCAGGTAACGCGCGACCGACGCGACCGTCGCGATGGCCAGCAGGAAAAACAGTCCGATCCCGCCCCAGACCTTGAAGTTGACCCAGGTGTCGGTCGAGAAGTGCGATGCGACGTAAAGATTGGCGGCGCCCATGGCGAGGAGGAAGGCGACCCAGGTCCAGGTCACTCGCGCCCAAACCGGGTCTGGGAGCGTGAGGTCCTTCATGAGTGCCGCGATCAGATTGCGGCGGAAGATCAGGCGCCCGATGGCGAGGATGGCGGCGAAGAGCCAGTAGAGAACCGTCGGCTTCCACTTGATGAAGGTCTCGTCGTGAAGCAGGAGCGTCGCGCCGCCGAACGTGACGATGATCGCGAGGCTGAGCCAATGTACCGTCTGCACCTTGCCGCGCCAGCGGAAATACGCGATCTGCACTACCGATGCGGCGATGGCGACGGCAGTTGCCACATAAATGTCCCAGAGCTTGAACGCGGCAAAGAACAGGAGCAGCGGAAAGTAGTCGGCAAGAAACTGCATAACCTCTTATTTTACCTTGGAATTCGCCTGTGTCCAAGCCGGGGTACTCGCAGATCTGTAGCCCGGGCTGAGCGCGTAGCGCGATGCCCGGGGTCAACGCCCGTAGCCTGGGATGAGCAGAGCGAATCCCGGGGCGGCGTACCCTTGAACCGATTGACCCGGGCTTCGCCGGAGCCTGTCCTGAGCAAAGTCGAAGGAGCTCAGCCCGGGCTACCACTGCGGCGTGCGATAAGGCGCCGAAACCGCGCCCAATCGAACGCCGGGCCCGGATCGGTCTTCCGGCCTTGCGCGATCTCGCTGTGACCGACGATATCGACAATCGGGTAGCGCCGGTGTAACGCCCGCGTGAGGCGCGCGAGGACGGTGTACTGCGCGGCGTCATAGGGCACATCGTCGGTGCCTTCGAGCTCGACGCCGATGGAAAAGTCGTTGCATTGCTCGCGGCCGCGCCACGACGAAGCGCCGCAATGCCAGGCGCGCCGCGCGCAGGACATGAACTGGGTGAGCGCGCCGTCGCGCCCGATCAGGAAATGCGCGGAAACGCGCAACGCTGCGACCGTCGCGAAATAGGGGTGTGCGGAAGGATCGAGGCGGTTGGTGAACAACGCAGCGATCGCCGGACCGCCGAATCGTCCCGGCGGGAGCGAGATGTTATGGACGACGAGCAGCGTGATCGCGACTCCCTCGGGCCGCTCGTCGGAGTTGGGCGAAGGCACTTGCGCCGCTGCGCGCACGATCCCGGCGCGGTCGACAGAGAGGCGGGTCGGAGGCGCTGCCAATGCGCGGCGCTTATTTGGTCCCGAGCCGCCCCATGCGATACCTTATCGCCAAGCTTCTAGCTCGAAAGCGGCGAGATATATGCATAGAGTGCTAGGGTCGTGCCACGGTGACGTGGCGCCGGATCAGGGTATGCATTGAACATCATAGCAAGCTAGCGCCCATGCTCGAAGTCCGGCCGGCGGATACGCTTTTCTGGCAAAGTGAGATGGCCTGCGGTGTAACGGGGGGCTCATCCATGATGGTCGCGGTCTTCGCAACGATGTCGCTGGCGCTCATTTGCGGCTGGATCGGCCGCCGGTGGTTGGCAGTTGCGTTGTTCGCCGCCAGCCTCTTTCTTTCCATCGGGCTCTTTCTGTTTGAAATCTACAGCCCCGAGTACGGCTTCCGGATGCCGTGGATTCAGACGGAACTCGGTAGCGCACTGCCGACGATTCGCGTAGCCCGATCATGATGATTGCCAGCGACAAACCTATGACGGCGCGGCGGCTTCTCGCGCTGCTTAACTACACGTACCTGCTGCTCGTGATGTT
>DASXQW010000264.1:0-2811 GCA_036506975.1 Casimicrobiaceae bacterium | reverse complement strand
TACGTCGTAGGGCAACCACGCTCGTATCACGCGGTCGCCGAAGAGCGTTTCGGCCGTCTCCTGGCCGGTCGCGGTCATGTGCGTGACCACAATGGCCGCTTCCGGATACATTGCTTTCAGCCGTTGCACGAGAGGAACCGCCGCGCGCGTCTCGCCGACTGACACCGCGTGAATCCAATACACCGGGCCGGAGATGCTGCCACGATAGCGCCCGAACCGTTCTCCGATACGCTTGCGATAGCGCGGCTCGCGTCGGCCGCGCCACCAGAGCCGCAGCGGCAACAGCGGCAGTGCAGCCGAGCCGAGCAACGTGTAGAGCGCGCGCGAGGGTTCCATCAGCAAGGCGGCCGCGTGCGCAGCAGCGCACCGGCGGCCGCGATAACCTGCGCGGGAGCCGGTACTGCGCCGACGTTGCCGAGATCGCGGGCGAGTGGGCTGGCGCGCTCGACGCCGGCAAGTCGCGGATCGGTCGCGGTGAACAATGCGACGGTGGGCGTTCCCAACGCCGCCGCGAGGTGCGTGAGTCCGGTGTCCACGCCGACGACCAGCGTCGCGCGTGATAGAAGCGAGGCGAGCTCGGGCAACGAACGCCGCGGCGGCACGGTGGCTCCGGTCATGCCCGCGGCAATTCGTGCGCTGCGTGCCAACTCCGCCTGGTCGCCCCAGGGGAGCACGGCCTCGAGACCCACGCCGGCTACGTGCTCGAGCAGCGCTTGCCAATGCGCTTCGGGCCAAAGCTTGTCGTCGCGGCTGGTCGCGTGGACAAAGACGGCGTAGGGCGCATCGGGGGCCGCGGCTAGCGGCGGCGGAACGAGATCGAAGTGCGGTTCGCCCTCCGGCTTATAGCCGAACGCGCGTCCCGCGAGACCGCGACAGCGATCGATAAGATGCTGCCGCGGATCGATGCGGTAGGTATGGCGATAGAACAGCGTGGCCATCGGCTCGCGCACGCTCACCCGATCCGGGCCGTGCACGGGGCCGCGCGCGAGCCAGGCGAGCAACGCGCCTTTGACCTGTTCCTGCAGATCGATGACCGCATCGTAACGTTCGCGAACGAGTTCGTGCCGGAATGCGCTAAGCTCGCGCCACGTCGAGCGTGAAAGCACGCGATGACGCCAGCGCCGCAATGCGACTGTTATGACGCGGCGCACGCCCCGGTGCAAGCGCACCAATGTGGTAAACGGCTCTTCGACAACCCAGTCGACCGTAAGCCCCGGGCGGTGATGGTGCAGGTCGTGCACGATCGGCAGCGCATGCACGATATCGCCCAGCGACGACGGGCGGATGATCAGGGCGCTGGTCATCGCGGAGCTGCCTTCTAGCGCCCTTCCGCGGTGCGGTTGCATGAGCAGTGGCGGCGGATGGCTTGCGAGCGGGTTTGCACGTAGAATTAGCGGCCGCGGGCTTGTGAGCAAGAATAATCGCCGCGCGCTTCCACGTTCGTGGCGATGTCCGATCCGCTTCCCCCGCTCGCCCTTTCACTCGTCGTGATCACGCGCGATGCCGGTGCACAAGTCGCGGACTGCCTCGCTTCCGCCGCGTTTGCCGCCGAAGCGATCGTCGTCGATTCCGGCAGTCGCGATGATACCGTAGATATCGCCCGCCGCTCCGGCGCGCGCGTCGTCGCGCAGCCGTGGCTGGGCTTCGGGCCGCAAAAGAACTTTGCGGTCGCGCAAGCCGCGCACGACTGGGTCCTATGCCTGGACGCCGACGAGCGCGTATCGCCCGAGCTCGCGGGAAGCATCCGCAGCACCATGCAGGAACCACGGTACAAGGCTTATGCCATGGCGCGGCGCAATCGCTTCCTCGGCCGTTGGCTTGCACACGGCGAGGGATATCCAGACTGGAATCTGCGGCTGTTTGACCGCCGTCACGCGCGCTGGAGCGAGGACGAGGTGCACGAGCATGTCGTCGGCGACGGCGACGTAGGTCGCCTCGAGGGAGATCTATTGCACGCGTCGGCCGAGTCGCTCGACGCCTATCTCGCCAAGCAGAACCGCTACACGAGCTTGCAGGCGGAAGCGATGCACGCCCGCGGCGAGCGTTTTTCCTTCGTCCGCCTCGTGCTCTCGCCGCTGGCCAGATTCCTGCGCTTCTACGTGTTGCGCGCCGGGTTTCTCGACGGCACCGCGGGGCTCGTGCACATCGCCATCGGGAGCTTCTCGAGCTTCTGCAAGTACGCGAAGCTCCGCGCGCTGGAGCAGGCGGAGCGCGCGCGGTGACGGCGCGCATGCGTGTGCTCGTCACGGGTGCGGCCGGATTTATCGGCATGCACCTGGCCCTGCGCCTGAAGCGTGACGGCGCCGACGTTGCGGGAGTCGACAACTTCGACCCGTATTACGACATCGCGCTCAAGCGTGCTCGAGCCGATCGGCTCGCGGCCGTCGGCGTGCATTGCGATACGCTCGATCTCGCCGACGCCGCCGCGACCCTCGCATTAGTGCGCGAGGGACGCTTCTCGCACGTTGCCCATCTCGCGGCGCAGCCCGGTGTGCGCTACTCGCTCGTCAATCCGGGCGCGTACCTGCGCAACAACGTCGATGCGTTTGGCGCCGTGCTCGAAGGATGCCGTCACGCCGATGTCGCGCACCTGGTCTATGCATCGAGCTCGAGCATCTACGGCGCCAATCACACGCTGCCGTTCTCCGAAGACCAGAATGTCGACCATCCGGTGAGCCTCTATGCCGCGACCAAGAAGGCCGACGAGCTGATGGCGCACAGCTACAGCCATCTATACGGGCTGCCGAGCACGGGGCTGAGGTTCTTCACCGTCTACGGACCGTGGGGCAGGCCGGACATGGCGCCGATGCT
>DASXQW010000263.1:0-3748 GCA_036506975.1 Casimicrobiaceae bacterium | reverse complement strand
CCCACGGATTGGCGCTTGCTTTTCTGCCGCGGGTGAGCGACCACGTCAGATACACCAGCGGCAGCAGGTAGCCGATCGCGAGGATCACCGCGCCCGCCGACGAGAGCACATGCAGCGTCTGGAACTCGGGCGCGTATTCGTGATAGCGGCGCGGCATTCCTTCGACGCCCAGCAGATATTGCGGAAAAAACGTGAAGTTGAAGCCGAGAAAGAGCAGCACCGCCGCGAATTGCGCCCATTTCGGCGGATACATGCGGCCCGTGATCTTGGGCCACCAGAAGTGAATGCCGCCGAGGTAGGCCGACACCGAGCCGCCGACCATGATGTAGTGGAAATGCGCGACGACAAAGTAAGTATCGGTGAGGTGCACGTCCAGAGCGAGCGCGGCGAGAAAGAGTCCGGACAATCCGCCGACCATGAACAAGCCGACGAAGCCGAGCGCGTAGAGCATCGGTGCCTCGAAGGAGATCGTTCCCTTGTACAGCGTCGCGGTCCAGTTGAAGACCTTGATCGCCGAGGGAATCGCGACGACGAAGCTCAAGAGCGAAAAGATCATTCCCGCGTAAACCGCCTGGCCGGAGACGAACATGTGATGTCCCCACACCAGGAAGCCGACCACCGCGATGGCGATGATCGCATACGCCATCGAGCGGTATCCGAATACCGGATTGCGCGAGAAGCAGGCGATGATTTCGCTCACGATACCCATCGCCGGCAGAATCATGATGTAGACCGCGGGATGCGAGTAGAACCAGAACAGATGCTGGAACAGAAGCGGATCGCCGCCCAGCGCCGGGTCGAAGATGCCGACGTGAAAGAGCCGCTCGATGCCCAGCAGCGTGAGCGTCATCGCGAGCACCGGCGTGGCGAGCACCAGGATCACGCTGGTCGCGTATTGCGTCCAGATGAACAGCGGCAGGCGGAACCAGGTCAGCCCCGGCGCGCGCAGCTTGTGGATGGTGACGATGAAATTGAGCCCGGTGAGGATCGACGAAAAGCCGGCGATGAACACGCCCGTGACCACCGCGATCACGTGCGTGTTCGAATACAGGGTCGAGAAAGGCGTATAGAAGGTCCAGCCGGTGTCGACGCCGCCCAGCAGGAGCGCGACGAGGGTGAACAGCCCGCCGGCGACATAGAGGTACCAGCTCGTCAGGTTCAAGCGCGGAAAGGCGAGGTCGCGGGCGCCGATCATGAGCGGCACCAGGAAGTTGCCGAGCGTCGCGGGGATCGACGGAATGAGGAAGAACCACACCATGATGACGCCGTGCATGGTGAAGAGCTTGTTGTAGCTCTCCGCCGAGACGACGTCGCCTGCCGGGGTCGCGAGCTCGATGCGCATCAGCGTCGCGGCGGCGCCGCCGATGAAGAAGAAGGCGGTGATGGAGATCGCGTAGAGAAGCGCGATGCGCTTGTGATCGTGGGTCGACAGCCACGACCAGAGCGTCATGCCTGCGCTCAGGTAACCTGCGGACGCGGCGGCGGTGGTCATCGCGGCGCCGGCTCCCTGCCGAGGCTTCTGAGGTACGCGATCAGATCGAGGAGATCGCCCTCCGGAATCTGGCCGGAAAACGAAGGCATGACGGGCGCGTAGCCGGCGACGACTTCTTTGGCGGGCAGCAGGATGGCATCGCGCAGGTAGCGCTCATCCGCGGTCACCGTCCTGCCGTCGGCGAGAGCAACGGGCCGGCCGTAGAGCCCTTCGAGCGGAGGCGCGCGCACCGCGGAGCCGGGGCCGTGGCAGCCGCCGCAACCGAACGCTCCGAAGAGCGCTTCGCCCCGCGCCGCCATCGTCGGCTCCGCGTCGTTGGCCGCGAGCCAGCGCTGGAATTGCGCCGGATCGAGTGCGACGACCCTCCCGATCATGCGCGAGTGATCGGTGCCGCAGTATTCGGCGCAGAACAGATGGTATTCGCCGGCATGCGTCGCGGTAAACCACAGGACGGTATAGCGGCCGGGAAGAACATCCTGCTTGAGGCGAAAAGCCGGAACGTAGAAGCTGTGAATCGCGTCCTGCGAGGTCATCACGAGCTTCACCGGAATGCCGACCGGGACGTGCAGCTCGTCGATTTCGCGTTGCCCGGTTGCGTGCTGCAGCTTCCACATCCACTGCTTCGCGACCACCGCGATTTCCAGCGCGCCGTCAGGCGGCGCCGCGTGATCGAAATAGAGCGCGGCAGCCCAGGCGAAGGCGGCGCTGAAGAGCAGCATCGGGATGCCGATCCATGCGATCTCGAGGCGCCGCTCAATGCGCAGCCGGACCGCTTCCGGCGCGCGCCTGCGATCGGCGCGGCTGCCGCGCCGGTACTTGAGCGCGAATATGACCAGTAGCGCGACGACCGTCAGCGCGACGGCACCCGTTACCAGCGCCACGGCGGCGAAGAGAGCGTCGACTCTTTCGCCGAGCGTCGATGCCACCTCGGGTAGGAATGGCAATTTCACCGCGATACCGGCGGGCGCGTCTTCCGCTCGCGGCGGCGAAGAACGACGATGAGCCCCGCAAGCGCCGCCGCGGTCGCGAGACCCACGGCGCGCGCGACCGACTCGATGGTTGCCGAATATCTTCCCGTCGCCGGATCGTAGTGCAGGCAGAGGAGCAGAAGCGCGCGAACCGGCGAAGCGACGCGATCCTCTGCCGCTTCGAGCAGGCTCCGCCGCAGTTCGGCGGGAGGATACGCGACACCGAAGAAATAGCGCGCGACCCTGCCGCGCGGCGTGACGATCACGATGCCTGCCGGATGCACGAACTGGCGCTGCTCGGCATCGTAGGTGTAGCGAAAACCGACGCTTCGTGCCAGCGCCGCGGCCGCGGCCGCTTGTCCGGTGAGAAAGTGCCAGCCGCGCAAGCCATCGCTCTGCGCGTCGCCGGCCGACGCCGTGGCGCGCGCGCGAGCTCCCGCATCGGTGCTTTCGGCCGGATCGATGCTGACCGCGATGACGTCGTACTGCGAGCCCGGCTCAAGATCGATCGCGTGCAAGCTCTGTACTAACGATTGGCGAACCGCGCTGCAAAGGTTGGGGCACTCGTAATAGCCGAGAACGAGCACGGCGGGACGCGCGGCCAGATATTGCGACAGCGGCCCGCTGGAGCCGCTTTCATCGGTGAAGCGCGCATCGAGCGGCAGAAATGCGCCCAGGTGCTGATCGAAGCCGACCTCGGCGAGCTGCGCAGGCGCGGGCGGCTCGCCACCGGCGCTCGCGAACGACAACGCGAAACCGAGCGCGATGAAAGGCAGGAGACCCGCGTTCACTGCGCGCCTCCCGGTGCGCCCTTGCGCTCGGCGGTGAGCCGCATCGCCTGCTCGATGGGAATCTGCACGACGCCGCGGGACCGGTCGACCCAGCGATACGCGTGCAGCAGGCTTTGCTGCGACGCGCGGTACGCTTCGAGCTCGGACTTCGGATCGGGCTGCAGCGCGGGGCCCTCGACCGACGGCGCTTGAAGCGACCGGGGCGCAGGCGGCGCGCGACCGTAGCCATGGGCGAAGCCCCGGTCGAGGAAAGCGATCGCCATCGCGCAGCCGGCGACGATCGCGGCGACGATCAGCGCGGCGGCGACGATGCGCCTGGCATTGATCGTATCCGGCTCGTAGGTCCTGACTTCGGCCGGCGCGGCGGTTTTTTCAACCATGATCGGCAAGCCGAGGCGCAGAAGGCGCCGGAACGGCCGGCGGCTCGGCGTAGAGGAACAAGAATCGGGCGAGCCACAGGCCCCCGACCGCGAGGAGCGCAACCGCGTCCATCCAAT
>DASXQW010000262.1:0-26347 GCA_036506975.1 Casimicrobiaceae bacterium | reverse complement strand
ACTGGCTCAAGCACACGCTGTGGTTCCGCGACGGCAACCGGCTCGCGTACAAGCCCGTGAACCTCAAACCGTTGTCCGTCGACGCCTTTCCGCCCAAGGCACGCACCTACTAGCCGACACCTCGCCCGACACTTCGCATATGGCCCGCATGCTGCGTTGCTCCTCGCTCGCGATCCTCACGTACTACTGTGTACGCTCCGGTCGCTCGCTCCGGGGCGCCTTGCCTGCGGGCCATCTGCTCGGTCGATGGAGAAACAAATGAAAGGTCGGTGGAGAAACAAATGAAATTTCGTGTCTACCGTTACAACCCCGACCAGGACGAAGCCCCGCGCATGCAGGATTACGACATCGCGCTCGACCACCACGACCACATGCTGCTCGACGCGCTGATCCGGCTGAAGGCGCACGACGACACACTCGTGTTCCGGCGCTCGTGCCGCGAAGGGGTCTGCGGCTCCGACGCGATGAACATCAACGGCAAGAACGGGCTCGCGTGCATCACCAATCTGAAAGAGCTCAGGGAACCCGTCGAGCTGCGGCCGATTCCGGGCCTGCCGGTGATCCGCGACCTGATCGTCGACATGAGTCAGTTCTTCAAGCAATACCACTCGATCAAGCCGTACCTGGTCAACGACACGCCGCCGCCGGAGAAGGAGCGGCTGCAATCGCCCGAAGACCGGGAAGAGCTCGACGGGCTGTACGAATGCATCCTCTGCGCGTGCTGCTCGACGGCGTGCCCGTCATTCTGGTGGAACCCTGACAAGTTCGTCGGTCCCGCGGGACTGCTCGCGGCGTATCGCTTCATCGCGGATTCGCGCGACCTGGCGACGAGCGAGCGGCTCGACGACCTCGAGGATCCGTATCGGCTGTTCCGTTGCCACACGATCATGAACTGCGTAGACGTCTGCCCGAAGAACCTGAATCCGACCAAGGCAATCGGCAAGATCAAGGAACTCATGGTCAAGCGGGCGGTGTGAAAAGGGGCCTCTCGCCCTCATATCGGTCGTTAGCGGGTCATCCAAATCGAGAGCGCTTCGCCGGATGCCGTGACGTCGCGCGTTGAGCTCAATCGCCTGCGATGGCGCTGCCGGCGCGGGATGCTGGAGAACGATCTGATCCTCGAGCGGTTCCTCGACGCGCGTGGCGAGACGATCACCGATCGGGAGATCGCCGCGCTGGGCCGTCTGCTGGAGTTGAGCGACAGCGAATTGTGGGATTTGCTTTCGGGCCGGCAGGAGCCCGAGGACGCGGCGGTGAAGCCACTGCTGGAAACGTTGAGAGCGATTAGGACCTCCTAAAACCGTGAAGCGGGATGCGCCGCCTCTTCGCCTGGAGTAACACGATATGACCAACCCGACCAACCACACCGCTACCCTTAGTTTCAGCGACGGCTCGCCTTCCGTCACGTTCCCGGTCCTGCCCGGCACGATCGGTCCCGAGGTCGCGGACATCCGGACGCTGTACGGCAAGACCGGCAAGTTCACCTACGATCCCGGCTTCTTGTCGACCGCCTCCTGCGCCTCGACGATCACCTACATCGACGGCGACAAGGGCGAGCTCCTCTACCGCGGCTATCCGATCGAGCAACTCGCGATCCAGTGCGACTTCCTCGAGGTCTGCTATCTGCTGCTGCGCGGCGAATTGCCGACCGCGGCGCAGAAGGCGGAGTTCGTGCATATCGTCACCCAGCACACGATGGTGCACGAGCAGATGAACCAGTTCTTTCGCGGCTTCCGGCGCGACTCGCATCCGATGGCGATGCTGGTCGGCGTCGTCGGCTCGCTTTCGGCGTTCTATCACGACTCGCTCGACATCGCCGATGCGCACCACCGCGAAGTATCGGCGATCAGGCTGATCGCCAAGCTGCCGACGCTGGTGGCCACCTGCTACAAATACACGCTGGGCCAGCCCTTCGTCTATCCCCGCAACGAGCTCTACTACACGGCGAACTTCATGCGCATGATGTTCTCGGTGCCCTGCGAGGAGTACAAGATCAACGACGTGCTGGTGCGCGCGCTCGATCGCATCTTCATCCTGCACGCCGATCACGAGCAGAACGCGTCGACCTCGACGGTTCGGCTGGCGGGCTCATCGGGCGCCAACCCCTTCGCGTGCATCGCCGCCGGCATCGCCTGCCTGTGGGGTCCGGCGCATGGCGGCGCCAACGAGGCGGCGCTCAACATGCTCGAGGAAATCGGCGACGTCTCGAAGATCGGCGAGTTCATCAAGCGCGCCAAGGAGAAGAACTCCGGCGTCAAGCTGATGGGATTCGGCCATCGCGTCTACAAGAACTACGATCCGCGCGCCAAGCTCATGCGCGAAACCTGCTACGAGGTGCTCGAGGACCTGGGCCTGCACGACGACCGCCTGTTCAAACTGGCGATGGCGCTCGAGAAGATCGCGCTCGAGGACGATTACTTCGTGCAGCGCAAACTGTATCCGAACGTCGATTTCTACTCGGGCATCGTGCAACGCGCGATCGGCATTCCGGTCAGCCTGTTCACGGCGATCTTCGCGCTGGCGCGAACCGTGGGCTGGATCGCGCAATGGAACGAAATGATCTCGGATCCCGAGCAGAAGATCGGGCGTCCGCGGCAGCTGTATACCGGCGCGAAGCGCCGCGACGTCGCGCCCATCGCGCAGCGCTGAGCAATCGGGGCAACCGAACGACGAGGCAACGCATCATGATCGAAGAACTCCGCGGCACATCCACGCTCTACGGGTCCAACGCTCCGTTCATCGAGCAGCAATACGAGATCTACCTCGCCAACCCCGGTGCGGTGAGCGCCGATTGGCGGGCGTATTTCGACGAGCTTCGCGACGGCGCGCAGGACGTGGCGCACGCGCCGGTGATCGATTCGTTCATCCAGCTCGCGAAGAACCGGCGCCTGGCCGCGCCGATGGTCGATGCGCAGGCGATGCACAAGCAGGTGCTGTTGCTGCGGCTGATCAGCAAGTACCGCACGCTCGGCGTGTTCCATGCCGATCTCGATCCACTCAAGCGCCAGGAGAAACCGTACATCGCCGATCTCGATATCGGCAGCTATGGCTTCACCGAGGCGGACATGGAGGCCGAGTTCGATATCGGCTCGTACAAAGGCGCGCCCGGCGGCGCGAGCCGAATGCGCCTGCGCGACCTGATCGCGGCCCTGCAGGAGACGTACTGCCGCACCTTCGGCACCGAGTACATGTACATGTCCGACACGCCGCAGAAGCGGTTCATCCAGGAGCGCATCGAGCCGCTGCGCTCGCGCCCCATTTACCCGCCGGCGTTCCGCAAGCACATCCTCGAGCGCCTGACGGCGGCCGAAACGCTCGAGCGCTATCTCGGAACCAAATACGTCGGCCAGAAACGCTTTTCCGGCGAGGGTGGCGACACGATGATTCCCATGCTCGACCATCTGATCCAGAAATCGGGCGCCGCCGGCGTGCAGGAAATGGTCATCGGCATGGCACACCGGGGGCGGCTCAACGTGCTGGTCAATACGCTGGGGAAGATGCCGGCCAATCTGTTCGCCGAGTTCGAAGGGAAGCTCGCGAGCGATCTTTCCGCCGGGGACGTCAAGTATCACCAGGGATTCTCGTCCGACGTCACGACGCCGGGCGGGCCGATGCACGTGACCCTGGCGTTCAATCCCTCGCACCTGGAGATCGTCGACCCCGTCGTCGAAGGCTCGGTGCGCGCGCGCCAGTATCGGCGCAAGGACGCGACGTTCGATCAGGTGATGCCGGTGCTGATCCACGGCGACGCCGCGATTGCCGGGCAGGGCGTCGTGCAGGAAACGCTCAACCTTTCGCAGACGCGGGGTTACCGCACGGGAGGCACGATCCACATCGTGGTCAATAATCAGATCGGCTTCACGACCTCCGACCCGCGCGACACCCGCGGCACGCTCTACTGCACCGACGTCGCGAAGATGGTCGAGGCGCCTATATTCCACGTCAACGGCGACGACCCCGAGGCGTGCCTGCTGGCGGTCGAGATGGCGATCGAGTTCAGGCAGAAATTCGACAAGGACGTGTTCATCGATCTGGTCTGCTTCCGCCGCCAGGGCCACAACGAGGCCGACGAGCCGATGATCACCCAGCCGCTGATGTACAAGTCGATCCGCGAGCACCCGGGTACGCGTGCGCTGTACGCACAGCGTCTGGTCGCCGACGGAGTGCTCAAGGCCGACGAGGCTGAAGGCATGATCGCCGCTTATCGCACGGCGATGGACAAGGGACTCCACACCAACACGACGGTGATTTCGAATTACAAGCCGCCGTTCGCGGTCGACTGGACGCCTTTCCTCGGCAAGCACTGGACCGATGCCGCCGACACGGCGGTGCCGATGAAGACGCTGAAGGCGCTCTCGCGTAAGGTCACCGACGTGCCGCCCAACTTCAAGCTCCATCCGCGCGTCGAAAAAGTGATCGCCGACCGACGCGCGATGGGCGAAGGCGAGGTGCCGCTCGACTGGGGGATGGGCGAAACGCTCGCCTATGCGAGCCTGCTCGATCAAGGCTACGGCGTGCGGCTTTCCGGCCAGGATTCGGCGCGCGGGACATTCTCGCACCGCCACGCCGTGCTGCACGATCAGAACCGCGAGAAGTGGGACGCGGGGTCGTGGACCCCGTTGCAGCACATCAGGGAAGGTCAGTCCGAATTCGAGATCATCGATTCGGTATTGTCCGAGGAGGCGGTGCTCGGATTCGAGTACGGCTACGCGACGTCGGAGCCAAACCGGCTGGTGATCTGGGAAGCGCAGTTCGGCGATTTCGCCAACGGTGCGCAGGTCGTCATCGACCAGTTCATCGCCGCGGGCGAAGTCAAGTGGGGCCGCGTCTGCGGGCTCACGCTGCTCCTGCCGCACGGCTACGAAGGGCAGGGACCCGAGCATTCGTCGGCGCGGCCGGAGCGCTATCTGCAACTCTGCGCCGAGCACAACATGCAGGTCTGCGTGCCGACCACTCCGGCGCAGATCTTTCATCTGCTGCGCCGGCAGATGGTGCGCGACTTTCGCAAACCGTTGATCGTCATGAGCCCGAAAAGCCTACTGCGGCACAAGGCCGCCGTGTCGCCGCTGCCGGAGCTCTCCGAAGGCAAGTTCCACACGGTGATCGCCGAAACCGACAAGCTCGTCGCCAAGAACGTGCGCCGCGTTATCGTATGCAGCGGCAAGGTCTATTACGACCTCGTCGACTTCCGGCGCGCGAGCAACATCGCCGACATGGCGGTGATCCGGCTTGAGCAGCAGTATCCGTTTCCGCATGCCGACTTCAAGGCGCAGATCGTCAAGTATCCGAATGCCACGGAAGTCGTCTGGTGCCAGGAAGAGCCGCAAAACCAAGGCGCCTGGTACCGCCTGCGAGCGTATCTGCGCGGAGACATCGGCGAAAAGCAGGTACTGGCCTATGCAGGCCGCCCGATCTCGGCATCGCCGGCGGTCGGCTACGCGTCCAAGCATTTGGCGCAACAGCGGGAGCTGGTCGCCGAAGCGTTCGCAACAAAGCTGGCGTCGGGCGAGATGGTGACGGCGCATTGAGCACGGAATCGGGGAAACGAGATGCTCGTCGAAGTCAAAGTACCGGTCCTGCCGGAGTCGATCACCGAAGCGACGCTGGTCAACTGGCACAAGAAGACCGGCGACGCGGTCAAGCGCGACGAGAATCTCGTCGACGTCGAGACTGACAAGGTCGTGCTCGAACTGCCTGCGCCTGGTTCCGGTATCGTGACCGAGATCCGCAAGGCCGACGGCGCGACGGTCAACGCGCAGGAAGTCATCGCGGTCATCGATACCGACGCGAAGGACGCGGCCGAGGCCGCGACCGCGGCGCCGGCGGCCGCCGCGCCGGCTGCTGCCTCGGCGCCGGCGGTAACAGCCTCGCCGCAAGCCGCGGCCGCCGCGCCGGCTGAAGCCGCCGCGCCGGCGATAACGGCCGCTCCGCGGGCCGCGGCCGGCGCATTGCCCGCCGCCCGCAAGCTGATGGCCGAGCAGAACCTGAGCCCCGCCGATATCGCCGGTACCGGGCGGGGGGGCCGCGTCACCAAGGCCGACGCCGTCGCTGCGGTCGACGCGAAGCGCGATGGCGGCGCGCCCGTTCCCGCGGCTGCGCCCGCTGCAGCGGCGGCGCCTGCGGCGCGCGCACCCGCGCCGGCGCCGCTCGAGGCACCGGCGATCAAGCTGCCCGCCGCTTGGGGCACCCGGCCCGAGCAGCGCGTACCGATGTCGCGGCTGCGACAGCGCGTCGCCGAGCGGCTCGTGCAATCGCAGTCGACCGCGGCGATCCTGACGACGTTCAACGAAGTGAACATGGCGCCGGTGATCGATCTGCGCAACCGCTACAAGGACCGGTTCGAAAAGGAGCACGGCGTCAAGCTCGGATTCATGGGTTTCTTCGTCAAGGCGGCAGTGCACGCATTGAAGAAATTCCCGGTGGTCAACGCGTCGATCGACGGCACCGACATCGTCTATCACGGGTACTTCGACATCGGAATCGCGGTGGGCAGCCCGCGCGGTCTGGTCGTGCCGATCATCCGTGACGCCGATCAACTCTCGATCGCCGAAATCGAGCTCGCTGTCGCCGACTTCGGCAAGCGGGCGCAGGACGGCAAGCTGACCGTCGAGGAGCTGACCGGTGGAACGTACACGATCTCCAATGGCGGCGTTTTCGGGTCGATGTTGTCGACGCCTATCATCAATCCGCCGCAGTCCGCAATTCTGGGCGTGCACGCCACCAGGGACAGAGCCGTGGTCGAGAACGGCCAGGTCGTCGTGCGGCCGATCAACTATCTCGCGCAATCGTACGATCACCGCATAATTGACGGCCGCGAGGCGGTACTCTCGCTCGTCGCAATCAAAGAGGCGCTGGAGGATCCGGCGCGGATGCTGCTAGACCTGTAGGCTCGCCGCTGCGCGGGCCGATAGCTTTGTCGCTGCTCACTCGGGAGCTCGCTGTACTAAACGTGTACTATCTCGCTCCCTCGTTCCGCGGCTTCGCGCTCTCGGCCCGCTCGCTGGCTCGTTGTTACGTCTCGAAGCCGATCCGTCGCTGGGCAAAGCGAATAACGCATGGCTGATTCGTTTGATGTAGTCGTCATCGGCGCCGGTCCCGGCGGCTACATCGCGGCAATTCGCGCCGCGCAGCTCGGCTTCAGGACTGCGTGCATCGACGACTGGACAATGGCGGACGGCAAGCCCGCGCCCGGTGGAACCTGCACCAATGTCGGGTGCATTCCATCCAAGGCGCTCTTGCAGTCGTCCGAGAATTTCGAGCACGCCGGCCACGCTTTCGCCGAGCACGGCATCGACGTCAAGGGTCTGGCGATCGACGTGGCGCGCATGCTCGCGCGCAAGGACAAGGTCGTCCGCCAGAACAACGACGGCATCCTGTATCTGTTCAAGAAGAACAAGGTGGCTTTCCATTCGGGTATCGGCAGCTTCGCCGGCGGCGCGCCCGGCGCCTGGCAAATCAGGGTCGAAGGCGCTGGCGCTGCGTCGCTCGTGGCGAAGCACGTGATCGTAGCGACCGGCTCGAAGCCGCGCGCGCTTCCAGGAGCGCCGTTCGACAACAAGCTCATCCTCGACAACGACGGCGCGCTGGCGATTCCGGAGGTGCCGAAGAAGCTGGGTGTCGTCGGTGCCGGCGTGATCGGGCTCGAAATGGGAAGCGTCTGGCGGCGATTGGGCGCCGAGGTGGCGATCCTGGAGGCGCTGCCGGTTTTCCTGGGCGCCGCCGACGAGCAGGTCGCCAAGGAGGCATGGAAGCATTTCGCCAAACAGGGCCTGGCCATCGAGCTCGGGGTGAACATCACCAAGGTCACCGCGACCAAAGATGTCGTGGTCGATTACACCGATGCCTCGGGCAAGGAGCGGAGCGCGCGCTTCGACAAGCTCATCGTCTCGATCGGCCGTGTTCCGCACACCGCCGGGCTCGGCGCGGACGCGGTCGGCCTCAAGCTCGACGAGCGCGGCTTTGTCGCCGTCGACGGGGACTGCAAGACCAATCTCGACGGTGTCTGGGCGATCGGCGACGTCGTACGCGGCCCGATGCTCGCGCACAAGGCGGAGGAAGAAGGCGTCGCGGTCGCCGAGCGGATCGCCGGCCAGCACGGACACGTCGACTTCAACACCGTGCCGTGGGTGATCTATACCTCGCCGGAAATCGCCTGGGTCGGCCAAACCGAGCAAGAGCTGAAAGCCGCCGGTGCCGCCTATCGCGCAGGAATGTTTCCGTTCACCGCCAACGGCCGCGCCCGGGCGCTAGGCGATACGCGAGGCTTCGTGAAATTTCTCGCCGACGCCAAGAGTGATCGCATCCTCGGCCTGCACGCGATCGGTCCGATGGTATCCGAGCTGGTCTCCGAAGGTGTGGTTGCGATGGAATTCGGCGCGGCGAGCGAAGACATCGCCCGCATTTGCCACGCCCATCCTTCACTGTCCGAAGCGGTCAAGGAAGCGGCGCTCGCGGTGGACAAACGTACGCTGAACCTCTGACTTCGGGGGCGCGCGAACCGGGCGATGCGACATGAATGACACCACGCCCAGTCTTGCGGTCGTTCGTGGCGCGCTTATCCGGCATCTCGAGCCCGAGCTCATCCGCCGCGACATCGTCCTCGACGGCGCACAAGCCGCGGCGCTTGCACGCTTGCAACGCCTGTACGACGAGCTCATCGCCTTCAAGAAGGCGCGCCAGTCGCTTCTTCGCTGGCTCAATCCTCCCGCGCCTCCGCGCGGCGCGTACTTCTGGGGCGGCGTGGGGCGGGGAAAAAGCTTCCTGATGGACGCTTTCTATGCCGCCGTGCCGCTACGGCGTAAGACGCGGGTGCATTTTCACGCCTTCATGCGCGACGTGCACGAGGAGCTCAAGACGCTCAAGCGCGAGGAAGACCCGCTCGCCGCGGTCGCCGCTCACATCGCGCGCCGCCACCGCCTGGTGTGCTTCGACGAATTCCACGTCTCGGACGTTGCCGACGCCATGATTCTGGGCCGGCTGCTCAGTGCGCTATTCGTTCGCGGGGTCGTCTTTGTGATGACTTCGAACTACCGGCCCGACGACCTCTATCCCGACGGCCTGCAGCGACAGAACCTGCTGCCGACGATCGCGCTGATCAAACAGTGGCTGGACGTGATCGAAGTCGACGGCGGCACCGACTACCGCCTGCGTGAACTCGAGCACGCCGCGTGCTACTACACGCCGCTCTCCGACGCGGTCGAGGCGGAGCTGGCGACGTTGTTCGAGCGCATGCGCCCCGGTCCGGACGAGGATCCTCGGCTTTCGATCGAAGCCCGCACGCTCAGGGCGAGAAAGCGCGCGGGAAGCCTCGTGTGGTTCGACTTCGCCGAGCTGTGCGAAGGCCCGCGCTCGCAGCTCGATTATCTCGAGATCGCCCGTCGCTTCGCGGTTGTCATGGTCTCGGGCGTGCGCCGCCTGACTCCGGACATGGGCGACGCCGCGCGGCGCTTTACCTGGCTCGTCGACGTGCTCTACGATCATCGGGTAAAGTTATTGCTCTCGGCGGCGGTCCCCGCCGAGGACCTCTACCGTGAGGGGCCAAACAGCCAGGAATTTCCGCGCACCGTGAGTCGCTTGATCGAGATGCGCACCCGAGAATACATGGCATTGCCGCATCAGGCGGGCGAACCCGCCGTGCTGTCGCCGCTTTAAGGAGGACCCTACCCATGCACCGGTTCAAGGCTTACCGCACGTTCGAGCACGACAAGGTGGTGTCGAGCCGCTTTGTCGAAATGACCGAAGACGAGCTCGATCCGGGCGACGTCATCGTCAAAACCAAGTACTCGACCATCAATTACAAGGACGCGCTGTCGTACAACGGCGCCGGCAGGATCATGCGCAAGTTCCCGACGGTCGGCGGCATCGACATGGCGGGGACCGTCGAGGCATCGGCCGACGCTCGGTTCAAGCGCGGGGACAAGGTAATCGTGCACGCGTACGACTTCGGCGTCGCCCACGACGGGGGTTATGCGGAATACGTTCGCGTTCCGGGCGACTGGATCGTGCGCCGTCCCGAGCACATGACAGCGTTCGACGCCATGACGCTCGGCACGGCCGGCTTCACGGCTGCGCAGGCGATCATGCTGATGGAATACAACGGCCTGAAGCCCGAGAACGGGCCGGTCGCGGTCACTGGAGCAACCGGTGGCGTCGGCAGCGTCGCTATCGAAATCCTCGCGAAGCTTGGCTATCACGTCGTTGCGATCACGGGCAAGGAAGAGGAGAGCGGCTACTTGCGCGGCTTGGGCGCGAAGGAGGTCAGGCTGCGGCAGTCGATAGACCTCGCTAACATCCGCCCCCTCGACAAAGCGACCTGGGCCGGTGTCGTCGACAATCTGGGGGGCGACCTTCTGGCGTGGCTGCTGTCGACGATGAAGATCGGCGGCACCGTCGCGTCGGTAGGTTTGGCTGCCAGCCCGAAGCTCAATACGACGGTCATGCCGTTCATCCTGCGCGGCGTGCAGCTGCTGGGCGTGGACAGTGCCAATTGCCCAATGGAATTGCGGCAGGCGATCTGGAACAAGCTCGCGGTCGAGTGGCGGCCCAATCGCGTCCACGATCAGGTACGAACGATAGATTTCGAGGATCTGCCGACGCACTTCGATGCCTATATCAAAGGCCTCGTGCGGGGCAGAACCGTCGTGCGCATCGGTGCCGACACGCACCCATAGCGATGCGCGAATACGCCGAGGCGCACCGCCGTTCGCTGCGTGATCGCGATGCGTTCTGGCGCGAGCGGGCGGCGCTGATCGACTGGCAGACGCCCTTTAAGCAAGTACTCGATTACAGCCGCCCACCTTTTGCGCGCTGGTTCGTCGGCGGCCGCATCAACCTCTGCCATAACGCCATCGATCGCCATCTCGCGACACGCGCCGACCAGGCGGCGCTCATCTTCATTTCGACCGAAACGGATCAGCGCCGGACTTATAGCTATCGCGAGCTCGCCGCCGAGGTCAACGCCTTCGCCGCAACCCTCTCCGCACAGGGTGTCGGCAAGGGCGATCGAGTCTTGATCTACATGCCGATGATCCCGGAGGCGGTGTTCGCGATGCTCGCGACCGTGCGGCTCGGTGCGATTCACTCGGTCGTTTTCGGCGGATTCGCCGCCGCGAGTCTTGCCACGCGCATCGACGACGCGAAGCCTGTGGTCATGGTCACCGCCGATGCCGGAATGCGCGGCGGCAAGGCCGTTCCCTACAAACACCTGGTCGACGAGGCGCTGCGGCTCGCCAAGCACCCGCCCGCGAAGGTGATCATCGTCGACCGCAAGCTCGATGCCGGGATGGCCCGCGTCGCCGGCCGCGATCTCGATTACGCGACGCTCGCCGCGCAGCACGAAGGCGCGCAGGTGCCGTGTGCATGGCTCGAAGCGTCGGACCCCTCGTACATCCTCTACACCTCCGGTACCACGGGAAAGCCCAAGGGCGTGCAACGCGATACCGGCGGCTATGCGGTCGCGCTGGCCGCTTCGATGCGCGACATCTTCTGCGTCGCGCCCGGCGAGACCATGTTCACGACCAGCGATATCGGCTGGGTCGTCGGACATTCGTATATCGTCTACGCACCGCTCCTGAACGGCTCGACGACGATCATGTACGAGGGCCTGCCGATCCGGCCGGACCCTGGCATCTGGTGGCAGATCGTCGCCGAGCACAAAGTGCGCACGATGTTCAGTTCGCCGACCGCGATCCGCGTCCTGAAAAAGCAGGACACGGCCTACATGAAAAAGTACGATCTTGCCGGCCTCAAGTACCTCTTCCTCGCGGGCGAGCCGCTGGACGAGCCGACGGCACGCTGGGCGTCGGACTCGCTCGGCGTCGCGATCGTCGACCATTACTGGCAGACGGAGAGCGGTTGGCCGATCCTGTCGGCGTCGCCCGGCATCGAGGACACGCCGCGCAAATTCGGCAGCCCGTCATTCCCGGTCTGTGGTTATGACGTGCATTTGCTCGACGAGGCAACGGGCAACGAGGTCGGTACCGATGAGAAGGGCGTGCTGGTGATCATGCCGCCGCTGCCGCCCGGGTGCATGACCACCGTATGGGGCGACGACGAGCGCTTCGTCAAGACCTACTTCGAGACGGTACCTGGAAAGATGACCTACTCGACCTTCGACTGGGCGAAGCGCGACGCCGACGGTTATTACTTCGTCCTCGGCCGCACCGACGACGTGATCAACGTCGCGGGTCACCGTCTCGGCACGCGCGAGATCGAAGAGGCGGTACAGGCGCATCCCGGCATCGCCGAGGTCGCGGTTGTCGGCGTGGCCGATCAGCTCAAGGGGCAGATTCCGGTCGCGTTCGCCGTGGTCAAGGACCCGGCTAAGGTCGCTACTGCCGAAGGAGTCGCGGCGATGCGCCGCCAGGTGATGGATACGGTCGACCGCGAGCTTGGCGCTATCGCCCGGCCGGGCGCGGTGCATTTCGTCACACTGCTCCCGAAGACGCGCTCGGGCAAGCTCTTGCGGCGCTCGATCCAGGCGTTGGCCGAGGGTCGCGATCCTGGTGATCTGACGACGATCGAAGACCCGGGCGCGCTCGAACAGATCCGGCAGGCGCTGCAGCCAACCGCGGTAAAATAGCGGTTTCCTGCACGACCCGCTCCTTGTCGACCGTAACCCCTGCGGCTCTGCCGCACGTTCCGCTCGCGCGCGTCACGCGCGGTGACGCCGTCGATAGCGTTCACTACGGATCGGTCGCAGTCGTCGACCGCGAGGGCCGGCTGCTGTTCTCCGCCGGCGATCCGCATTTCTTGACGACCACCCGCAGCGCGCTCAAGCCGCTGCAGGCGCTGCCCTTCGTCGCCGGCGGCGGGGTCGAGCGCTTCGGGTACTCGCCAGAACAGGTCGCGCTCTTGTGCGCCAGCCATTCCGGCGAGCCGCGCCACGTCGCCGCCGTGGCCGACATGCTCGAGCGAGCGGATTGCACTGCGGACGCGCTGCAATGCGGGATTCATCCTCCGCTCTATTACATGGTGCGCGAGGAACTGCCTCCGGCCGGCGCCAAGTTCACGCCGTTGCATCACAATTGCTCCGGCAAGCACGCCGGCATGCTCGCCTATTGCCGCCAGTGCGGCTTGCCGCTCGAATCCTATCTCGCGTTCGAGCACCCGCTGCAGCAGGCGATACGCGTGGCCGTTGCGCACCTGACCGGCGTAGCCGAGCGCGAGCTCGTCGCCGGCATCGACGGTTGCTCCGCGCCGAACTATGCGGTGCCGCTGGATCGTCTCGCGGCTGCTTACGTACGGCTTGCCACGGTGACCGACGACTCGCGCTACGGCGCCGCGCTGGCGACCCTCGCCACGGCGATGACCGCGCACCCGGAAATGGTCTCGGGAGAGGGGCGCAACGACCTCATCTTGATGCACGCCGGAGGCGGCGACTGGGTGACCAAGGTCGGTGCGGAAGGCGTGCAGGCCATCGGCGTCCGCAGCCGGGGGTGGGGCATTGCGCTCAAGGTTGTCGACGGCAACGCCCGCGGCCTGCACCCGGCAACCGTGGCGGTGCTCGACCTTCTGGGCCTCCTCGATGCCGAGCAACGCCAAGCGCTGGAAGGCTGGCGCGAGCCGGTCATCCGCAATTATCGGGGACTGGCCACCGGCCGCGTACAGCCGACCGTGCAATTGGAGCGCCGAAGCTGAACATCGCGCCAAAACCCTGCGCGAGAGTGAACTTCTCTTGCGGCGGACGGTCCAGAGCAGCAGGCATCGTGCCGCATGGCCGCCGCGAGCGCCCCGCACGGCTCGGCTATACTGCCGGCGGGTGCCGCGCCCACCTGACCGGGTGTGGCGAGAACAACGAGATGACTCAGGGGCGGCCCGCGGATGGGTGACCGCGAAGTTGATCAGCAGCTCGTGGAGCGTGCGCAGCGGGGCGACAAGCGTGCTTTCGAACTGTTGGTGTTGAAGTACCAGCGCAAGCTGGCACGGCTGTTGTCGCGATTGGTGCGCGACGCCGGGGAAGTCGAGGACGTGACGCAGGAGGCTTTCATCAAGGCCTACCGCGCGCTGCCAAGCTTCCGCGGGGAAAGTGCGTTTTATACTTGGCTGTACCGTATCGCGATCAATACCGCCAAGAATTATCTGGTTGCGATAGGGCGACGGGCGCCGACTTCGACGGGTTTCGACCACGAGGAGGCGGAGAACTTCGAGGACGCCGAGCAGCTGCGTGACTCGAATACGCCGGAGAACGAGCTGCTGGGCAGAGAAATCGCGACCACGGTCAACAAGGCGATGGACGCGCTGCCCGACGATCTGCGCACGGCGATCACGCTGCGCGAGATCGAGGGATTGAGCTACGAAGAGATTGCCAACGTGATGAATTGTCCGATTGGCACGGTGCGCTCCCGGATTTTTCGGGCGCGCGAAGCGATCGCAGCGGAGCTGCGGCCGCTGCTGGGGACCGACAAGGACCGGAGATGGTAATGGGTAAATTCCTGGCTCTGCCGGATGCGGACGAACCCGCCCGGCCGACGGAACTGACGCCGGAGGAAGTCTCGCTGCTGATGGATGGTGAGCTCGACGCCGATCGCGCCGAGCGTGCCTGCCATGGGCTCCGCGAAGTGGCGTCGGTGCAAACGTGGGTCTGCTACCACGTGATCGGCGATTGCCTGCGCGGAGACGGCGCGCCGATCTGGGGCATTTCGCAGCGCTTCGCGGCGCGGCTGGCTGCCGAGCCGACGGTGCTTGCGCCCTCGCGGGCGCGCCCGGCGCCGGCGGCCGTCGCCTGGGCCGTGGCGGCGACCGTCGCCGCGGTCGGCGTAGTCGGCTGGGTGGCGCTGACGACGATGCCGCTGCCGCCGTCCGCGATCGCGACTGCACAGCGAGTCGACGAGGTCCGGGCTGCGGACCTGCGGCGCCCGGTCGTCAACGAATATCTCCTGGCGCACCAGGAATACTCGCCGACGACGGCGATCCAGGGCGTGCGCCCGTATCTGCGCGCGGTTACGGCCGATCCGCAGGATGCTTCGAAGTAACGGCGCTGTGCCGGTCGCTGCCGGCCGGCGCCCCGGGCTCGGCCTGCGCGCGGGTGTCGGCGTCGCCGCGCTGCTCTGGGTATCACTCGCGTTCGCCGACGACGCGACCGGCTGGCTGCAGCAGGCTGCGGCTGCGGCAAAGCAGCTCAATTACGCCGGGACGCTCGTCTACCAGCACGACGGGCGCGTCGAAACTTCACGCGTCGTGCACATGGTCGATGCGACCGGCGAGCACGAGAAGCTCGTCAATCTCGACGGGCCGGCGCGCGAGGTCATCCGCAACAACGAGCAGGTCCGCTGTTACTACCCCGACGCGAAGATCATCCGCATCGAGCCCCGAACCTACCGCAACTCCTTCCCTTCGCTCCTGCCGCAGCAACTCGATACGCTGGCGGCGTATTATTTCTTTCGCAAGGCCGAGATCGCGCGCATCGCCGGTCTCGAGACTCAGGCGTACATCTTCGAGCCCAAGGACGGCATGCGCTACGGGCACAAGCTGTGGGCGGATCTCACTTCCGGCCTGCTGCTCAAGGCCCAGCTCATGAACGATCGCAACGTTCCGATCGAGCAGTTCGTGTTCACCGATATCCAGATCGGCATCAAGATCGACCGGGAAACAGTGCGACCGAGCTTCAGGCCGCCGCCGGCGGATTGGGAAATGCGCGAAGCCCTGCCGGGCGACGTCGTGCAGCAGGACACCGGCTGGCTGGTCAGGGAACTGCCGCCGGGTTTCTCCAAGATCGTCGAGGGCTACCGCACCTTGCGCGGGAAAGTGGCGCCGGTCGCGCATCTGGTCTTCTCGGACGGCCTCGTTGCCGTGTCGGTCTTCGTCGAGCCGATGCCGCAGGCGCCGCAGCTGATCGGCCTGTCGCAACAGGGCGGCATCAATGTCTATAGCCGCCAGCTCAACGATCATCTGGTGACCGTACTGGGCGAGACGCCCGGCGCCACGGTCCGCCAGATCGCGTTTTCCGTCGCCCATCGCTAGCGGTGGTGCGCGTCACCAGGGGAAAGGCTACATGAAACTAAGCATATGGACGCTCGTCGGTGCGCTCGCCGGAGCCGTTTCGTTCGCACCGGCGACCGCGGCGCAGTCGAGCCGTGGTTTGCCGGACTTCACCGAGCTCTACGAGCAGCAGGGGCCCGCCGTCGTCAGCGTCGACGTCACACAAACCGTCCGCCGCTCGCAACTCCCGGATCTGTCCGAGGACGATCCGTTCTACGAATTCTTTCGTCGTTTCGGCCAGATCCCGCGCGGCCGCGAACGACAGCGCGATCTCGAGCAGCAGTCGGTGGGATCGGGCTTCATCCTCTCCTCCGACGGTTACATCCTGACCAATGCGCATGTCGTCGACGACGCCAGCGAAGTCATGGTGAGGCTTTCCGACAAGCGCGAATTCAGGGCCAAGGTCATCGGCGTGGATAAGCGCACTGACGTCGCCGTATTGAAAATCGAAGCGACCGGGCTTGCCAAGGTGACGATCGGGGATCCGGAAAAGCTCAAGGTCGGCGAGTGGGTCGCGGCGATCGGCAAGCCCTTCGGGCTGGAAAACACGATCACCGCCGGCATCGTCAGCGCCAAGGGCCGTGACCTGCCCAACGAGAATCTCATACCATATATTCAGACCGACGTGCCGATCAATCCCGGGAACTCGGGCGGACCGCTGTTCAACATGAGAGGCGAGGTCGTCGGGATCAATTCGCTCATTTTCAGTCGCACCGGCACCTACATGGGGCTTGCCTTCGCGGTACCGATCGACGTCGCGATGAGCGCGGCAAAGCAGCTTCAGGAAAAAGGCCGGGTGACCCGCGGCCGCATCGGCGTGCAGATCCAGGAAGTGAGCAAGGAAACGGCTGATGCGTTCGGCCTCTCGAAGACCGCCGGCGCCCTGGTCAACTCGGTCGAAAAGGGCGGCCCCGCGGAGAAGGCCGGCGTCGAATCCGGCGACATCATCCTCAAGGCGGACGGACGGACGGTCAATTCCTCCTCCGAGCTTCCGCGGATCATCACGCAGATCAAGCCGGGAACCAGGATCCCGGTTCAGGTGTGGCGCAAAGGCGCAACGAAGGACGTGACGATCACCGTTGCCGAGCTCAAGGACGAGGAGACGCCCCGGATCGCGCGCAAGGGCGCGCCAAGCAAGGAAAAAGCCAAGCCGAATCGAATGGGGCTCGTGCTTTCCGACCTCACCGACGATCAGAAGAAAGAGCTCGAGATCAAGAACGGCGTGCTCATCGAGGACATCAGCGGCGGCGTGCGCGGCAACATCCAGGCGGGCGATGTGATTCTGGCGGTGATCAACAAGGGCGCGACCATCGATGCCAGGAGCGCCGAGCAGATCAATGCGCTCATCGGCAAGCTCGAGAAGGGCGCCGCGGTGACGTTTCTGGTGCGGCGCGGCGACGCGCAGTTCTATGCGAGCGTCAAGGGCGCCAACGGCGGCGGCGAGTAGCAAGGGACCTGGTGCGGTTGACGTTGCTCACCCGCGCGTACTGTCATCTCTGCGACGAGATGCGCGCCGAAGTTGGCCCGCTTGCCACAGCGGCCGCAGTTGCGGTGGACGAGATCGATGTCGATGGCGATCCCGCCCTCGAGGCGCGTTGGGGTGATCGCGTGCCGGTGCTGCTCGCCGGCGATCGCGAGCTGTTCCATTACCGTGTCGACCGCACAGTGCTGACGGCCTATCTCGCCGGCGCGGCGCAGCGAGTTCCTTAGTTCCCTAAAGCGCAGCCATCGGATGGACAGGCCGGCGAGCCGGCCCGTCCGGAGCTTGAGCCCCCGCTCGTGCCGAAACGCCGCTATGTCGTTGGCGTCGCGGCGGGCTTCATGCCGAAGCCGAGGTAGAGCGCAACGATGGCGATGACGACATGCAGCACCGAGTCTGCGCTGTTGTTGGCAACAATGCCGAGCAACGGCTGATCGCCGTAGTAGAACCCCAGTACCGCGACCAATCCGTAGATGACGCCGAAGATCTGGAAGAAGATCTGTGATGCCTTTTCGCCCGAAACGCCGGCGATGATGGCAACGATTCCGGTCGCGAGGTGCACGAAGTTTTGGGCCGGATTGACGTCGAACAGGCCGAGCAGCTTGCCGCCCGGATTGACCGCAGGAACCCAGCCGCACGCGCCGACGACGACAACAACGACACCGAAGATAATGGCTATCTGTTTGAGCGACATTTTTCCTCCTCGATCATAGCTGCAACAACCTGGTCCGGCGCTCGCAGAACCGGTTGGCGCCGGTCTTTAAAGCCCGCAATGCTGTCCACCCGCCCCCTGTGCCTCGGGGGTCTCGGCCCGCCGGCATGAAATCCGACGCACGGGTGCCCGGGATTCTGCTCCAACTCGCGCCGGACGCCAATCGATGGTCGCGCCGGCGCAGAATTTCGGCTAAAATTCGCGTCAATTCAACATATTCCGCCGCGGCCGGCGCCGCGGCTGTCAGCCAGTGAGGGCGACCGAGGGCACCGGTGCGGTGCCCTTCGCGTTTCATGCAGAACGTACGCAACTTTTCGATCATCGCGCATATCGACCACGGCAAATCGACGCTGGCGGACCGGTTCATCCAGCGTTGCGGCGGCCTGTCCGAGCGCGAGATGGGCGAGCAGGTGCTCGACTCGATGGACCTGGAGCGCGAGCGCGGGATCACCATCAAGGCGCAGACGGCGGCACTGACCTACATCGGGCGCGACGGCCGGACCTATGAGCTCCACCTCATCGATACGCCAGGCCACGTCGACTTCGCCTACGAGGTGTCGCGCTCGCTTGCCGCGTGCGAGGGCGCACTGCTGGTGGTCGATGCCTCGCAGGGTGTCGAGGCGCAGACGGTCGCCAATTGCTACACCGCCATCGAGCAGGGCGTCGAGGTCGTGCCGGTGCTCAACAAGATCGACTTGCCGATCGCCGACCCGGAGCGCGTCATCGCGGAAATCGAGGACATCATCGGCATCGACGCGAGCGATGCCATCCGGGTGAGCGCGAAGACGGGCGAAGGCGTCGACGACGTGCTCGAGGCGGTGATCGCCCGCATCCCCCCACCGCAGGGCGATCCGGAGGCGCCGCTGCAGGCGCTGGTGATCGATTCCTGGTTCGACAACTATGTCGGCGTGGTGATGCTCGTGCGGTTGATGCAGGGGACACTCAGGCCGAAAGACCGCATCCTGCTCATGGCGACGAGGGCGGCATACAACTGTGAGCAGGTGGGAGTGTTCACGCCGAAGGCGGTGGCGCGCGACCAACTCGAGGCTGGCGATGTCGGATTCGTCGTCGCCGGCCTCAAGGAGCTGAAGGCGGCTCCGGTCGGCGACACGGTGACGCTCGCGGCGCGACCGGCGAAGGAGGCGCTCCCCGGCTTCAAGGAAGTCAAGCCGCAGGTGTTCGCGGGCTTGTATCCGGTCGAGGCCAACCAGTACGAAGCGCTGCGAGATGCGCTGGAAAAACTGCAGCTCAACGACGCGTCGCTGCATTACGAGCCCGAGGTATCGCAGGCGCTGGGCTTCGGCTTCCGCTGCGGCTTCCTGGGTCTCCTACACATGGATATCGTGCAGGAACGGCTCGAGCGCGAATACGACATGGACCTGATCACCACTGCGCCGACGGTCGTGTATCAGGTACTGCTGCGGGACGGTACGCTGATCGACATCGAGAATCCGGCCAAGCTGCCCGATCTGTCGCGCGTCGAGGAGATCCGCGAGCCGATCATCACCACGACGATTCTCGTGCCGCAGGAATATGTGGGCCCCGTGCTGACGTTGTGCACCGAGAAGCGCGGCGTGCAGAAGAACATGCAATATGTCGGCCGCCAGGTCATGCTGACCTACGAGCTTCCTCTGGCCGAGGTCGTCATGGACTTTTTCGACCGGTTGAAATCGGTATCGCGCGGCTATGCGTCGCTCGATTACGAATTCAAGGAGTTCCGCGCCACCGACGTCGTCAAGCTCGACATCCTGATCAACGGCGAGCGCGTCGACGCGCTTTCGGTGATGGTTCACCGGGCGAATGCGCAGTATCGCGGCCGCGAAGTCGTCGCCAAGATGCGCAAGCTCATTCCGCGACAGATGTTCGACGTGGCAATCCAGGCGGCGATCGGCGCGCAGATCATCGCCCGTGAGACCGTCAAGGCGTTGCGAAAGAACGTCCTGGCCAAGTGCTACGGCGGCGACGTCACGCGCAAGCGCAAGCTGCTCGAGAAGCAGAAGGCCGGCAAGAAGCGCATGAAGGCCGTCGGCAGCGTCGAGATCCCCCAGGAAGCTTTCCTCGCGATCCTGCAGGTCGGCGAGAAATGAGGGCGGGCGCCGCTGGCCGGACCGACGCAACGCCGAGCCATGAAACGCGGCGTTGCGCGCGGACGGTTTGGGTCGAATCGGACAGCATTGCGCGCACGCAGCTTCCGGCCGCTCAATTCCAGCCACCGACCTGATGAACTTCGCTCTCATCCTGTTCGTGCTCACGGTGGCGACCGGCGTCATCGTCCTGGCCGATCGGTGGTACTTTGCCAAGCGGCGCCGCGGCGATGCGCCCGAGCCGTGGTGGATCGAATATCCGAAGAGCTTTTTCCCGGTACTGCTGATCGTGTTCCTGCTGCGATCCTTCGTCGCGGAACCGTTCAAGATTCCGAGCTCGTCAATGCGGCCCACGCTCGAGGTGGGCGACTTTATTCTGGTCAACAAGTTCGCCTACGGCATGCGCCTGCCGATCATCGAGAAGAAGATCATCCCGACCCGCGAGCCGCAGCACGGGGACGTGATCGTGTTCCGCTACCCGGTCAATCCGTCGCAGGACTTCATCAAGCGCGTGATCGGCCTGCCCGGCGATCAGGTCGTCTACCTGGACAAGAGGCTGACGGTCAACGGCGTACCGTTGCCGCAGACTGCGGACGGAACGTACGGCTACCTCGAAGGCCTGACGTATGTGATGACCGAACGGCGAAACGAGCGTTCTGACGACCGCGAGTACACTATCGCGATCAATCCGGCGGCGCAGCCCGTGTATCCGTTGAATGTGAGGTCGTTTCCAGGCAAGGAAAACTGCGTTTACAATGACCGCGGGTTCAGCTGCAAAGTTCCCCCGGGGAACTACCTGATGATGGGCGATAACCGCGACAACAGCGACGACAGCCGCTACTGGGGCTTCGTGCCCGACGATCACATCCGCGGCAAGGCATTCTTCATCTGGTTCAACTGGGATGACATCAGCAGCCTTGCCTTCAAGCGGATCGGCAGCGGCATCCGCTGACGGGGAGAGACCATGCGCACTCGAACGGGACAGTCGGGCCTAACGCTAGTCGGCTTCATTTTCGTTGCCGCCGTCGTCCTGACCGTCGCCATGATCGGGTTTCGTGTGCTGCCGTCGTACATCGAATATTTTTCGGTGGAGAAGACACTGAAACAGACGCTCCTTAACGCCCGCGACGGCGTAACGCTGGCGGAATTCCGCAAGGATTTCGACCTCAAGGCGAGCGCCGATTACATCGACTCGGTCCGCGGCTCCGACGTCGAGCTCAACAAGCAGGGCAACGCGCTCGTCGCGACCGCCACGTGGAGCAAGACGCTCCCGCTCGTGGGCAACGCGAGCATCCTGCTCGACTTCCAGGCTTCGGCGAGCAAGTAGGAGTGACTCCGGACACACGCGCCGTTGCGCTCGGTCACGTCTTTCGCCAGCCGCAGCTGCTGCACCAGGCGCTTACGCATCGCAGCTTCGCGGCCGAACACAACGAGCGGCTCGAGTTCATCGGCGACGGCGTGCTCAACTGCGCGATCGCGTTGATGCTCTACGAGCGCTTCCCACAAATGCCCGAGGGCGACCTGTCGCGGATGCGCGCGGGGCTTGTCAACCGCGACACGCTGCACCGGCACGCCGCGGCACTCAGGCTCGGCGCGGCGATCCGCCTGGGCGAGGGCGAGGCGAAGAGCGGTGGCGCCGCGCGGCCGTCGATCCTCGCCGATGCGCTCGAGGCCGTGCTCGGTGCAATCTTTCTCGACGCCGGTTACGCCGCCGCCCATGCCGCGATCGAGCGCCTCTACGCCGACGACATCGCGGGTGCCGATACGGAGGCGATCGCCAAGGATCCCAAGACGCGGCTGCAGGAATGGTTGCAAGGCCGGCGGCTGCCGGTGCCGGAATACGCGATCGTCGAAATCCGGGGCGAGGCGCATCTGCAGATCTTCGAGGTCGTCTGTCGAATCACGGCGCTGGATATCGCGGCTGTCGGAACGGGGGCGAGCCGGCGCGCCGCGGAGCAGGCCGCCGCGGCGCAGGCTTATGAACAAGCGACCCGCACCTGAGTCTGGCGCGCCTAGCGCGTTCCGCTGCGGCCAGGTCGCAATCGTCGGCCGGCCGAGCGTCGGCAAGTCGACGCTCGTCAACGCCCTGGTCGGTGCCAGGATCTCCATCACTTCCAAGCGGCCGCAGACGACGCGCCACCGCGTGCGCGGCATCCTTACGACGGCCGCGGCGCAATTCATTTTCGTCGACACGCCCGGCTTTCAGGCCCGCCACCGGTCGCGCCTGAACGAGCGCATGAACCACGCCGTGCGCGACAGCATCGCCGACGTCGACGTCATCGTCGTCGTCGTCGAGGCGGCAAGGCTCACCGAGGCCGATCGCGACGTACTCGCGTTGCTGCCGGACGGCGTCCCGGTGATCGCGGCGGTGAACAAGGTCGACCGGCTTGCGGACAAGACGCGCCTGCTGCCGCTGCTCGCGGCGATGGGCGCAGCGCGCGACTTTGCGGCGATCGTCCCGGTCAGCGCTGAGAAAGGATGGCAGCTCGACGAGCTGGCCGCCGAAATCGCCGGCCGCCTGCCTGCGAGGGCGGCGCTTTATGCGGCGGACGATCTCACCGACCGCGACGAGCGTTTTCTCGCGGCCGAGTACCTGCGGGAAAAGATTTTCCGGCTGCTGGGCGAGGAACTGCCGTATGCCGCCGCGGTGGCAATCGACAGCTTTGCGCACGAATCCAGTCTGCGCCGCATTCACGCCACCGTATTCGTGGAGAAGGCGAGCCAGCGCGCGATCCTTCTGGGCGAAGGCGGTGCGCGTATGAAGGCGATCGCGACCGCCGCGCGGCACGACATGGAACGCATGTTCGGCGGCAAGGTTTTTCTCGAGGTCTGGGTGCGAGTCAAGCCAGGCTGGGCGAACGATGAGCGCATGCTGACGCAACTCGGGTATTGAGATGCTCATCCAACAAAGAGATGCAGAGGCGCGGGGCGGAGAGTTCAAGGTTCTGTCTGCGCTTCGGTGCTTCGTGAGAAACAGCGCTTCATCGTTAGCATGAGACAGCCACGCGAGCGGCGCGAAGAACAGTCGGCGTTCGTCCTGCATACGTATCCCTACCGCGAGACGAGCGTCATCGTCGAGGCGCTCACGGCGGCGTACGGGCGCGTGGCGCTGGTGGCGCGCGGTGCGCGCCGCCCGCGATCCGAGCTGCGCGGGGTGCTCCAGGCTTTTCAGCCGCTCTCGCTGTCGTGGTCGGGGGCGGGCGAGCTCAAGACGCTCGTCAAGGCCGACTGGCGCGGCGGCCTGCCGCTGGTCGGCGGCTCGGCTCTCTTGTGCGGCTTCTATTTGAACGAGCTCTTGCTCAAGCTCCTGCCGCGCGAGGATCCGCACCCGCAGTTGTTTCACGATTACGAAGCGGCGCTCGTCGAGCTCGCGGGAAGCGCCGAACAGGCTCCGGCGCTGCGACGCTTCGAGTTGAAATTGCTCTCCGAGCTCGGCTACGCGCTGCCGCTCACGCACGAGGCGGACACGGGACGGCCGGTCGATCCTGCGGAGCGGTACTATTACGCGTTCGATCGTGGCCCGCGCCTGAGGATTGCGGAGCCGGGGCAGCGCTATCCGCAGGTGCGCGGCGCGACGCTCCTCGCGCTCGCGCAGCAGGACTTCAGTGCGCCGGAAGCGGCTGCGGAAGCCAAGCGTCTCATGCGCGAAGTGCTGGACCACTATCTGGAGCAGCGCACGATCGTGAGCCGCCGGGTCGTGCGCGATCTGCAGGCCATGGAAGAAACCGGAGACGACGGCAGCGATGATTGAGCTAGGCGTCAATATCGACCACGTCGCGACCCTGCGACAGGCGCGCCGCACGTACGAGCCCGACCCCGTGTGGGCGGCCGTCGAGGCGCACCTGGGCGGCGCCGACGGGATCACGGTGCATTTGCGTGAGGACCGCCGCCATATCCAGGATCAGGACGTACGGCGCCTGCGCGAGCTCGTGCATATCAAGCTCAACCTCGAAATGGCGGCCACCGATGAGATGGTAGGCATCGCACGCGCGCTGAAACCCGAGATGGCGATGCTCGTTCCCGAGGGCCGGGAGGAAGTGACCACCGAAGGCGGCCTCGACGTCGCGGGCCAGGAGGCGCGACTCAAAGGTGTCGTCGCGACGCTGGCCGCGGCCGGCATCGTCACCAGCGTCTTCATCGACGCGGAAACGCGACAGGTCGAGGCTGCGGCGCGGATTGGAGCCAAGGTCTGCGAAATTCACACCGGACCGTACGCGCATGCATTTCACGCCAAGGGCCGCGATCCGCAGAGCTCCGCCGTTGTCGACGAGCTGGCCCGCATCCGCGCTGCAGGTGCCGCAGTTCTTGACTTGGGCATGCGTTTCAACGCCGGCCATGCGCTCAACTACTTCAACGTCCAGCCAATTGCGGCGCTGCCCGGCGTGCGCGAGCTGCACATCGGCCACGCCATCGTGAGCCGCGCCGTCTTCGTCGGTTTGCGCGAAGCCGTGCGGCAGATGAAGGCCCTCATCAGGGAGGGAGCGAACGCGTGAAGCGGATCGATCGCGGGCCGGTGATGCTCGATGTCGCCGGCCTCGAGCTGACCGCCGCGGAGCGCGAGCGCATCGTCCATCCGCTGGTCGGTGGCCTGATCCTCTTCGCGCGCAATTACGCCGCGCCGGATCAGCTCAAGGCGTTGACCGGTGCGATCCGTGCGCTGCGCGATCCGCCGCCGCTCATCGCGGTCGATCACGAAGGCGGCCGCGTGCAACGCTTTCGCAACGGGTTTGCGGCGATCCCGGCGCTGCGCACGCTGGGCGAGCAGTGGGACCGCGACGCGGCAGCGGCTGCCGCCGAGGCGCAGCGCATCGGGTCGCGCATTGCGGCAGAGCTCGGCGCCCACGGCATCGATTTCAGTTTCACTCCGGTCCTGGACCTCGATTACGGCCACAGCGCGGTAATCGGCGACCGCGCCCTGCACCGCAATCCGAATGCCGTGGCGCACCTTGCCTATGCACTCTGCCGAGGGTTGACCGAGGGCGGCATGGCCGCGGTCGGCAAGCACTTCCCCGGACACGGTTTCGTCGGCGCCGATTCACATGCGGAGATACCTGTCGACCGGAGACCACTCGCCATGCTCGAAAAAGCCGACCTCGTCCCGTTCGGCGCGCTGGTGCGGCTCGGCATCGAAGGCATCATGCCGGCGCACGTGATCTTTCCCGCCGTCGACGATGCGCCGGCCGGTTTTTCACGCGTCTGGTTGCAAGACGTGCTGCGCCGGCGCCTCGGTTTCGCCGGTCTGATCTTCAGCGACGATTTGTCGATGGCCGGTGCGCAAGGCCCCGGCGACATCGTGGCGCGAGCGGAAGCGGCGCGCGCTGCGGGTTGCGACATGGTGCTCGCGTGCAACGATCCGGCTGCCGCCGATGATTTGCTGTCACGTTGGCGTCCGGCCCCCCAGCCGGATCTCGCGCTGCGCTGCTTTCGGATGGCGCGCCGCGAAGTGGCGACGCACCACCGCAACCCGGCTCGCGAGCGGGACGCGCAAGACGACCCGGCGTAGACTGCTCAATCCAAAGCTGGCACGTCTCGGGCACTGCGGGCGAAGGGCTTTCCACGAAAGCGATACAAGGAGAGGGTTGCATGGCGGAAGCGGATGTCGCGATGCTGGGTGCGCTGACCGCACCGCATTCTGCAGTCGAGTTTCTGCGCGACTACTGGCCGGACAAGGCTTTTGTCGCGCACGGCGATCCGGCACGGTTGCCGGCGTTCCTGCGGGCGCCGGAGCTCGCCAGCATCGAAGCTCTCTCCCGTGTATACCGCGGCAATCTGCGCTTCACCAGCGGACGCAGGTACCAGAAGATGCTCGCTATCGATCAGGTACAGGCGGTATCGCTCTACCGGATGGGGCTGACGGTCCAGTTCGAGGATATCGCGGCTTTCGTCGCCGCGACCGCGCCCGGCCTGAGGCAACTCGAGGCGGAATTGGGCGTGGCCAGGGGCGCGGCACGCGCAAGCGTGTTTTCCTCGCCGGTGGCCGACGGTCTTTCGGTCCATTTCGACGCGCAAGATCTGTTCTCGATCCAGCTCAAGGGCACGAAGAGCTTTCGCATCGCGCCGGTGCGCGAGCTGCGCTATCCCTGCGGGACACAA
>DASXQW010000261.1:0-1702 GCA_036506975.1 Casimicrobiaceae bacterium | reverse complement strand
GGTGAGCACGTAGTCATACCACTCGGCGCCCAGCGTGCCAAGATAGCCCAGCCAGCTGATCTGCACCGGCGCCGGCTTCAAGGCCAAGATCTCGCTCTTCGCATACGTGGTGTAACCATTCAGATCAATCAATACCTCAATGCCGTCTTCGGCAATTCGGCGCGCGATTACCGCTGCCGGCTCGGCCCCGACGTCCAAGAAATGCTCGAACGCATGCGCGATGCGGCGCCCTACAGGACTCGGATCCGCGGATAGCAGGCTGTAAGCGAATGTCTCAATGCGGGTGCGATCGATCCGCTCCCAGCATTCCACGAGGAGCGACGCGACGGGGTGCTCGCGGAAGTCGGACGAAACAAACCCTACGCGTAGTCTTGCTCCGCGCGGTCGCGAGGTTGCGGGCGAGGGCAGCGGCAACCCCGCGCGCAAGCGAAGGTCCTCTGCCCAGCGTCGGGCCGCGTTGAGCTGCAGACGCGGCGCCAGCGGCATCGCGAGCAGCGGGAACGGCACGACGTTGTATCGCACTTTCGGCGCATCGTCTTCAAGATAACGGCGCAGCGTCGAGAGGTGTTCGTCGAGGCCATCCCATCGGCAATGTTGCAGGCGGCAATGGACCAGCATCGCGACCGCGTACGCGTTGTCAGGATCGAGCTCCAGCGTGCGCGTGAGGGCGATTTCGGCTTCTTCGTACTTTTCCTGCAATATGCACAGCGACCCGATATCGACCTGCGTCGGCACATGGTCGGGATCGAGCCGCGCAGCTTCGCGGAGGCTCGCCGCCGCCGCGGGTATCGCCCCGGTCTCGGCGAGCGCGAGTGCGCGCTGAATCCAGAACTTGGCCGGGAAATTGCGATGGACGGCAACGGCTCTCTCGTAAGCGCCGACTGCTTCCTTGTACCGCTTCTGGTCGTGGAGGAGTGTGGCGAGATTGGCCAGTGCATCTGCATGGTGCGAATCCACCGCGAGCACGTCTCGATAGCAGACTTCGGCGCGTTCGATCTGACCCATCGTCGCGAGCGCGAGACCGAGGTTGTTGAGCACTCCTGCGTGTCCCGGCGCACTCCGAAGCGCACGCTCGTAGTGAAGAATCGCGACGTCGGTCGCGCCGCGTTGACGTTCGCAATTACCGACGTGAAAGGACGCTTCAGCGTTCTCCGGGTCGAGGATGAGCGCATGACGCCACGCGGCCTCGGCGGCTCCGGCGTCGGTGCGATGAAGGATCTCGCCGAGGAGATTCCAGGCGGTTACGTCGGCGGGAAGGCGATCGAGTGCAGCGCGGCAACTCTCTTCTGCCGTCTCGACGTCGTTGAGCGTCATTTCGACTCGGGCGCGCTCGCGCAGCAGGTCGGCACGCTCCGGCGCAAGCGCTAGCGCGCGGTCGAGCAGGGCGTGCGCGGCGGCGGCCCCGCCGAGCGCGAACGCAACTTGTGCTTCGCGTAGCAGCGATTCTGCGGTAACGGGCTCGCTCGGAGCGTCGCCAAACCTGCCGTGGCAGTCCTTGTAGCGCTTGCCGCTGCCACAGGGGCAGGGCGCATTGCGTGCAATCGTGGCGATGCTCATCCGAGGATTCAGGCGCGCGGCGAAGTGTGATTTTCCCATGCACTGAGCAGCAGGTCATCGAGCGCCCGGGTAAAGCGCGCCATGTCGAACAGCGGGTGCGTGAGACGATGGGCGGCAAGCCGTTGCCGCCAGGCTTGGAGCCGCG
>DASXQW010000260.1:0-77710 GCA_036506975.1 Casimicrobiaceae bacterium | reverse complement strand
CCGGGATGCCGCAAATCGGTGCCATCTTCTCCGGCGTGAACTCCTTGATCTTCTCTTTCAGATCCTCAAAGCCCTCGGTGTAACCGGCGATGTATTGGTCGTCGGTCAGGCCTTCGGTGATGATCGTGTTGATCATCGCGTTCAGCATGGCGACGTCGGCGCCGGGCTTAAACGCCAGATGCATGGTGGCATGACGCGACAGCGCCTGCTTGCGCGGGTCCAGGACGAAGAGCTTTGCGCCGTTCTTCGCCGCGTTCTTGATAAAGGTCGCCGCAACCGGATGGTTCACCGTCGGGTTGGCGCCGATCACCCAGATGACCTCGGCATCCATGGCCGCCGAGAATGGCGCCGACACGGCACCCGAGCTCCGGCCTTCGAACAGCGCGGCGACGGAAGACGCGTGACATAGCCGCGTACAGTGATCGACATTGTTCGAGCCGAAGCCGGTGCGCACGAGTTTCTGGAAAAGATAGGCCTCTTCGTTGGACCCCTTGGCGGAGCCGAACCCGGCGAGGGCGTGTGCGCCGTGCTTGTCGCGGATACGCTTCAAGGTTCCGCCGGCGAGCGCCAGCGCCTCGTCCCAGCTCGCCTCGCGGAACACCGAGAGCGGGTCGGCGGGATCCATCGTGAAGTCTGCCGACTTCGGGTTGCCGGGCTTGCGGATCAGCGGCTTGGTCAAGCGCTGCGGATGATGCGCGTAATCGAAGCCGAAGCGTCCCTTGACGCAAAGCCGTTCGTGGTTGGCCGGTCCGTCGCGGCCTTCGACCCGCACGATGCGGTTGTCCTTGACGTGATAGGTGAGCTGACAGCCGACCCCGCAGTAGGGGCAAACCGACGCCACCTGGCGATCGGCCGGGACGAGGTACGCCTCGTGAGCGGGCGCCAGAGCACCGGTCGGGCAGGCCTGCACGCACTCTCCACAGGCCACACAGGTCGATTCGCCCATCGGGTCGCCGAGATCGAAAACGATCTCGGAATGAGCGCCGCGGAACGCATAGCCGATGACGTCGTTGACCTGCTCTTCGCGGCAGGCGCGCACACAGCGTGTGCACTGGATACATGCGTCGAGATTGACCGCCATCGCCGGATGCGACAGATCGGCCGAGGGTTGCGCACGGGCAGCAAAGCGTGGCTTGCCTACGCCGAGGGCGCGCTGCCAGTACGCAAGCTCGGAGTCGGTCCGGTAGGCCTTGGCAGGCATGTCGCCCGCGAGCATTTCGACGATCATCTTCTGCGAATGCACGGCGCGCGCGCTGTCGCTGGTCACCTCCATTCCCGCGCTGGGACGGCGGCAACAGGAAGGTGCGAGTAAGCGCTCGCCCTTGATCTCGACCATGCACGCGCGGCAGTTACCGTCCGGCCGCATGCCGGGCTTGTAGCAAAGCCGGGGAATCGCAACGCCGAGGCGATCGGCGGCTTCGATGATCGTCTCTTCCGCGGACGCGTCGACCTCTGTCCCGTTGAGCTTGAAGACGATGCGCTCCTGCTCGAGCGCTTGCGTCAGGGGTGCGTTCATGCCAGGCCTCTCAATCCTCCAGCTCCTGCGGAAAATACTTGAGCACGCACGCGATCGGATTCGGCGCAGCCTGGCCGAGCCCGCAGATCGACGCATCGGCCATCGCCTGCGACAGATCGTTGAGCAACGCGACATCCCACTGCTTCCGCTCCATCAGCCCGACGGCTTTTTCCGTGCCGACACGACACGGCGTGCACTGCCCGCAGGACTCGTCGGCGAAAAAGCGCATCAGATTCAGCGCGGCATCGCGGGCGCGATCGTGCTGCGAGAGAATGATCACCGCCGCCGAGCCGATAAAGCAACCGTGAGGCTGTAGGGTATCGAAGTCGAGCGGAATGTCGCCTAAGCTTGCAGGAAGAATGCCGCCCGACGCACCTCCGGGCAGGTACGCATAGAACTCATGGCCCGGCAGCATGCCGCCGCAGTATTCGGCGATCAGCTCGCGTACGGTAATGCCGGCCGGTGCTAGGTGGACGCCGGGTTTCGCCACGCGCCCGGAAACGGAGAACGAGCGCAAGCCCTTGCGCCCATGCCGGCCCTGGCCCGCGAACCAGTCGGCGCCCTGCTCCAGAATGTCGCGCACCCAGTAGAGCGTCTCCATGTTGTGCTCGAGCGTAGGGCGGCCGAAGAGCCCGACCTGCGCCACGTAGGGCGGGCGCAAACGCGGCATGCCGCGCTTGCCTTCGATCGACTCGATCATCGCCGACTCTTCCCCGCAGATATACGCGCCCGCGCCGCGGCGGAGCTCGATCTTCGGCAAAGGGCATGGAGGATCGGCCGCGAGCGCGTCGAGCTCTTGCGCCAGGATCGCGCGGCAGCCCGCATATTCGTCGCGCAGGTAGACGTAGATCGCGTCGATCCCCACCGCCCAGGCCGCGATCAGCATGCCTTCGAGGAAGCGGTGCGGATCGCGCTCGAGATAGTAGCGATCCTTGAAGGTGCCGGGCTCGCCCTCGTCGATATTGACCGCCATGAGCCGCGGCGCGGCTTCGGCGCGCACGATGCGCCATTTGCGTCCCGCGGGAAAGCCGGCGCCGCCCAAGCCGCGCAAGGCGGAATTCTCGAGCTCGGCCAGGACCGCATCGACCGTCCGCTCGCCAGCCACGCAGGCGTGTAACGTCCGATAGCCGCCGGCGCGGCGATACGCGGCGAAGTCGATGTATGCGGGCGGCTCGGCTTCGATGCGGCCTGCCTCGACCGCCGCGACAATCTTCTGCGGCGACGCGCGATCGATCGGGTTGCGGCCGACGACCGCGGCGGGAGCGTGCTCGCAGCGTCCAATGCACGGTGCGCCGATGACGCGCAGCTTGCGACCCTCGAGCCGCGCCAGTTCGGCCATAAGCGCATCGGCACCAGCCATCTGGCAGGAAAGCGTCTCGCAGACGCGCACGGTGATCGGGGGCGGAGGCGACTCTCCCTCCTTCACGACGTCGAAGTGGTGATAAAAAGTCGCAACCTCGTACACCTCGGTCATGGCGAGTCGCAGTTCCTGCGCGAGCGCGACGATGTGCGCCGCAGCGATGCAGCCGTGGGCATCCTGGATGCGGTGCAGGAATTCGATCAACAGGTCGCGCCGCCGCGGCGCCTCGCCCAACAACGCGCGGATTTCGGCCAGCGCCTGCGGCTCGACCGGCCGGCCTTTCGGATGCGCGCGCGCGCGGCGCTTGCGATCCAGCCCGGAAATGTCGACGACCGACTGTTCGTTCATCGGCCGTCGCCCGCGCCGGTGCCGCGTAGAACGATCGTCATGGCGTCAATCGAGGAAATCGCAATGTTTTTCGACGTATGCAGCGAGGTCGAGCGAGTGTTGGCGCACCAGGCGCTCGGCGAGCTCGGTGTCGCGCTTTTCCAGCGCTTCGATGATGCGAATGTGATCGATGATCGAGCGCGAGGCCCGGTCCCTTTGCGAAATCGTCATGCGGCGTATCGCGCGAACGTGCAGGAACAGGTCGTCGATCGTCTTGCCCATCAGGTGCGATCCCGACAGGCGGATGATCGCCTGGTGGAACGCGATGTTGGCGTCCGAGTATTCGTTGATATGCTCGGCCGGCGTCGAGTTCCGGAATTCGTCGAACATGTGCCGCAGCGCGCCGATGTCCTGGTCCGAGGCGTTGAGCGTCGCCAGTCGCGCCGCCATGCTCTCCAGCGCCGCCCACATCTCGATCATTTCGATGATCTGCTTCTTGGTCTTGCGCACGATGAATACGCCGCGCCGCGGGACCGTGCGCAGGAAACCTTCCTGCTCGAGCAGGGTCATCGCCTCGCGGATCGGCGTGCGGCTGACGCCCAGCGCCTGCGACAGCTGCCGCTCGTCCAGACGCAGCTCTTCGCGATGCGCATAGATGTCGGCGTCCATGATCGCCTGCTTGAGCGCCGAATACGCCTGATCGCGGAAGCTGACGTTGGTGTTTATCGGCTGCAGGGTCAGCGTGCGCGCTGCCGCCTGCGGGCCTGCTGCCGTTCGGGGCCGCGGTTGCACTGCCTTCGTGGGTAGATCGACGCCTGCTGCCATGGATACTCTCCGATTCTGCCGCGAGTCGGCCGGACCGCCGCATTCGGGTGCCCTGATCCGGGGCCGCCCGCCCGCTCGGATCCGGTCCGACTCCCCGACCCGGCCGCTTGCCGAAACCCGGTTGACTTTCGCTGATATACAACATACGTTATGCCGAATATCTAAAAAAAGCCAGTGTACCCCGAACATGGAGCCCGCCATGCTAGAAACGACCGCGAAACCCGCTGCAAAGCTGGCGGCCACGACCGCCAGCGGCGGCGAGATCGATGCCCAATCACAGGAGACCGACGGCTTTCAGTTGGTCATCGATGCCCTCAAGCTAAATGGCATTGATACGATCTTTGGTCTGCCCGGCATACCGATAACCGACCTCACGCGCAGGATGCAGGCCGCAGGAATGCGCGTGATCTCCTTCCGCCATGAGCAGAACGCCGGGTATGCCGCTTCCATCGCCGGCTTCATGACGCAGAAGCCGGGTGTGTGCCTCACGGTGTCCGCCCCCGGCTTTCTCAACGGACTGACGGCGCTCGCCAACGCCACCACCAACTGCTTCCCGATGATCCTCATCAGCGGCTCGAGCGAGCGCGAGGTCGTCGACCTGCAGCAGGGCGACTACGAGGAGATGGACCAACTCGCAATCGCCAGGCCGCATGCCAAGGCCGCGTTCCGGATCTTGCACGCCGAGGACATCGGCGTGGGCGTGGCGCGGGCGATCCGTGCCGCTCTCTCCGGTCGTCCGGGCGGCGTCTATCTCGACCTGCCGGCCAAGCTGTTCCCGCAGACGATAGACGCGGAGGCAGGAAGGAAGTCGCTGATTAAGGTGGTCGATCCGGCGCCGCGCCAGATCCCGGCGGCGGACTCTGTTGCGCGCGCGCTCCAACTGCTCAAGAGCGCCCAGCGTCCGCTCATCATTCTCGGCAAGGGCGCGGCGTACGCGCAGGCCGATGCGGAGATTCGCGCGCTGGTCGAGAAGACGGGAATCCCTTACGTCCCCATGTCGATGGCCAAGGGTCTGTTGCCCGACACGCACGAGCAATCCGCGGCCGCAGCGCGGTCGTACGTGTTGCCCGAGGCCGACGTCGTGATGCTGATCGGTGCGCGCTTGAACTGGTTGCTTTCGCACGCCAAGGGCAAGACGTGGGGCGCCAACAGCGGCAAGCAATGGGGCGGCCAGAGGTTTATCCAGATCGACATCTCGCCGCAGGAAGCGGACAGCAACGTCCGTATCGACGCGCCGGTCGTCGGTGATATCGGTTCGTGCGTGTCGGCGATGCTCGCCGTGATCAACGCAACTGCGGGCTCGAACTGGCCGAAGCCGCCCGCCGAGTGGCTCGACGCCATTGCGGAGCGCAAGACCAAGAACGTAGCGAAGATGGCGGAAGCGCTGGCGAAGAACCCCACGCCGATGAACTTCCACAGCGCGCTCAACGTCGTGCGCGACATCGTCAAGGCAAATCCGGACGCCATCCTCGTCAACGAGGGAGCGAACGCGCTCGACTTCACGCGCAGCATCGTGGAAATGTACAAGCCGCGCAAGCGGCTGGACGTCGGCACCTGGGGCGTGATGGGTGTCGGCATGGGCTTTTCGGTCGCGGCGGCCGTGGTCAGCGGCGAGCAGGTGATCGCGGTCGAGGGCGACAGCGCCTTCGGTTTCTCCGGCATGGAGGTCGAGACGATCTGCCGCTACAGCCTGCCGGTCTGCGTCGTGATCATGAACAACAACGGCGTATACCGCGGCGACGAAGTGAATACTGCCGGAGGACGCGATCCGTCCCCCTTGGTGTTCGTCAAGGGCGCGCGCTACGAAAAACTGATGGAGGCCTTCGGCGGCGTGGGTGCGCTGGCCACGACGCCGGCCGAGCTGCGCAACGCGATGGAAGAAGCGATCCGCTCGCGCAAGCCTACCCTGATCAACGCGGTCATCGACGAAAAGGCGGGTACGGAAAGCGGCCGCATCACGAGTCTCAATCCCTCTGCGAAAAAGAAACAATGACGGCGGGCCGCGTTCGACCGTCAGCGATGAGCGTTGGAGCCCAAAGTGCCACGCGACGCGCTGACGTTCAACGCGGCCACGCATCTGACCTAACGCAACCGAATCGACGGGGAGACTGATGGGCAAGGCATTGGACGGCGTGCGCATCCTCGATTTCAGCCACGTGCAAGCAGGTCCGACCTGCACGCAGCTTCTCGCGTGGTTCGGCGCCGACGTAATCAAGATCGAGCGTGCCGGCGAGGGCGATATCACGCGTGGACAGCTGCGCGACATTCCCGGCGTGGACAGTCTCTATTTCACCATGCTCAATCACAACAAGCGCTCGATCACCATCGATGCCAAGCACCCGAAGGGAAAGCAGGTAATCGAAGCGCTGGTCAAGTATTGCGACGTGCTGGTGGAGAATTTCGCGCCCGGCGCGCTCGACCGAATGGGATTTACCTGGGAGCGCATCCAGGAACTCAATCCGCGCATGATCGTCGCCTCGATCAAGGGCTTCGGCCCGGGACCCTACGAAGACTGCAAGGTCTACGAGAATATCGCGCAGTGCGCGGGCGGAGCGGCGTCGACAACCGGTTTCGACGACGGTCCGCCATTAGTCACCGGCGCGCAAATCGGCGATTCCGGCACCGGATTGCATCTGGCGCTAGGAATCGTTGCCGCCCTCTATCAGCGCGTTACGACCGGGCGCGGGCAACGCGTGCTGGCGGCGATGCAGGACGGGGTGCTCAATCTCTGCCGTGTCAAGCTGCGCGACCAGCAACGTCTCACACGCACCGGCGTGATGGAAGAGTATCCACAATATCCGAACGGCAAGTTCGGCGATGCCGTACCGCGCGCCGGCAACGCGTCAGGGGGCGGACAGCCAGGGTGGATTCTCAAGTGCAAAGGCTGGGAGACCGATCCCAACGCCTACATCTACTTCATCACGCAAGCGCCGGTCTGGGAGGACATCTGCAAGGTGATCGGCAAGGAGGAATGGCTCACGGATCCGCGCTACGCGACGCCCAAGGCGCGCCTGCCGCATCTGATGGAGATCTTCGGGCAGATCGAGGAGTGGACCAAGACCAAGGACAAGTTCGAGGCGATGGACATCCTGAACAAGCACGACATTCCCTGCGGTCCGATTCTATCCATGAAAGAGATCGCGGAGGAGCCGTCGCTGCGCAGGACCGGAACCGTGGTCGAGGTCGATCATCCCACGCGCGGCAAATATCTATCGGTCGGCAACCCGATCAAGATGTCGGACAGCCCGACCGAAGTGATTCGGTCGCCGCTCCTCGGCGAGCACACCGACGAAGTGCTCGCCGAGCTAGGCTACGGCAAGGACGCCGTCGCGACGCTGCGCGCCGAAAAGGTGATCTGAAGCAGTTCGACACGAACCGAGCGGCGGCGCGGTTCGCGCCGGCGCGCTCGACATCGAAGGAATGACGATGGCGAACAACAAGACCGAAGTCAGGCGGATTCTGGACAAGGTGAAGGCCGAAGGGCGCACGTCGCTGACCGCGCCGGAAGGCAAGCTCGTTTGCGACGCGTACGGCATTACGGTCCCGAAGGAAGGTGTCGCAACGTCTGCCGCCGACGCCGCGAAGCTTGCAACCGGCATGGGCTTTCCCGTCGTCCTGAAGATCGTCTCCCCGGAGATTCTCCACAAGACCGAAGCGGGCGGCGTGCTGGTCGGCATGAAGAGCGCCGAGGATGTACAGAAGGGCTTCGACACCATCATCGCCAACGCGAAGAAGTACAACGCCAAGGCCAACCTGCTCGGCGTTCAGGTGCAGCAGATGCTTGCGGGTGGGCAGGAAGTCATCGTCGGCGCGGTGACCGACCCATCGTTTGGGAAGCTCGTGGCTTTTGGTCTGGGCGGAGTGCTGGTCGAGGTGCTCAAGGACATCACGTTCCGTCTGGCGCCCGCGACGCGCGAAGACGCGCTGTCGATGCAGGACGGCATCGCGGCCGCGGCGATCCTCAAAGGCGTGCGCGGCGCCGACCCGATCGACCGCGAAGCGCTGGCGCGCATCATCGAAAACGTGTCGCAGCTGGTCTCGGATTTCCCCGAGATCGCCGAGATGGATTTGAACCCGGTCTTCGCCACCAAGAACGGCGCGACGGCCGCCGACGTGCGCATCGTAGTCGACTTTGCGCCGGCACCGGCGCGCTTCCGGCCGAGCCACGAGGACATCGTCCGCGACATGAACCGGATCATGAAACCGGATGCCGTCGCGGTCATCGGCGCCTCGTCCGAGGACGGGAAGATCGGCAATTCGGTGATGAAGAATCTCATCAACGGCGGATACAAGGGCGAGATCTACCCGATCAACCCGTCCGCGAGCGAGATCATGGGACGCAAGGCGTACAAAAGCGTCAAGGACGTGTCCGGCAAGATCGACGTAGCGGTATTCGCGATCCCTGCCAAGTTCGTCGCGCAGGCGTTGGTCGAGGTCGGCGAGAAGAGGATCCCCGGGGCGGTGCTCATTCCTTCGGGCTTCGCCGAGACCGGCAATGTGGAAGGGCAGAAGGAAATCGTCGAGATCGGGCGCAAGTACGGCGTGCGCCTGATGGGCCCCAACATCTATGGCTTCTACTACACGTGGAAGAACCTGTGCGCGACGTTCTGCACTGCGTACGATGTCAAGGGCCACGCGGCGCTGTCGTCGCAATCAGGCGGCATCGGCATGGCGATCATCGGTTTTTCGCGCTCGGCGAAAATGGGTGTCTCCGCCATCGTTGGCCTGGGCAACAAATGCGACATCGACGAGGACGATCTGCTCACGTTCTTCGAGCAGGACGACAACACTACGATCATCGCCCAGCACTGCGAAGACCTGAAGGACGGGCGCGCCTTTGCCGAAGTCGCCAAGCGCGTTTCGAAGAAGAAACCGGTCGTCGTGCTCAAGGCCGGTCGGACCGCCATGGGCGCACGCGCGGCAAGCTCGCACACCGGCGCGCTCGCCGGCAACGACAGGATCTACGAGGACGTGCTCAAGCAATCGGGCGTCATTCGCGCGCGGAGCTTGCGCGACCTGCTCGAATTCGCCCGGGCGATTCCGGTGCTCCCGACGCCGAAGGGCGAGAACGTGATCATCATCACCGGAGCCGGCGGGTCGGGCGTGCTGCTCTCCGATGCGGTCGTCGACAACGGGCTCACGCTGATGGCCATGCCGCCCGATCTCGACGCCGCGTTTCGCAAGTTCATTCCGCCGTTCGGTGCGGCGGGCAATCCGGTCGACATCACCGGCGGCGAGCCTCCCAAGACGTACCAGAATACGATCCGCCTCGGGCTGGAAGACGCGCGCATCCACGCCTTGATCCTCGGCTACTGGCACACGATCATCACGCCGCCGATGGTGTTTGCCAAGCTCGCGGCCGAAGTCGTAGAAGAGATGCGGGCCAAAGGCATCGACAAGCCCGTGGTCGCGTCTCTGGCAGGTGACGTGCAAGTCGAGGAAGCGGCCGAATATCTTTTCGATCACGGCATTCCGGCCTATCCCTACTCGACTGAGATGCCGGTTGCCGTACTCGGCGCCAAGTACCAGTGGGCGCGCGGCGCCGGTCTTGTCAAACCCGGATAGACGGCGGAAAGTATCGGCAGTTCGCGGTTGCGGCAAGTGATCAAGTGCGAATCGCCCTTCGGGTGAAAACGCGCAAACATGGGCCAAGTTTTTTAGGAGGAACGATGAAACTGAATCGAGTTTGCAAAGGGCTGTTGGTCGCCGGCGTTTTCGCCGGATTCGCGGCACTGCAATCCCCGCCGGCGTCGGCGGCGTGGGAACCGACCAAGCCGGTCGAGTTCATCGTCCCGGCCGGAACCGGCGGCGGCGCGGACCAGATGGCCCGGTTCCTGCAAGGCATTGTAGCCAAGCACAATCTGATGAAACAGCCATTCATCGTCGTCAACAAATCCGGTGGTGCCGGAGCCGAGGGCTTCCTCGACGTCAAGGGCGCTAAGGGCGATCCACACAAAATCGTCATCACGCTTTCGAATTTGTTCACGACGCCTCTTGCAACGGGTGTGCCCTTCAACTGGAAAGACCTGACGCCGGTCGCGATGCTCGCGCTCGACGAGTTCGTGCTGTGGGTCAACGCCGAAACGCCGTACAAGACTGCGCAGGACTACATCGGCGCAATCAAGGGCGGAAAGGACGGGCAGTTCAAGATGGGCGGCACGGGCTCCAAGCAAGAGGACCAGATCATCACGGTGGCCCTCGAAAGGACAGTCGGCAAGAAAATGACCTACATTCCGTACAAGGGCGGCGGCGATGTCGCGGTGCAACTGGTCGGCAAGCATGTCGATTCGACGGTCAACAACCCTATCGAAGCGATCGCGCAATGGCGCGCCGGCGCGCTGCGACCGCTGTGCGTGTTCGATACCAAGCCGATGCCGTATCCAAACAAAGTCACGTCGACACAGTCGTGGCAGGACGTCCCCACCTGCAAGTCGCAGGGCCTCGACGTCGAATACCTGATGCTGCGCGGGATCTTCATGCCGCCGGGTGTAAGCCAGGACCAGATCGATTTCTACGTCGATTTGTTCAAGAAAGTGCGGGCCCTGCCGGAGTGGAAGAAGTACACCGAAGATGCCGCGTTCAACGACACGTTCATGTCCGGCAAGCAGTACGTGGACTGGGTTTCGAACGCCGAGAACGCGCATCGCACGCTGATGCAAGAAGCCGGTTTCATCGCGAAATAGACCATGTCGGCGCAAGACGATAAAGCACGGGGCGACATTCGCACGTGCTGGGTGGAAATTGTCGTCGCCCTGCTGTTCGTCGTGGTCGCTGCCGTCGTTATCATCGACAGCGTGCGCGTGGGCACGACGTGGGGCTCCGACGGGCCGAGGGCGGGATACTTTCCCTTCTACATCGGCTGCATCCTGGCGATCACAGGGGCGGGTATTGTCGTCCAGGCGCTGCGACACTGGAAAACCCTCGCCGCCGAGACGTTCGTCAGGCGCGACGAGCTCAAGCCGGTGCTGACGATGCTGTGGCCGACGATCGTCTACGTGGCTCTCATTGTCCTGCTTGGAATTTACGTTGCGTCTGCGATTTATATCGGCACATTCATGCTTTGGCAGGGCAAGTACAAGTGGCCGTCAGCGCTGGCGGTGAGTCTCGGCGTGCCGATCGCCACGTTTCTGATGTTCGAGATCTGGTTTCTTGTGCCGCTACCCAAAGGGCCGCTAGAGCACTTGTTGGGCTACTGAGTCACGGGCGCGCTCGTCGACGCGCCCGCATTGTGCCGCGAACCAATCGGTAGGAGGAAATTGCGTGGAGGACGTCGCCAACTTGATGCAGGGGTTCGCGGTCGTGCTCACCTGGAAGAATCTGCTGTTCATGCTGATCGGCATTCTGCTCGGCGTGTTGATCGGTGTTCTGCCGGGACTCGGCGGCGCCAATGGCGTGGCCATCCTTCTGCCGCTGACGTTCTCGATGTCGCCGACCTCGGCCATCATCATGCTGTCCTGCATTTACTGGGGCGCGCTGTTCGGGGGCGCGATCACCTCCATTCTGTTCAATATACCGGGCGAGCCGTGGTCCGTTGCAACGACTTTCGACGGCTATCCGATGGCGCAAAAAGGACGGGCGGGCGAAGCGATGACGGCGGCGTTCACGTCTTCGTTTGTCGGTGCACTGGTTGCGGTCATCATGATCACTTTCCTGGCTCCGCTCGTTGCCAGGTTCGCGCTCAAATTCGGTCCACCCGAGTACTTCGGAGTCCAGTTGTTGACGTTCTGCAGCTTTGTCGGGATGGGCCGAGAGCCGCCGCTCAAGACGATCGCGTCGATGATGCTTGGTTTTGCACTGGCGGCGGTCGGACTCGACACGGTCACCGGCACGTTGCGGATGACCTTCGGATTTACCGAAATGCTGCAGGGATTCGACTTCCTGATTGCGGTGATCGGGCTCTTCGGAATCGGCGAGATCCTGATCACGATGGAAGAAGGCCTGGCGTTCAAAGAGGCCAAAGGGAAAATAAACCCGAAAATCGTATTGCAGACCTGGGCGAAGTTGCCCCAGTACTGGGTGACTTCGCTGCGCTCGTGCCTGATCGGCTGTTGGATGGGCATCACGCCCGGCGGTGCGACCCCCGCGTCCTTCATGAGCTACGGAATGGCGAGGCGGATGTCGAAACACGGGGACAAATTCGGAGAGGGTCAAATCGAAGGCGTCGTCGCCCCCGAGACCGCGGCCCACGCTGCCGGCACGAGCGCGTTGCTGCCCATGCTGACTTTGGGGATTCCGGGTTCCCCCACGGCCGCAGTGTTGCTTGGGGGTCTGCTGATCTGGGGACTCCAGCCGGGACCCCTGCTGTTCATCGAACATAAGGAGTTTGTCTGGGGGCTCATCGCCAGCATGTATCTGGGCAATATCGTCGGCCTCTTGATCGTGCTGACGACCGTGCCGTGGTGGGCGGCGATATTGCGTATCCCTTTTGCCATCATTGCGCCGGTGATCGTGGTGATCTGCGCCATCGGCGCATACACCGTCCACAACCGGATGTTCGATGTCGTATTGATGATGGTCTTCGGTGTCGTGGGCTATTTTTTCAAGAAGCTGAAATATCCGCTTGCGCCTCTGGTGCTCGCCTTGGTGCTCGGCGACATGGCTGAGACAGCCTTCCGGCAGTCGATGCTGTTATCGGGCGGCAGCCTCACGGTCTTCTGGTCCAACGGTCTTGTCGGTTCGATCGTCACGCTTGCGCTGGTAATTCTTTGCTGGCCTCTCATTTCGCGCGGGATTGAGACTTGGAAGCAAAGGACAAGGGATTCGGAAAAGGCGTGACGCGCTGAGCTCGTGGCACAGAACGCCGTATAGCGGGACTGGATGGTGGATATTCCGCGAAGGGCCCTGCGACGACGCAAGCGGAATATTGCGTGCGCGGCGATGTTCTATTCGGACCGAACCGCCAGCATGATCTTGCCGATGTGCTGCGACGATTCCATCAGCGCGTGCGCCGCAGCGGCTTCCTGCAACGGGAAAACGCGACAGATCACAGGCTTCAGGCGCCCCGCCTCGAACAGCGGCCAGACGCGTTCGCGCAGCGCCCGCGCGATGGCCGCCTTGCGCTCGCGCGGGCTGGCGCGCATCGTCGAGCCGGTGACGGTCAGGCGCCGGAGCATGATGGATCGCCAGTCGACCTCGGCGCGGCTGCCATGCATGAACGCGATGATCACCAGCCGGCCCTCGAGCGCGAGACACTTCAGGTTCTTCTCGATGTAATCGCCGCCGACCATATCGAGCACGACGTCGACGCCGCGCTTGGCCGTTATCCCGGCGACCTCGGCCGCGAAGTCCCGTTCTCGATAGTTGATCGCGTGATCAGCGCCGATGTCGCGGCAATACGCGGCCTTCTCCGCGCTGCCGACAGTCGTGATCACCGTCGCCCCGAATGCCTTCGCCAGCTGTATCGCGCAGAGCCCGATGCCGCTCGAGCCGCCGTGCACGAGGAGCGACTCGCTCTGTTGCAGCCGGCCGCGCTCGAACACGTTGTGCCACACGGTGAAATAGTTCTCGGGCAGGCTCGCCGCTTCCAGCAGCGACACCCCGCGCGGCAGCGGCAGGCAGTGGGCGGCCGGCGCCGTGCAATACTCCGCATAGCCGCCACCCGGTGTCAGCGCGCACACGACATCACCGACGCGCCACGCATCGACGTCCTCGCCCAGGGCGACGATCGTCCCGGCGACTTCGAGTCCGATGATTGGCGACGCATCCGGTGGCGGCGGATAGCCCCCTGCGCGTTGCAGACAGTCGGGACGATTGACACCGGCGTAGGCGACGCGAATCAAGACGTCGTCTCGCTTGGCCGCGGGCACCTGCGTTTCCGCGACAGCCAGCACTTCCGGCGGTCCGGGCTCGCGGGCGGCGACAAAGCGCATGATGGAGGGCAGATTCACGGCGAACCGCTGCGTGGGCACTCGACGTTCGGACGTACAATTGTAGCCGGCCGCGCGCGACCATGAACGCCAACCTGTACGCGCTCTTGCTCGATCACTTCGCCGAGGATGCGGAGCAGCCTTGTCTGCTCATCCCCGGCGGTCCGGTGATTCACTACGACGATCTCGACGCCACGTCGGCGCGCATCGCCAACGTGCTCTCCGCCGCGGGATGCCGTCCCGGCGACCGCGTGGCCGCGCAGACCGAAAAATGCTGGCAGTCGCTCGCGCTCTATCTCGCCTGTCTTCGCGCGGGACTGGTCTACCTGCCGCTCAATACCGGCTATCAGAAAAGCGAGCTCGGATATTTCTTTGCCGACGCCGAGCCGACCGTGATCGTGTGCCGGCCCGATGCGGCAGAGTCCACGGCCGCGTTGCGTCCGCAGTCGACCGTCCTCACGCTCGATAGCTCGGCCGGCACGCTGCTCGATCGCGCTGCTGACCAGCGCGAGAGCTTCGAACCGATATCGTCCATGCCCGATGATCTCGCGGCCATCGTTTACACGTCGGGCACCACGGGACGCTCCAAAGGCGCCATGCTCTCGCACCGCAACCTGGCCAGCAATGCGCTCACCCTGGTCGAGCAATGGGGTTTCACGCGCGGAGACGTCCTGCTTCATGCTCTTCCGGTCTACCACGTGCACGGCCTGTTCGTCGCCTGCCATTGTGCACTGCTCTCAGGCAGCCGGATGCTCTGGCTGCCGAAGTTCGATGCAGCCGAAGTGATCGGATTGCTGCCGCACGCGACCGTAATGATGGGTGTGCCGACCTTCTACACTCGTCTGCTCGCAGAACCGTCTTTCGACGCAAACGTTTGCCGCAGCATGCGCCTGTTCGTTTCCGGCTCGGCGCCGCTTCTCCCCGAAACCTTCGCGAGCTTTCACGCGCGCACGGGACACGCCATCCTCGAGCGCTACGGGATGACCGAAACCGGTATGAACACCGCGAACCCCCTTGTCGGCGAGCGCATCCCGGGTTCCGTCGGTCTGCCCTTGCCCGGCGTCTCGGTGCGGATCGCCGATGGCGATGGACGTGCCTGCGGCCCGGAAACCGTCGGCGCCATCGAGGTCAAGGGACCGAACGTCTTCGGCGGATACTGGCGCATGTCCGAAAAGATGCGTGAAGAGTTCACTGCCGACGGCTACTTCAAAACCGGCGACATGGGCGAATGGCTCCCCAACGGCTATATGAAAATCGTCGGCCGCGCGAAAGACCTGATCATTACCGGCGGCCTCAACGTCTATCCCGCAGAGATCGAAGAAAAGATCAATGCTCTGCCGGGCGTCGTCGAATCGGCGGTTATCGGAGTGCCCGATCCGGATTTCGGCGAAGTCGTGACCGCGGTGGTCGTCGCCCGGCCCGGGGATGCGTTGAACGAAACGGAGCTGATCTCGGCGCTTAAAGCTGACATCGCGAGCTTCAAGGTTCCCAAGCGCGTGCACCTGGTCGACGACCTTCCGCGCAACGCGATGGGCAAAGTGCAGAAGAATGTCCTGAGAGCGATGTATTCGTCAAAGTGACGCATCCGTCCAAGAGCGGCCCGCCGCAGGACTGGCTGCGATTGGAAACGGATGCGTCATCCCGGGCGAGCGCCAGCGAGACCCGGGATCCAGTGTCTTTGAGTTACGACGCTGGATTCCCGCCTTCGCGGGAATGACGACAGGGTGGTGACGGCCGCGTCATCCCGGGCGAGCGCCAGCGAGACCCGGGACCGAAGTATCTTTCGACGTGGCTTGTAACGCGTTGTGCGCTACCGCCGCAGCAGCTTAGCGTCAATGAATTTCCACTCTCCCGGCTCGACGGGCGTGATCGAAAGCCGGTTGCCACGCTGCAGGAGCCGCATCGCTGCGAGCTCGCGTTGCGCACGCAACTCGGCGAGTGGGACGAGTCGTGTCTTCTCGACCAGAGTGACGTCGACATTGACCCAGCGCGGGTCCGCGCGCGTCGCCTTTGGGTCATAGTAGGGGCTCTTGCGGTCGAACTGGCTCGCGTCGGGATATGCGGCCTTGCTCACGCGTACGATGCCCGCGATGCCTGGCTCGGGGCAACTCGAGTGATAGAAGAAAGCGAGATCGCCGACCCGGATCTGGTCGCGCATGAAGTTTCGCGCCTGGTAATTGCGCACGCCGAACCATGCGATCGTCTTCTTCGGCATCGCCGCAAGGTCGTCGACGGAGACCTCGTCGGGCTCAGACTTCATCAGCCAGTGGCGCATAAGACAAGAAAAACGCGGCGCCGCTTCAAGCGACGCCGCGTCAGAATAGGCCCCCCGCCTGTGCCGTGCCAACCGTCATCTTGAACCTGGGTTCAAGAGGGTCGCCTACCTGGACCATTAGGCGCTTCCGCGTAGGGAGCGCACACCGGTCCGTTCAAGGCGCGGCGACCTCGCTATCGTAGCATTGGTTCAAAGAGTGTATGGCCAGCTCGGACACCGCAGGGGACGAACGTTGCAGTCGAGCAGGCTCTCGACAACTTCAGAACAGCTTTTCCTGCTCCGCCATCGCACGATCGATGGCTGTCTGCATGGCGGAAATTCTACGCTGAATGGCCGCGCTGTCAAAACCGCCGGTCGCCGGCGTCCCGCTTCTGGCGCGCAGCACTTCGTGCGCGATATTGAGCGCCGCCATCACGGCGATGCGCTCGGTGCCCGCAACCTTGCCCGAATCGCGGATCTCGCGCATCCGTTGGTCGAGAAACTGGACCGCCTGCAGCAACTCGTCCCGCTCCGACTCCTTGCACGCGACGCGGTACTCGCGGCCGAGGATCGACACGTCGAGCGTGAGCGAACGATCGTCCATTAGGAGCTTAGTTTGCGGACTCGGGCAATTGCTGTAGCAGCGAATCGAGGCGCGCGGTCGCCGCTGCCATGCGCGCCGCGAGCGCTCGATGCTGCTCCTGGGCGCGCACCAGCTCGCGCTTGAGCGACTCGTTCTCCGCCCGCACTCGATGGTAATCGGCTAGCAATACGGCAAGTTTCTGCTCGAGCCCGGCAAGATCGGAGTCCATGGGCCACTATAGGCGGAACGTTTCGGCGCCGTCAACCTGCGCGGGTTTGCAAGTGCATTGATCCGCGCACGGAGCCCGCCACGCGCGGCGAACGGCCGAATGCACTCGGGCCCTGTGAAAGTCTCAACCGCCCGTCGCGAGCGGCTCGTAGTGTACGTGGAGAATTTCGAGCTGCTCGACGCCGCCCGGCGTGGTGAGCGTGACCATGTCGCCTTCGCGCGCCTTGATCAGCGCCCGGGCCATCGGCGATACCCAGCTGACGTATCCGCGGGCGGTGTCGATCTCGTCGATGCCGACGATGCTGACGGTGCGCTCTTCGCCGCGCACGTTGCTCACGGTCACGGTAGCGCCGAAAAAAATCTGGTCGGCGTTATCCGCATCACGGCGTGCCAGTGGATCGACCACTTCCGCGCGGTCGAGGCGCCGGACGAGAAAACGGATGCGGCGATCGATCTCGCGCAAGCGCTTCTTGCCGTAGATATAGTCGCCGTTTTCGGAGCGGTCGCCGTTGCCCGCGGCCCATGCGACGGTCGCAACGATTTCCGGACGTTCCTTGTCGACGAGCTGGCTCAACTCGGCCTTCAGGCGCGCGAAGCCGCCCGGCGTCATGTAGTTGCGGCTGCCGGCGGGCAGCGGCGAAGCTTCCTCGACCTCGTCGTCGAGGTCGGTTTCTTCTTCGCGGGTGAAAGCTTTGCTCATGATCGACCGATTCGCGACCCACATGCTGCGGAACCGTTGGAGTGCGAAATTATAGGCCAGCGCGCCGGAGAAGGCGCGGCTCCGTTTCGCGCCGGGCGCCCCAGGACACGGGCTATAATCGCCGCTCTTGCCGGTTCGCCCTCCCGCGCTTCTCGTCGCGATGTCCCGGATTTCCGCCGTTCCCGCCCTGCTCGCACTCGCCGCTATCGCGCTTGTCGCAATCGCGCTGGCGCTCTCCGCAGGCAGCGTGGCGATCGATCCGGCGTCCGTGCTCCGCGCGCTGTTTGCCTCCGGCGACTCGACACAACAGGCGATCGTCCGCGGACTCCGCTTGCCGCGCGCGGTTGCGGCATTTGCGGCCGGAGGATGTCTAGCGCTCGCGGGCGCGCTCCTCCAGGTGCTTCTCAGGAATTCTCTGGCAGATCCGTACGTATTGGGCGTATCGGGTGGCGCCGCAGCCGGTGCGCTGACGTCGATGCTGCTCGGCGCCGCTGCGTGGCTCGTCCCTGCAGGCGCATTCGGCGGGGCCTTGGCGTCGACCGCGATCGTCTTCGGTCTGGCGCGCGGCAGAGGTGTCTGGTCGCCGACGCGGCTTCTGCTCACGGGGGTCGTCGTCGCAGCCGGCTGGGGCGCCGTGGTGGCGCTCATCCTGTCGCTCGCGCCGGAGGCACAGTTGCGTGGCATGCTCTTCTGGTTGATCGGCGACCTGTCGGCGCCGCCGGCCGCGTGGTCCACGCTGGGCGCGCTGGTGCTCGCGGTCGCAGCAGCCCTGCCCTTCGCCGGCGACTTGAACGCGCTTGCTCGCGGCGACACCGCCGCCGCTGCGCTGGGCGTCGACGTCCTGCGCCTCCCATGGCTGCTGTTCGCGCTCGCCGCGTTCCTGACCGCCGCCGCGGTAACGACCGCCGGCGCGATCGGCTTCGTCGGCCTGATCGTTCCGCACGCCGTGCGCCTCGTGCTCGGCAACGACCAACGCGTGCTCCTGCCGGCATCCGCGCTCGCAGGCGGGACGCTGCTGCTCGTCGCCGACATACTGGCGCGCCAGATCGCCGCGCCCGCGCAATTGCCCACGGGCGTCATCACTGCGCTCATCGGTGTGCCGACCTTCCTCTATTTGCTGCGGCGAGAGCACCGATGACGCCGCTGCTCGCCGCGTACGGTCTTAGCGTGACCATCGCCGGTAACCAAGTATGCAGCGGCCTCGATCTCGCGGTCCTGCCCGGCCAATGCTGGGCGATCCTGGGACGCAACGGAGCGGGCAAGACAACGCTACTGCATACTCTGGCGGGACTACGCAGTCCGGCCGCCGGCACGATCGAGCTCCGTGGAATGCCGCTGGCAACACTCGCGCGCCGCGACATTGCGCGCCTGCGCGGCTTGCTGCTGCAAGATGACAGCGACGCGTTCCCAGCGACAGTGCTCGAATCCGTGCTGGTCGGCCGCCATCCGCATCTTTCGCGCTGGCAATGGGAAAGCGCGGAGGACGTGCGGATCGCGCGCGAGGCGCTGGCGACCGCCGATATGACGGGCACCGAGGCGCGCGACGTGCGTACGCTTTCCGGAGGTGAGCGGCGGCGCGTCGCGCTCGCCGCCCTGCTGGCACAGCAACCGCGCCTGTTTCTGCTCGACGAGCCTTCCAGCCATCTCGATTTGTCGCACCAGCTCACGCTACTCGAGCGGCTCGCCGCCGCAGTCCGCTTTGGTGACAAAGCGCTGATCATGGTCGTGCACGACGTCAACCTTGCAGTTCGCTATTGCGATCACGCGCTGCTGCTTGCGGACGGCGAAGCCGTCGCCGGGTCGGCGCAGGAACTCCTCACCGCGGAACGGCTTTCGGCCATCTATCGCGTCTCGCTTCAGGCAGTCGCCGGCCCGCGCGGCAATCTATTCGCTCCCGATTAGACGCGGTCAGCGGCGGAGGTTTTCCCGGGCCCGATCGAGTGCGGCGCAGAGCTGTTCGGCACCTGCCGCGAAGCGGGGTCCAGCACGATGCAAAAGATTCGCGTCGACCACGAACAGGTTGCCGCGAGCGACCGCAGGGAGTTCGCCCCATTGTCTCCATTCGTCGAGCCAGGCCGGGCGGACTGCATTGTCGGTGCCGGCGATGATCGCCTCCGGTCGCGCCGCGAGCACGTCCTCGATACCGACGGCGGGCGCAGGCGCAGCGAGCGCTTCGAAGACGTTCTCGCCGCCACACAAGCGGATCGCCGCAGTGATCAGATGCCCTCCGCCTACGGTATAGAGCGGCTGGTGCCAGATTTCGTAGAACACTGCGAGTTTCGCTGCGCCGCGCTCGCGCGAGTCCAATGCCGAAATCCGCGCGCGGAACGCCGCTGCCGCGCGCGCCGCCGAGGCGCGCGTGCCGGCCAGCGTGCCCAGCCGCTCGAGCTCTACCGGGATCGCCGCCGGCGTGCGGGGATCCGATACGAAGACTGCAATGCCCAATGCGCGCAGGCGTTCGATCTGCGCCGGCGCAAGATAAGGCCACACGATGACGAGGTCGGGCTTGAGTGCGACGATGCGCTCGAGATCGAGGCCCGCTGCGGTTCCCACGCGCGGCACCGTTGCCACCTCCGGCGGCCAATCCGCAGGGGCAAGAACGCCGACGATGCGCTCCCCCGCACCGGCGGCAAACAGGAGCTCGGTGGCATGTGGCGCGAGGCTCACGATGCGACCGGCCGGTGAGGCGAGCTGGATCGATGCACCAGTCGCATCCTCGGCCGCGACGGCCGCGATCAGCGTCGCAGGATGACCGGCCACCAGCATCGCCGGCAGTGCGAGATGCAAGATCGTCCGCCGCATCGCCTTAATACCGGTAACGAACGCCGGCGAACACGTTCGCGCCGGCGGTGTTGTAGTCGGCAGCGAGCTCGTAGCGCTTGTCGAACGCGTTGTCGAGGCGGGCGAAGAGCGTCCATCCGCGGCCGAGCGCGTAATCCGCAGTCAAGTTCACGATCGCATAGCTGCCCATGCGGCGGGTGTTCGCTGCATCGTCGAAGCGCGCCGATGAGGCGATCAACTCGGCGCCGACGCGGAGCGCGCTCCACGATTGCCCTACCACGACTGTCGCGTGCCGGCGCGCGCGGCGCGGCAGCAGATTGCCGCTCGCATCGTCTTCGGGCTGCTGGAAATCGGCGCTGGCCCTGACAACGAGATCGCCCTCACGAGCCTCGAGCTCGAGCGTCAAGCCTTTGAGGGTGGCGTTGGCGACATTCTGCGGCGCGCAATTGAACGAGGCATCGCACTCAAACACGATCAAATTGCGCACGCGGTTGCGATACGCGACGATACCCGCGGCGATGCCGCGGACGGAGTAGCGCAGTGCCGCCTCGGCGTTGCGCGCGGTCTCGGGCTGGAGATCGGGATTCGAAAACCCGGGGAAATATAGATCGTTAAAGGTCGGCGCCTTGAACGCGGTGCCATAGCTTGCGCTGGCACGAAATCCGCCGCCGAATGTGTAGCCATAGGCAAGCGCGCCGGTCGTCCGTCCGCCGAATTGCGAGCTGTCGTCGCGGCGCAGGTTCGCCTGTACCGCTTGCGACCCGTCTCGCCATTGCCAGACTCCGACCGCGGCATTGGTGTTGCGCGCGCTCACAGGAAAGTTCGCGTCGCTGTCGACGCGTTCCTCGCGCCGCTCGATGGCAACCGACAACATGCCCTGCGGCAGCGTGAAGTCGTTCTGCCATGCGTATTGCCGCTGCCGCGTCTTGAATCGCGACGGGCCGAAGCCGGTCTGCGACAGGCTGTCGTCGTCTCCTTCGCCGGCCTCGAGCCGGCTCGTCCAGAATGATGCCAGCCGGTTCCGGCTCGCCACCGAGTAACTCGTAAGCGTCGTGATGGTCCGATCGTCGAAGCCGAGACCGGCGTCGAATTGGGCGTTCGCCCTGCTGCGGAAGAACTGCGCCGACAGCTCCTGGTCCTCGGCGAAGCGGAAAGCCATGCTGCCGCTCGCGCTGTCGTCGCGGTAACCGTCGCGGTCGGGGTTGTAGCTGAAATTGTCGGGATTGCCGATGGCGTTAAAGCCCTCGCTCTTGCGTACGCCCGCCTGGAGCGCGAACCGCCATGGGCCGCTGCCGCCCGAGACGCCGCCGCTCGCGACGCCAGTTCCGTACGTCCCGTAGCCGGCGCTGATGTTCGCGGCGAGCATGCCGTCGCTGCGGCGCGTGAATATCTGGATCACGCCGCCGATCGCGTCGGCGCCGTAGAGGCTCGATGCGGGACCGCGCAGGATTTCGATGTGATCGATCTGATCGAGCGGAATCGCTTCGAACGCAGTCGCACCATCGCTCGACGAGCCGATGCGCAGGCCGTCGATGAGCACCAGCGTGTGGCCGCGATTGGCGCCGCGCAGGAATACCGAGCTCGTCGAGCCGGGCCCGCCGTTCATCGCGATCTCGACGCCGGGCACACGGGCGAGCAGTTCGGCGAGGCTCTGCGCGCCGGCGCGCGTGATCTCCTCGGGTCCGATCGTCGTTACATCGGCGATGAGTTCGGCGAGCGGCTGTGGTGAGCGCGCCGCCGTGACGAAGACCGGGTCGATCGTTGCCTGCTTGGGCAGGACCTGGGCTTCGGACGCGCTGAAGTAAAAGGCGAAAGCAGCGGCGAGCAAACTTGTACTGCACCAACGGGACGGCATCAGGGACAAAGCAGGCATCGCAGTATCTCCGCGTGGGCCGTGCATCCCCGCACGGCGGGTGGATCGAATCAACGCGGAATGAAGGAGTCGGCGGATGGCCGCTCGAATAGGAGGCGACCGTCCGACCGCATGCCGCCACCCGCGGTGCGCTTGGTTCCGGCGCAGTGCGCCGGACGCAGGCCGGTCTCCGGGCTCGTCAGTTGATGCTGGAGGCCGTTGTACCTTCCCGCTCGCCTTAAGAGCGAACAGTGGCGTTGTCCGACGGCCGCACTGACCTACCGTTGCGGGGGCAGCGCCGGCATGGTCTTAAGGGCTTGGCCCCGCGACTTGACCGGCTTCCCGTTTCACCCGCCGCGCTCGAAGGCGCGCGGCGGACACCTGCTGGGCGCATTATAGCGTCCGTCGGACGCAAAGGCGCGCCCGGAGGGTAGCTGCTATACTGTGCGGCTTTTCACGCGCCTATTTCGATGGTCCGCAAGCTGTATATCCGCACGTTCGGCTGCCAGATGAACGAGTATGACTCGGACAAGATGGCCGACGTGCTGCGCGAAGCGGAAGGTCTCGAGCTGACTGAACGGCCCGACGAGGCCGACGTGATCCTGTTCAACACCTGCTCGGTGCGCGAGAAGGCACAGGAGCGCGTCTTTCACGATCTGGGCCGGGTACGCGGCTTCAAGGCGGCGAAGCCCGAGCTCATCATCGGCGTTGGCGGCTGCGTCGCGAGCCAGGAAGGCGCGGCGATCGTGCGCCGGGCCCCTTACGTCGACATCGTCTTCGGACCGCAGACCCTGCACCGGCTGCCCGACCTCATCGCGCGCCGGCGCAGCACTGGACGGCCGCAGGTCGACGTCAGCTTTCCCGAGGTCGAGAAATTCGATCACCTGCCCCCGCCGCGGGTTGAAGGTGTCAGCGCCTTCGTGTCGATCATGGAAGGCTGTAGCAAGTACTGCAGTTTTTGCGTCGTGCCCTACACGCGGGGCGAAGAGGTCTCGCGGCCTTTCGACGACGTGCTTACCGAGGTCGCCGATCTCGCCGACCATGGAGTCAAGGAGATCACGCTGCTCGGACAGAACGTGAACGCTTACCGAGGCGTCATGAACGCCGATGGCGAGGTTGCCGACTTGGCGACACTGCTTGAATTCCTTGCCGAGTTTCCAGAGCTCGAGCGCATCCGCTACACCACCTCGCATCCGAAGGAGATGACGCCGCGGCTGATCGAGGCTTACGGCAAGCTGCCGAAGCTTGTATCGGCGCTGCACCTCCCGGTGCAGTCGGGATCCGATCGCGTGCTCGCGGCGATGAAGCGCGGCTACACCGCGCTCGAGTACAAGGCGATCGTCCGGAGGCTGCGCGCGGTGCGTCCGCAGTTGTCATTGACGTCCGACTTCATCGTCGCCTTCCCCGGCGAGACCGATAAGGATTTCGAGCAGACGATGAAGCTCGTCGACGACGTTGGCTTCGACGGCAGCTTCAGTTTCATCTACAGCCCTCGCCCCGGAACGCCGGCGGCCGATTTTCCAGATCAGGTCCCGCCCGCGATCGCGCAAGCGCGGCTCGCACGGCTGCAGACCGCGCTCGACGCCCAGTACTGTTCGCATAGCGAGCGGATGATCGGCAGCGCCGAACGCGTGCTGGTGACCGGTCGCTCGGCGAAAAGCGAGGGCGAGTTGGCCGGCCGAACCGAAGCCAACCGCGTCGTGAACTTTCCCGGCGCGGCCAGCCTGGTCGGAAACTATGCCGATGTGCGCATTACGGCGGCCTTGGCGCATTCGTTGCGCGGCGAGCTTGCGGCCGCTTGACATGTCGGATTGCTTTCTCCGCGCGAGACCCATACCTTCCGCAGATTCATGTCATTGACTCACTGACTTAGAGGTTGTCGCAATGGTCATCTCAATTTCCCCGATTTCACGTCTGGCGCTCGCTGCCGCAACGGCGGTGAGTTTCCTGGCGGGCTGCGCGTCGGCGCCTTCAAACGGTAATGGCGAGACCCGGGTCATTGCTGCCGCGGCCGCGGCGGCTGCAACGGCAGCGACGGATGCGGCCGCCGCGACAAGTCCGGCAGCCGCGCCCGGTAGCGCCGCGCGTCCACCCGCATCCGCGGTCGCCGCTGCGGCAGCGGCAGCCGCCGCGGCGGCACAGTCGGCCAAGCCTTTCGCCGATGTCATCAAGGACGCGCATGAGATGCCCGGGTTGTTTCGGGTCTGGCAGAAAGACGACAAGGTCTGGCTGGAAATCGCGCCGAATCAGTTCGACACGCCGTTCTTCTTCTCGGTCAACCTGTCGCGCGGCCTCGGAGAGAAATTCTTCTTCAGCGGGCTGATGGGCGCAAGCCATGTTGCCTATTTCCACCGCCTCGGAACAACCCAGGTACAACTGCTCGCGCGCAATACGAATTACTTTGCGCAACCGAATACGCCGCAGGCACGCGCGGTCAGCGACGCGTTTTCCGACAGCCTGCTCGCCGCGGCGCCGGTCGCGAGCCAGCCGCACCCCGAGCGCAAGTCGATCCTGATCGAGGCCAACATGCTGCTGTTCGCCGACATCCCTGGCGCCAATGGCTCGCTCGAGCGCGCCTTCCGGCAGGGATACTCGTTCGACCCGCGCAATTCGGCGATCGTGAAGACGCGGGCGACACCGGAGCTCGTCGCCATCGACATCAACGCCCACTACGCGCTGGCGCGCGTCGCCCAGCCTCCGGCCGTTCCCGGTCCGATGCCGCCCACGCCGCCGCCGGCCACCGTGCCCGACATTCGGAGCCTCTTCCTCGGCTTCTATTACAACTTCGCCAAGCTTCCCGACGAGCCGATGCGGCCGCGCATCGCCGACGACCGGATCGGCTACTTCATGAACAGCCGCTACGACTTCAGCAGCGACAGCAAGCTCACGCCGCGCGTGAACTATATCCATCGCTGGCGCCTGGAAAAGAGGGACCCGGCGGCGGAGATGTCGGAGCCGAAACAGCCCATCGTGTTCTGGCTCGACCGCAACATTCCCGAAAAGTATCGCCAGGCGGTCGCCGACGGCGTCCTGGAATGGAACAAGGCATTCGAGAAGATAGGCTTCAAGAATGCGATACAGGCCAAGGTCCAGCCCGACGACGCCGATTTCGACACGCTCGACGCACGTCACGCCTCGATCCGCTGGATGACGACCGCACGGCCCTTGTTCGGCGGCATCGGCCCGAGCCAGGTCGACCCGCGCAGCGGCGAGATCCTCGACGCCGACATCGGCATCGACCCCGTACGCTTCCGCAATCGCCGCTTTCAGCGCGTCGAGCAGATCCCCGAGCCGAGCGCGATCCCGGGTTTTCTCGAGCATCCGGATCGGATCTGCCAACTGCAGGACTATGCCGCTCAGGAGATGAACTTTGCGCTCGATCTCCTCGAGGCTCGTGGCGAAATCGATCCCGACGGCCCGGAAGCCGAGGCGTTCGTGCTTGCCGATGTGAAAGATGTCGTGATGCATGAAGTCGGCCACACCCTTGGGCTGCGACACAACTTCCGCGCATCGATGATCTATTCCCAGGCGCAGCTCAACGATGCGGAGTTCACGCGCGAGCACGGCATCGCGGGCTCCGTCATGGAATACAACGCGGTCAACATCGCGCTCAATGGCGAGCGCCAGGGGTCCTACGGCATGAATACGCTCGGACCCTACGATTACTGGGCGATCGAGTACGGCTACGCGGAGATCCCTCCTGCTGAGGAGTCCGTCCGCCTGCAGCAGATCGCCGGGCGCAACGCCGAGCCGCAGCTCGCGTACGCGACCGACGAGGATTCGTCGTTCGCGATCGACCCGGAGGCGAATCAGGCCGATCTTGGCAACGATCCGCTGGCCTTCGCGCGCCGGCGCCTTGTCCTGGCGCGCGAGCTGTGGGACCGCTGGCAGAGCCGCGATCTCAAGCCGGGCGAGAACTACTCCGTGCTCCGGCGCACGGTGACGCGGGGACTCATCGTCGTCGGCCAGTCGTCGACGACGGTTGCCAAGTACATCGGCGGCGTCAGCACGCTGCGCGACCACGCGGGCAGCGCGCGCGCGCCGCTTACGCCGATCGCCGCCGCGAAGCAACGCGAAGCGCTGAAGATCATCGAAGGCGGCCTTTTCTCGGCAGACAGTTTCCGCTTCAAGCCCGAGTTCATGCGCCGCATGCAAGTGGACTACCTCGATCGCAATGACATGTACGGCGTTGGACTGTCGACGCCGGGCGTGGACTATTCGCTCACCGGACAGGTGCTGGCGATCCAGCGCACCGTCCTCGACAGCCTCATGAGCGAAGCGATTGCGCAGCGGATCCTCGACAGCGAGGTCAAGCTCGACAATCCGAAGGCGGGCTTTCATCTGTCCGAGCTGTACGAGTCGCTGCACCGCGCAATCTGGAGCGAGCTCAAGAGCGGCCAGGACATATCGCCGCTGCGGCGAAACCTGCAACGCGAGCATCTCGCCCGCGTGGCGAACGCGCTGATCCGGCCTTCGCTGTCGATGCCGCCGGACGCGAGAGCGCTGCTGCGCCAGGATGCGCGGGCGCTGCGCGACGAGCTCCAGACTGCCACGACAAGAACTGGCTGGTCGAAGGAGACGAAAGCACATGTCGCCGAAGGATTGTCGACCCTGGACGAAGCGCTCAAAGCTCCGTTGCAGCGGCAGGGTGTCTAGCCGCGCCTTGCGGTCATCCATGCGCAGTCCCGCTTGAAGCCGCACAGCGCCGAGCTCACGCTCGCGCCGGTCGATAACCGGGCGTTGGCGAACCTTTGCGGGGCGCTCGACGCCAATCTGCGACAGATCGAAGCGGCGCTCGACGTCGCCATCGCGCGCCGCGGCGCGACGTTCACGCTGCGCGGCGCTCGCGGCTCCGTCGAGCAGGCCACGACCGCGCTCAACCGCTTCTACGCGCAGGCGCAGGAGCCGTTGACGGTCGACGATGTCCAGCTCGGCTTGATCGAGGTGCGTGGTCAGACGCCGGGATCCACGGTGCCGGCCGAGGCTGCCGAACGCGAGGGACCGGTGCTGCGCACTCGCCGCGCCGACCTGCACGGGCGAACGCCGAACCAGATCGCGTATCTGCAGCACATCCAGGATCACGACATCACTTTCGGCATCGGCCCGGCCGGCACCGGCAAGACGTACCTCGCCGTCGCCTGCGCGGTCGACGCGCTGGAACGCGACATCGTCAAGCGCCTCGTGCTGGTGCGCCCCGCCGTCGAGGCCGGCGAGCGGCTCGGTTTTCTGCCCGGCGACTTCGCGCAGAAGGTCGACCCCTATCTGCGCCCGCTCTACGACGCGCTGTACGATCTCATGGGCTTCGACAAGACCGCGAAGCTTTTCGAGCGCAATACCATCGAGATCGCGCCGCTCGCCTACATGCGGGGCCGGACGCTCAATCACTCATTCATCATTCTCGACGAGGCACAGAACACCACACCCGAGCAGATGAAGATGTTCCTGACCCGCATCGGCTTCGGCACCAAGGCGGTCATCACGGGCGACGTCACGCAGATCGACCTCGCCCGCGGTCAGAAGAGCGGATTGATCGAGGCGCGGCGCGTGCTCGCCGACGTGCGCGGGCTCGCATTCACAGATTTCACCAGCGCCGACGTCGTGCGCCACCCTCTGGTGCAGAAGATCATCAGCGCCTACGAAAAGCATACCCAAAGCGAGCGCATCGACGCTCCGGCGGTCGAGCGGCGCCGCGAGCGCTGATGCCGCTTTCCCCGCGCGAGCTGGAGGCGCTGCGACGCCGCTGCACGCTGCACATATCCGGCCATGCACCGGAGATCCCGGGCGCGGAGCTCGCTCGCATCGCCGAGTGGTCCAGTACGCACGGTTGGCACGCCGACCGTTACGGCGACGGCGAGCTCATCGAGTCGTTCGAGGCGAAAGTCGCCGCGCTCCTGGGCAAGCCTGCGGCGGCATTCATGGTGAGCGGCACGATGGCGCAGTTGATCGCGCTGCGCATATGGTGCGAGCACGCCGGTCATTTCTGCGTCGCGATGCACCCGACAGCGCATCTCGAGCTCCATGAGGAGCGTGCCTATGCCCGATTGCACCATTTGGACTCGATACTGCTGGGCTCGCGCGACCGGCCGACGCTGGCGCGGGACTTGGCGGCTTGCCACGAGCGCCTCGCGGCGTTGTTGATCGAGCTGCCGGCGCGTGAGATCGGCGGCCGTCTTCCGGCGTGGGACGAGCTCGAGGCGCTGGCGGCGCTGGCGCGCGAGCGCGGCGTGAAGCTGCACCTGGACGGCGCCCGGTTATGGGAAGCGCGCGAGTTCTATGCGCCGCAGACGCTTGCCGATATATGCGCGCTTTTCGATTCGGTCTACGTGTCCTTCTACAAGGGGATCGGTGCGCTGGCTGGAGCGATGCTGCTCGGCCCCCAGGATTTCATTGCCGAGGCCCGTATCTGGCGGCGCCGCCAAGGCGGTACCTTGGTCCAGCTGCACCCCTTTGTCGCGTCGGCCGCCATGCGTATCGACGCGCAGCTCGCCAAGATGCCGGCGTATCGGGCACGGGCGCTTGCGCTCGGGCGGGCGCTGTCGGCGGTCGACGGCCTCGTCATCGACCCGCAACCGCCCCAGGTGAACCTTTTCCACCTCCACTTGCCGGCGCCGGCGGGGGCGGTGGTGGAGGCACGCGATCAGCTAGCCGCCCTCGAGGGAGTGTGGCTCGCGCAGCGCATCGGTGAGGCGCAGGTTCCCGGTTGGTCGACCATCGAGCTCTACGTTGGCGATAACCTGCTCGCCCTCGACGACGCGACGGTCGTGCCGCTCTATGCGAGGCTCCTTGCGCGGGCGGCGCCATGACCTCGCAGCGACCGCAGCCGTCGGTAACCATCCAATACGCGGCTGCCGGCGACGATCTGCCGGCACGTCGCTTGCTTCGGCGCTGGATACAAGCGGCGCTCGGCGCGGACGCTGCGAACGTGACGGTCGTGCTTCGGTTCGTCGAGGAAGCCGAAAGCCGCGCGCTCAATCGTCGGCATCGCCGCAAGGACCGTCCCACCAACGTGCTGTCGTTCGTGTACGATGATAAACATGGCGCGCCTGGCGGTGATATCGTGCTCTGCGCTCCGGTGTTGAGACGCGAGGCCGTGCAGCAGGGCAAGCCGCTCGCCGCGCATTGCGCGCACCTCGTCGTCCACGGCATGCTGCACCTGCAAGGCTACGCTCACGAACGGGCCGCCGAGGCGGCGAGGATGGAAGCGCAGGAGATCGCCATCCTCGCGGGACTGGGCTTCGCTAACCCCTACGCGGCGCATCCTGTCCCGGCGACGAAACTGCCCCGGCGCGCCCGCCGATGAGTGAACACGCCAACGACAAGGACCATCAGCGCCCGACGCTGCTCGAGCGGCTCTCGGCGTTCCTGATCCGGGAGCCCGAGGACCGCGAGGAGTTGCTCACCCTGCTGCACGGCGCGTTCGAGCACAAGCTGCTCGACGCGGACGCTCTGTCGATCATCGAAGGCGCACTGCAGGTCTCCGAGATGACCGTGCGCGACATCATGATCCCGCGCTCCCAGATGGACGTGGTGTCGATCGACGACGAGCCCGCCCAGTTCATTCCCTTCGTCATGGAGACGCGCCACTCGCGCTTTCCGGTCGTCGGCGAGAACAAGGACGACGTCGTCGGCATCCTGCTCGCCAAGGAATTGCTCAACTACTACACCAACCCCGAGTCGTTCAACCTGCGCGATACCCTGCGTCCCGCTGTCTTTGTGCCGGAGTCCAAGCGGCTCAACGTGCTGTTGCGCGACTTCCGTGCCAATCGCAATCATATCGCCATCGTCGTCGACGAGTACGGAGGCGTCTCGGGCCTGGTGACCATCGAGGACGTGCTGGAGCAGATCGTCGGCGACATCGAGGACGAATACGATTTCGACGAGGCCGAGGACAACATCATTCCCGAAGCGGGCGCGCGCTATCGGGTGAAAGCGCAAACCGAGATCGCCGCTTTCAACGAGGCGCTGGGCGCGCAGTTCAGCGACGAGGAGTTTCATACCATCGGCGGCCTGGTGCTGCAGGCGTTCGGGCGCCTGCCCAAGCGCGGCGAGGCGACGACAATAGGCAATTTCCGCTTCAAGGTCGTGCGCGCCGACAGCCGCCGGATCTATACGCTGCAAGTCGAGCGGCTGGCGCCGCAACCCGAAGAAAATTCGCCCGCGGGCGCGCCTTAAAGCCTCGGCGATGGCGAGGCTCCTGATCTCCGCGATCGCACCGATCGTCGCGTCACTCCTGCTCGGCGTCGCGACGGTCTTCGGGTTCGCGCCTTTCGGCTATTCCGCGCTGCCCGTTCTGACGCTCTCCGGCTTGTTCGCATTGTGGCGGCGGGCCGCGTCGCCTCGCGCCGCCGCGTGGCTTGGATTTGCGTTCGGGCTCGGGTTGTTCGGCACCGGCGTGTCCTGGCTCTACATCGCCTTGGCGATGTTCGGCGGCATGGCGGGCCTCCTTGCCGCGCTGGCGACGGCGCTCTTCTGCGCCTACCTCGCGCTTTTTCCCGCGCTCGCCGGCTGGGCGACGGCGCGTCTCACCGGCATTGGTGCGCCTGAGCGCCTTGCCGCGGCCGCGGCGTTCTGGACTCTGACGGAATGGCTCCGCACCTGGCTTTCGATTGGTATGCCATGGCTAGCCGCGGGTTACGCGCAGACGCAAGCACCTCTCGTGGGTTACGCGCCGCTGGGAGGCGTATTCCTGGTCAGCCTCGCGGTCGGCGCCTCGGCGGCGCTGGTGGCGTATGCATCCGAAGCGTTCCGGCCGGCGCGCCGGCGCGCTGTTGTGGCGGCAGCAGCTCTGCTCGCTGTTTGGATCACGGGTTTTGCCTTGCGCAGCATCGAATGGAGCCTCCCTCACCGCGATCCGGTTGCGGTGAGTCTGGTGCAGGGTAACATCGACCAGGATCTCAAGTTCGAGGCGAAGTATCGCGACCAGACGCTTGCGATCTACGCGGAGCTGGTCGCGCAGGCCAAGGGCCGGTTGATCGTGCTGCCCGAATCGGCGCTGCCGATGTTCGCCGACGAAGTGCCGGCGGAATACGTTGCCCGGCTGCGCGCGGCTGCGCAGCAGCACGGCGGCGACCTGCTCATGGGGCTCTTCTTCTTCGAGCCGAGGACGGCGGGCGAGGACGAGGATCACTATTTCAACAGCGTCGTGAGCGTCGGCACGGCACCGACGCAGGTCTACCGCAAGCGCCATCTGGTGCCATTGGGCGAGACGATTCCGGCCAAGCCCGTCATGGGCTGGTTCATCCGCCGCGTGCTCCATATCCCGCTCGCCGATCAGACTCCCGGTCCCGCGTCCCAGGCGCCCTTCGAAGTGGCAGGCGAACGCGTTGCGGTCAATATCTGCTACGAGGACGCATTCGGCAGCGAGCTCATCGAAGCGCTGCCCGAGGCGACGTTGCTCATCAACGTCACCAACGATGCCTGGTATGGCCGTTCGTTCGCGGCCGAGCAGCACCAACAGATCGCAGCCATGCGCGCGATCGAGACGGCGCGACCGATGCTGCGCTCGACCAACACCGGTATCACGTCGATCATCGATCATCAAGGCAGGGAGCTCGCGCGGTTGCCATGGTTCACCCGAGGCGTTCTCGAAGGCGCCATCGCGGGACGCACTGGAACGACACCCTATGTTCGCTCCGGCGACGCGCTTGCCATCTTCGCTTCGCTCTTGCTCGCGGGCGCAGCTTTCGCGCTCGGGCGACGACGTTCAACCAGACCGGATTGAGGCGGTGGCGTGGCGATGCGCACATCCAGTAATATCAAGATCTTCGCGCCAGCCTTCGCCTCTTTGATGCTCAGCTTTCAGCAGGTCATCGGCAAGCTCCAGGAATATTGGGGCGCTCAAGGTTGCGCCTTGCTGCAGCCGTACGACATCGAGGTCGGCGCGGGCACGTCGCATACCGCGACGTTTTTGCGTGCACTGGGTCCCGAGCCGTGGCGCGCGGCTTACGTGCAGCCCTCGCGCCGTCCCAAGGACGGCCGCTATGGCGAGAATCCGAACCGGCTGCACCAGCATCACCAGTTCCAGGTTGTGCTCAAACCATCGCCGGCGAATATCCTCGATCTATACCTCGGATCGCTCGAGGAGCTGGGCTTCGATCTGAAGAAGAACGACGTGCGCTTCGTCGAAGACGACTGGGAGAATCCTACGCTCGGCGCGTGGGGACTGGGCTGGGAGGTTTGGCTGAACGGCATGGAGATCACCCAGTTCACGTACTTCCAGCAGGTGGGCAGCCTCGACTGCAACCCCATCACCGGCGAGATAACGTACGGGCTCGAGCGGATGAGCATGTACCTGCAGAACGTCGAATCGGTGTTCGATCTCGTCTACGTCGAAGGCGTCTCCTACCGCGACGTCTTCCTCCAGAACGAAGTCGAGCAATCGCGGTATGCCTTCGAAGAATCCAACGTGCCGAAGCTCTTCGAGCTGTTCGCCTTCTTCGAGACCGAGGCGAAGCGATTGCTCGAAGCGAAGCTGCCGCTGCCGGGCTACGAGATGATCCTCAAGGCGGCACATACGTTCAATCTGCTCGACGCGCGCGGGGCGATCTCGGTGACCGAGCGCGCCGCTTACATCGGCCGCATCCGCACGTTGTCGCGGCTGGTGGCGCAGGCCTACGTCGAGTCGCGCGAAGCTCTGGGATTTCCAATGCTTCCCTCCGATCTGCGCCGGAGCGCAGCATGAGCGCCGCGGCGACGGCGACGCTGCTGGTCGAGTTGCTCACCGAAGAGTTGCCGCCGAAAGCACTCAAGTACCTCGGTGACGAGTTCCGCAATCTCATCTTCAATTATTTACGCCGCCTTCAGCTCCACGATGTCGATGTGCGAGACACGGCTTGGTTTGCGACTCCACGACGTCTTGCGGTAACGATCAAGAACGTCCAATGCGTCGGACCGGACCGTCAGTTCAAGCAAAAGATATTGCCGGTCAGTGTTGCGTTCGACAAGAACGGAGCCGCTACGCCGGCGCTCGAGAAGAAGCTGGCAATGCTCGGCCTCAGGGACGCCTCCGTGCTCAAGCGCGAGTCCGATGGGAAGTCGGAGGCGCTCTTTCATGAGGGAATCGCGCCAGGAGTCTCGCTCGCCACAGCACTTCAGGCTGCGCTCGAAGACGCGATCGCAAAGCTGCCGATGCCCAAGGTCATGAGCTATGCAGGCGCCGGAAGTTACTACAACGATGCAAAATTCGTCCGCCCGGCGCACGGGCTGCTCGCGCTGCACGGCATCGCGATCGTTCCGGTCAGCGTTCTCGGGCTCGATGCCGGGCGTACGACCGCCGGCCATCGCTTCCTCGCCCGGCCCGACATCGAAATCAAGGATGCCGACGCGTATGCGCCGACACTCGAAGCCGAGGGCAAAGTCTTGCCGAGCTTCGCCGGGCGCCGCGACAGTATCGTTGCCGGCCTCGAAGCCGCCGCGGGCGACGCGAACCTGATCATGTCGGATGCCCTGCTCGACGAGGTGACGGCGCTGGTCGAGTGGCCTAAGGTCTACACCGGCGGCTTCGATCCGGCGTTTCTCGAAGTACCGCCCGAGTGCCTGATCCTGACCATGCAGAAGAACCAGAAGTATTTTGCCCTGGCAGGCACCGACGGTAGGTTGCAAAACCGTTTCCTGCTCGTGAGCAACCTCGACGTTCGCGACCCCGAGGCGATCGTCCGCGGCAACGAGCGGGTGCTGCGCGCGAGGCTTGCCGACGCCAAGTTTTTCTACGATCAGGACCGCAAGCAATCTCTAGCCAGTCGAGTACCCAAGCTCGCGGATGTCGTCTATCACAACAAGCTTGGGAGCCAGCTAGACCGCGTACAGCGCGTGCGGGCGATTGCTCGATTTATCGCGGACAGGACCGGAGGCAACGCGGGCTTGGTGGATCGCGCCGCGTATCTCGCCAAAGCTGACCTGCTTACAGCAATGGTCGGAGAATTCCCCGAGTTGCAGGGCCTCATGGGCCGCTACTACGCGCTCCACAACGGCGAGCCGGCCGCAGTCGCGGACGCTATTGGCGCTCAGTATCTGATCCGGCAAGATGCCGGTGAATGGGCGGAGAACTTGACCGGAGCCGTACTCATGACGGCCGACCGAACCGAGACCTTGGTTGGCATCTACGGCATCGGACTCCAGCCAACGGGAGATAAGGACCCGTACGGGCTGAGGCGGGCGGCGTTAGGGCTGATCAGCGCCTTCGAGGCGTTCGGCGCAATGGCTCGGGTCAATGGAAAACCGCTGCACCTCGAATTGCATTCGCTGTTGGAGTTCGCCGCATCGGCATTCCCGGCCGGCAAGCTTTCCGGGAGCATCGTCACCGAACTCGAGGATTTCATATTCGAGCGTTATCGAAATCAGCTCGCCGTCACGTTCCAGCGTGAAGTCGTCGACTCCGTCGTGGACATACGCCCTCCACTCAACGAGGTGCCATCAAGGGTTATTGCGGTGCGAGAATTCAAGCAATTGCCCGAGGCCGAGGCGCTCGCATCGGCCAACAAACGCATCGTCAACATCCTGAAAAAATCGGGTGCGGACGCGGCGACTGCTGTCGATCGGTCGCTCTTCGCCGACGGCGCGGAGCACGACCTGTTCGCGGAGGTGCAAAAGCTACTTCCCGTCGTGCATCGGCACGTCGATCGCGGCGAATACACCGAAGCTCTGCGCGCACTGGCTTCCGCGCGCACCAGCGTCGATCGCTTCTTCGACGACGTCCTGGTCATGGCGGAGGACCCGGCGCTGCGCGCCAACCGGCTTGCCCTTCTGCGCGGCCTGGCGGAAGCGATGAATCAGGTCGCCGATATCTCGAAGCTCGCCGTCTAAAGGGAGCGCGGCCTTGGTCCAGTTCGCCTCCGATTCCGCCCCGCACACGCGCCAGGTGAAATTGATCGTCCTGGACCGCGACGGTGTGATCAACTACGACAGTGAGCAGTACATCAAGTCGCCGGACGAGTGGCGCCCCATTCCCGGCAGCCTGGAAGCGATCGCGCGGCTGAACCACGCCGGCTTCCGCGTCGTCGTGGCGACCAATCAGTCGGGCTTGGGCCGGGGACTCTTCGACACGACGACGCTAATCTCGATCCATGAGAAGCTGCATAAGGCGCTCGCGCACGTCGGCGGCCGCATCGACGCAGTCTTCTTCTGCCCGCACGCCGCCGATTCGGATTGCGAGTGCCGCAAGCCCAAGCCCGGGATGCTCGCCGACATTGGTCAGCGCTTCGGCGTCGAGCTGACCGGGGTGCCGTGCATCGGCGATTCGCTGCGCGACCTGCAGGCGGCGGAAGCGATCGGCGCGCAACCTATCCTGGTGTTGACCGGCAAGGGCGAGAAGACGCTGCGCGAGGGCAACTTCCCCAAGAACACGGTGATCTTTCCGGACTTGGCCTTCGCCGTCACCGCGCTCCTCGCCGGGGATTGATCGGACGTGCCGATGTCGGAGCTGCGTTCCCTCCTGTTCGCGCTATTTCAGTTCATCGTTACGCCGATCTACGCCATCCTGGTCCTGCTCATGTTCTGGCTGCCGCGGGTGGCGCGTTTCAAGTTCATCACCGGCTGGTGCTGGATCAACCTCGCCGCAGCGCGGCTGATCTGCGGCATCCGCCATCGCGTCCTGGGCAGAGAGAACATTCTCCCGCGCGATGCACCTCACATCGTCATGTCCAAGCATTCGTCGACCTGGGAGACGCTCGCGCTCAATTTCCTTTTCCCGCCGCTCGCGTTCGTCGCCAAGAAGGAGCTGCTGTCGATTCCGTTCTTCGGATGGGCGTTCACGCTCGCCTCGCCGATCACCATCGACCGCAAGGCGGGTATGGACGCGATGCAGCAGATCGCCGAGCAGGGGCGCGAGCGTCTGGGGCAGGGCTTCTGGATCGTCGTCTACCCGGAGGGAACGCGGATCCGGGCGGGAACGCGTGCGCGTTACAAGACCGGCGGGGCGAGGCTGGCAATCGTTCTCGGCGTGCCGATCGTTCCGGTGGCGCATAATGCCGGCTATTTGTGGCCCAAAGGTGTGCTCGGCAAACGGTCCGGCACCGTCACCGTGTCGATCGGCCCGCCGATCCGTCCCGAGGGCAAAGACATGCAGCGGCTGACCAACGAGGTCGAAACGTGGATCGAGGACGAGGTCGCGCGGCTCGGAAATCCTCTGTGCAAGACGCCGGCATCGCACGGCTGATCGGACGCCGACAGGACGAGGCCGATGCGGGCCTGCGCCGCGTGCTGCTCGCCGGACAGGACGTCGACTACCGTCTCATTCGGGCGCGCAGACAGTCGATCGGCATGACGATCGACAACAGCGGCCTTGTCGTGCGCGCGCCGCGCTGGGTCACCATCCGCGAAATCGACTTGGCACTGAAGGAACGCGCGCGCTGGGTCGTCGAGACGCTCGCCGAGTGGCGAGGGCGTAACCGCGAATCGCTGCCTACCGAGTGGCACGCGGGAGCGCCGCTCCTGTTCCAGGGGAGGGCACTGACGCTCGCGCTGTTCCCGGCGCGCAAGAAGGCCATCGCCGCGGACCTTCTGCATCTGACCGTGCTGCACCCCAACCCGGGGGACGAATCCGAGATCGCGGCGTTCTGCTCCCGCTGGCTTAGGGAACAGGCGCTGTCGTTGCTCACGCCGCGAGCGCTTCACTTCGCGAGCCGTCTCAGGACGCCTCCGCCGGCGGTCAAGCTTTCGAATGCGCGGTCGCAATGGGGCAGTTGCAATCACCGCGGCGAAATCCGCCTCAATTGGCGCCTGGTGCAACTACCGCCGCGCATCGCGGACTACGTCGTGGCGCACGAGGTAGCGCACCTGGTCGAGCTCAACCATTCGCGCCGGTTCTGGGCCCTCGTGGAATCGCTACTGCCCGGTCACGTCGAGGCGAGGCGCGAGCTCGACGCCCTGACACCCTTGCTCGATTGATACGTGGATGCGTAGCCCGGGCTGAGTCGCGAAGCGACGATGCCCGGGGCAAATCGCGCGTGCCGGCGTTGACCCGGGCTTCGCCGGTGCCTGTCCTGAGCGAAGTCGAAGGAGCTCAACCCGGGCTACGAACTCTTGCCGACCGGCAGCGGCGGCAAGTGAACGACGGCGCTGCCTTGAGCCTGCAACAGCCCCTCCAACGCAGTAGCGAGCTCTTCGCCGCTCTTCGTATCGCGCCACGCGCCGCCTTCGGCGCGAAAATGGAAGCCGCCCGACTTTGCCGCGACCCACAGCTCGCGATTGGGCATGTGGCGATTGATGATAATGCGGCTTCCGTCGGCGCATTCAACCGTCAGCACGCCGTCGTTCTCCGACCAGTCGAGATCGCTTCCGGAAGCGTCGAGGGCTGCCCCGATCGTGTCGAGGACGCGGTCGGTCAGCGCGATAAATGCGCTCTCTTCAATCATCGGAGCGCCCCACTTCGGCGTGATAGACTTCGGCGCAATTGCATGAAGGTGTCGTCCACAGAGTTCCGGATGTTACGCCGTTCCATGACGGCGATCATCGCCTGCGCGGCAGTGCTCGCGGTTGCCGGTTGCGGCATCAAGGGACCCCTGAAGCTACCGCCGGGCAAGTCGGCGCCGGCGCCGACCGGCCTGCCGCCGGGAGCGCCGCCCACGACGATACCGGGCAAACCTTCCGACACGCCGGCACCGATCGAGGCCGCCCCGGAAGAAAACAAGGACAAGAAGCAGTGACCGCGCTCGCCGAGCGCGAGGGCGCGCTCTGCGTCGAAAGTGTATCGCTCGCCGAGATCGCGGCGCGCTACGGAACGCCCTGCTTCGTATATTCGCGCGCCGCGCTGGCGGCCGCGTACCGCGAGTTCGACGAAGCCTTTGCGGGACTGCGCCACCTCATCTGCTACGCGCTGAAGGCCAATTCGAATCTCGCAATCCTCGACGTGTTTGCGCGGCTGGGCAGCGGATTCGACGTCGTTTCCGGCGGCGAGCTCGCGCGCGTGATCGCCGCCGGCGGCGATCCCCGCAAGATCGTCTTCTCCGGCGTCGGCAAGTCCGATGACGAGCTCTCCCAGGGGCTTGAGCTCGGTATTTTCTGCTTCAACGTCGAGTCGGCGAGCGAGCTCGAGCACCTCAACCACATCGCCGGTCGCTCGGGCAAGGTTGCGCCGGTCAGCCTCCGCGTCAACCCCGACGTCGATGCGCGGACGCATCCGTACATTTCCACCGGACTCAAGCAAAGCAAGTTCGGGGTAGCCTTCGATGAGGCGCTGAAGCTCTACCAGCGCGCCGCAGCACTGTCCGGCATCGAGATTCGCGGCGTCGACATCCACATCGGTTCGCAGATCACCGCGCTCGAGCCTTATCGGGAGGCGACGACGAAGCTGCTGGAACTGGTCGACACGCTCGCCGCGGCGGGCATACGTCTCGAGCACGTCGACCTCGGCGGCGGCATCGGCATTCGCTATCACGACGAAACTCCTGTCGCGCTGGCCGATTACGCCGCGATGATCGCCGCGCTTTTCCGCGGCCGCACCGAGATGCTCGTCCTCGAGCCCGGCCGGCGGCTGACCGGCGATGCCGGCGTTTTGCTGACGAAGGTGAGCTATCTGAAACCCGGCCCCGAGCACAGCTTCGCCGTCGTCGACGCCGCGATGAATGATCTGTTGCGGCCAGCGCTTTACGACGCGTGGCACGAGGTGCGCCCGGTGCGGCCGCGCAACGAACGGCCCCGTGTCTGGCAGATCGTCGGTCCGGTTTGCGAAAGCGCGGACTTTCTCGCCCGCGACCGCGAGCTCGCGCTCGCGGAAGGAGACCTGCTGGCGATCCTGTCGGCGGGTGCCTACGCGATGGCGATGAGCTCGAACTACAACTCGCGGCCGCGCGCCGCGGAGGTGCTTGTCGACGGCGGCACAATGCATCTTGTCGGGCGGCGCGAGACCGTCGGCGAGCTTTTCGCGCGCGAATCGCGGCTGCCTTGAGGTGTTCGGTGCAGCCGTCAACGCGGTTGCAAAAGCTCGAAATTCGCGATGTGCGAATCCGCAACACTGACGCGCAGCGTCACCCGAATTTGCAATTAAATCTTGTAATTCAAAAAAAAGTGGCTAGAATTCAGGCAGCAGGTGTCAATGGGTTTGTCAAGGGGTCGACCAAAATAATGGGAGACGCTAAGACAGAACCGGCGGGACCTGCGCTGAAGCAGTAGCACATAACAGTTTCAGCAACTCAGACAGGAGAACTGAAGATGATGGCTGACATGATGACCATGGCGTCTCCGGCAGCCCCGGCTGCGCCGAAGAAGAAGGCGAAGAAGCGCAAGGCGAAGAAGGCCGCGCCGAAGAAGGCTGCAAAGAAGAAGGCGGCGAAGAAGAAAGCGGCGCCGAAGAAGAGGAAGGCGGCGAAGAGGAAGTCGAAGGCCAGGAAGGCTGCCCCGAAGAGGAAGAAAGCCGCGAAGCGCAGACCGGCCAAGAAGAGAAAGGCCACCAAGAAGAAGGCTGCCCCCAAGAAGAAGGCCAAGAAGAAAACAGCGAAGAAGAAGAAAGCCAAGAAGGCAAAGAAGCTGTAAGGCTTCCGCAGCCACACGGCTGTCGCGGGACCGCGATAGCCTTAGAACAGGCGACACGAAAGTGTCGCCTGTTTTGCTTCGGACCGCCGCTAGCGCTGCGCCGTGTGGCGCCGCGCCCGGCTTGCGGGCGCGGATGCGGGTTTCGTGCGGCCCCCGCCCTTGCCGGCTGCGGGCTTTGCCGAAAGCACGCGGGTCTTGGCGCCGCGTTTGGACTTCTTTCCCTGCCCCTGCCCAACGTCGCTCACCACGCGCAGGCGCTGCCCCGGAACGATTTTCGCGGCATGCCCCGCGTTCCAGCCTTTTAGATCCTGCGTGGAAACATCGTAGCGCGCGGCGATCGAGGCCAGGGTCTCGCCTTTGCGCACGCGATGGTAGAAAGCGCGGCCGCTCGGTACGGTGGTGAATACGGCGTTCTTGAGGCTGGCAATAGTCGCGGCGGAGGTCACCTGCGACGGGACCAGCAGCGCGTGCCCGACCGGCACTTTCGCGCGCGGTCCGATGCCGTTGACCGTCCGCAGCGTCTCGAGGGGCAAGTCAAAGCGAACGGCAACCTGCTGCAGAGTCTCGCCGGCCCGGAACTTGTACGCCTGCCACGTCACGATCGGTTGATCGGTCAAATCGAGTTTCGCCGCAAACAACTCCGCCTTGTCGTAAGGCAGCAATATCGTCGTTTCGTCGGCGCCCGCGATCACCGGCCGGTTATGCTGCGGATTGAGTGACAGAAACTCGTCCACCTGCATTTCGGCGAATTCGGCGGCGACCTTGACGTCCATTTTCTTCTTCGTCCGCACGACGGTGAAATACGGTGCGTCGGGCATGTCGGCAAGCGTCAAGTCGTACCGCTCGGGATCGCGGACGATATTCTTGACCGCCTGCAGCTTGGGCATGTAGTTGCGCGTTTCGGCAGGCATCTTGAGGCTCAGGTAATCGGTCGGAAGACCGCGCTTCCGGTTGGCCGCAATCGCGCGCCGCACCGCACCTTCGCCCCAGTTATACGAGGCGAGCGCGAGATACCAATCGCCGAACTCGGCGTGCAACTTCTGCAGGTAGTCGAGCGCGCCGTCGGTGGCGGCGAGCACATCGCGGCGCTCGTCGAGCCACCAGTTCTGCTCCATGCCGAATGACTTGCCGGTCGAGGGCATGAATTGCCAGATGCCCGAAGCGCGGCTGCGCGAATAGGCCATCGGGTTGTACGCGCTCTCGATCATGGGCAGCAGCGCGATTTCCAGCGGCATGCCACGCTTCTCGACTTCGACGACGATGTGGTAGAGGTAACGCCGGCTGCGCGCGACCATTCGCGCGACGTAATCCGGCCGTGCCGCGTACCAATCTTCGGCGTTTTTCACCAACGGTGTGTCGAGATCGTCGAGGATGAATCCCAGACGGATCCGCGTCCAAAGATCGCCGTACTCGGAGCGCAATTGCAGCGTCGCGTTGGTGACCGAATCCGGATCGCCTCCGGTCGCGAGCTCCACCGGAGGTTCCGGCGGCGCGCCCGGACGCATCGGCTCGACTGCGATTTCCGCAGCGGTGATCGGTTCCTCGGGAAGAGCGGCGGGCTCGAGGATGTTCGCCGGCGCGGGCTGCGCAGGCGCTGCGCTTACCGCCGGTGGTCCCTTCGGCGCGGTCGCACAGGAGGAGAGCGCCAGCGCGAGCGCCGCAGCGACGGCGAGCGTTGCCGCGCCCGTGACGGATGGTCTAAGGTTCCACAAAATGCCGCGATGGTAGGGGCCGGCGCCGGAACGCGTCAAGTGCGGACCTGCGTCGAGCACAGAAAGGTCGCAACCAGATGTAGTTGTCGGCGAATGCCTGGATCGGGATAATCGCCGTCATGGCCGAATCCTCGACAGCGCCGCTGACCCTGTCAACCGGAACCTTGGCCGCGTGGTTCGCGACCCCGCTCGGCCGTTACCTGCTCGAACGCGAACAGGCCTATTTCGATCGCACGCTCGCCGACATCTTCGGTTTCCACGCGCTGCAGATCAGTATGCCGGAATACCCGCTTCTGCGGGGCTCGCGCATCACGACGCGGTTGACCGTGGACCTCGAAGAACCTGCACAGGTACTGGCCGATCCGCACTGGCTTCCGTTCGCGGAGAACGGCGTCGACTTGATCGTTCTGCCGCACGTGCTGGAATTCACCGACCAGCCGCATCAGCTGCTGCGCGAGGTCCACAGGGTTATCCGCCCCGAGGGCCAGCTCATCATCGCCGGCTTCAATCCCTTCAGCCTGTTCGGCGTCAAGCGTTACTTCGGCCGCGAGCAGACGATGCCCTGGACCGGTAACTTCATCGCCCTCTACCGGCTCAAGGACTGGCTCTCGCTGCTCGGCTTCGAGGTCGCCGGCGGGCGTCTCGACTGCTACGTGCCTCCCTTTGCGCAGGAAAAGTGGCTGCAGCGCTTCCACTTTTTCGAAAAGAGCGGAGATCGCTGGTGGCCGATCGCGGGTGGCGTGTACTTCCTTCGGGCAACCAAGCGCGTTCTGGGGATGCGCGTGATCACGCCGGCATGGTCGCGTCGGGTGCGCAAGAAGGCGTTGGCATCGGCGGCGCGGCAGGTACGCGAGTGCGCGGACGTGCGCGAGTGAGCGGCGCCGCATGACGGCGCCCGTGGTGATCTACACCGACGGCGCGTGCAAGGGCAACCCGGGTCCGGGCGGCTGGGGCGCGCTTCTCCAGTACGGCCATCGCGAACGCGAGCTCTTCGGCGGCGAATCGCGGACCACCAACAACCGGATGGAGCTAATCGCCGTCATCCGCGCGCTGGAAAGCCTCAAGCGGACCGCGACGGTCGAGATCTACACCGACTCGCAGTACGTCAAGAACGGCATCGAGACCTGGATCAACACCTGGAAGCGCAACGGCTGGAAGACCAGCGACCGCAAACCCGTCAAGAACGCGGACCTCTGGGTTGAGCTCGACCGGCTTGTCCACGAGCACCACATCACATGGCACTGGGTGAGGGGACACGCCGATACCGAGGGTAACCAGCGCGCCGATGCGCTGGCCAATCGCGGTGTGGAAGCGTTGCGCAGCTCGGGTTAGCTGGCTCGCGGCATCCCCGAGCACCACGCCTTGAGGACCGGCGCGAGCGCAGGCAGGTCGCGGCCTCCTTCTGCAGCCTTGCAAATCGTGTTGTCGCGCGTCGGCCGCAAGCGTCGACTCGCCTCGCGCGATCCCCGCGCACTCCGTGCGCGGGGGCCCTCGCCGCGGGCTCGCGCCGCTACAACTGCATCGGCAGGATCACCATCTGCATTCCATTGAGATGCAGACGACGCTGCAACGCGAGCGCCGTCTGGTTGTGCAGCAGCCGCGTCACCCAGTTCTCGTTGCGGAAGACCAATTTGCTGGTGAAGAAGACGCTGTTCGAGTAATGCTTCTGGACTTCCTCCGCCAGCTTCGTCAACTCGTCGACGCGGTCGGTCCCAAGCGAAAAACGTGCGGTCGCGGCGAGCCCGTTGGCATGGCAGTAGTCGACGTAGAACGCAAGCGCGCGGTCGAGCGCGGTTCGCAGCCGGTCGATCTGCTCGGCGCCGCCGTAGCTTTGCGCATCGACCGCCTTGGCGCTGATGAAGATGAAATTCTTGAAGTGATTGGGGAACAGGCGCTGCACCCAGAGCACGGTGTGGATGCCGCCGCCGCGGCTCGAGCCGACCATGAACACCGCCGTCGGCGCATCGGGATCGAGCGGAGGCGGGTTCGCGCATTTGGGACAGGCGGCCGCGCTGAAGATTTCATCGACCTCCTTCAGACGCGCCTTGACCCAGTCGTAGTGGCGGTGGATCGCCAGGCAGAGCCCGATCACGAGCGAAGTAATGACCACGGTGACCCAGCCGCCTTCGCCGAATTTTTCGATCACGGTCACGCCGAGAATTCCCGAAGTCACCGCCAGGCCCAGCCCCGAAAACGCCAGGCGATGCACCCAGCGCCAGTCCTTGCCGCGAGCGCGCCACCAGTAGATGCACAGTCCGAGCAGTGAGAGCGTAAATGTGAGGAAGACGTTGATCGAATAGAGCACGACCAGCAGATCGACGCTGCCGCGGCTCCACAGGACAATGACCAGCGCCGCGAGGCCCATGATGACGATGCCGTTCTGGGTGACCAGCCGCGTCGACAGATGGCGGAACTGGTGGGGCAGCCAGGAGTCGGCCGCCATATTCGACAGCACCTGCGGACCGCCGAGAAAACCGGTATTCGCGGCGACGAATAGCAGCCCCGCCTCGAACAGGAGCACCAGCCAGAGGGCGGAATGGCTCAAGCCGTCGGTCATCCCGAAGCTATCGATGATCTTCCCGAATACGACGGCGTTCAGCGTCTGCCCTTCGACCGGCTGCACCCGCCAGAGGAGGTAGAGCAGGATGATGCCGCCGGCGGTGAACGCCAACGACGCCGCCATATAAAACATCGTCAGCTTGCCGGTGCGCACGCGCGGTTCCCGCAGCGTCTGCACGTTATTCGACACCGCCTCGATCCCGGTGTAGGTTCCGCCGCCCAGCGAATACGCGCGCAGGAACAGCGATAGCGCGGCGACCCAGCCGATGTCGTGCGCGAGCTTGCGCGTATCCTCGATCGCTTCCGGCATTACGCGAGGCAGCCCCTCGGTATGGCCGAGGATGCCGAATGCGATCAGAAACGTATGCGTGATGAAAAAACCGAGAAAGACCGGCAGCAAAATCTTGATCGATTCCTTCATGCCGCGCAGATTCATTACCAGCAGCACTGCGACGAGCGACAGCTCGGTGCCGAGCTTGAACACTCCCGCCGACGCGGGCAGCAGGCTGAACAGCGCATCGACGCCGCTCGCGACCGAAATCGCGATCGTCAGCACGTAATCGACGATCAACGCCGCGCCCGATACGAGCCCCGCGCGCGGCCCGATGAGGCTGGTCGCAACGCGATAGCCGCCGCCGCCGGTCGGAAACAGCTCGATCACCTGGTTGTAGGCGAGCGAGATGATGAACACGGTCGCCGCGGTGGCGATCGCCATGAACAAGCCGAGGTGCGTGTGCGAGCCGAGCGCCCGAAACGCCTCTTCCGGCCCGTATGCCGAGGACGACAGCCCGTCCGCGCCGAGGCCCACCCAGGCGAGAAAAGCAGCCAGCGCGATGTGCTGGCGGGTCTTATGGCTTAAGGGGTCGAGCGGCGCACCGATGACCAAGTCGCGCAGCTTTTCGTACCTCGTCATGGCTAAGGTTCCCTGCCGGCTTGCCCGTCGACTCGTGACAACGGAGCGGGAACGACGTTAATTCACCAAGGCTGAGGGGTGCGGCACGGTAACATCCTAAGGTGAAATGCAACTCCGATGCTGCGCCGCAGCACCGAGGACTCTACTCTTGCGACCGTTGCTTTGCAAGGCGGCGCACGAACACCTGCATTTCCCGCATCGCCTGTTTGTCGCCCTTGCGCTGCGCGGCGGCGATGCCTTCGTTCCAGACAGTCAGCGCCTCGTCGTCGCGCCGCGACGCGCTGAGCGCTTTGCCCAGCAGTTTCCACGCCGCGGAGTAATCGGGATCGAGCGCGACCGCGCGCCGGAGATGAGTGACGGCAGCTTCGACATCACCGCACTTGAGATACTCGTTGCCGAGGCCGAAGCGAAGCAGTGCGCCGTCCTTGCCGGCGGCGAGCATGCGCTGGAAATTGCGCAACGCTGCGCTGGGCGGCGCGGCCGGCGCCGGATCGGCCATGATCAGTCGGGTGCGAGCGCGCCCGTTACGCAGTCGACGCGGTGCATCGGGTAGGTCACTTCCTTGTCCTTGCCGTTCACCTTGCCCCCGACTTGCGCGAACATCGATCCCTGCTGATTGCGGCGGTAGACGATGCGCTGCGGAAACTCGTCCTGCGGATTGCTGAAGGTAAAGATCTTGACTCCCTTGTCGTCCTCGGCGCTGGTCAGTTTGAAGGCAATTTCTTTTTTGCCCGATGGAACTGCGACGTAGTAGAGCCCGTCGGGCCGCGATTCGATGCGCATGTACGTGTAGTCCTGAGTCCGCTGACCGACGACCATCTGGCTGCTGCCAAGCATCATGCCGCCGCGCGCGCCCTGCCATTGCTCGTTGAATTCGCGTTGGGCCACTTTGCCTTCCCAGCAGCCGCGCAGCCACGCCAGCGCGTCGAACGACTGCGCAGAGGCCGGCGTTGCTGCGGGCGCAGCGCTCTGGGTCGCGGGGGGCGCCGCGGGCTGCGTCGTGGGAGGTGCCACGGGCTGCGTCTCCGCCGGCGCCGTGGTCTGCCCCTGCGCAGCAAACGGGGTCAGTGCCGCTGCAACGCACACCAGAACAATACGCAGTGGGTGCCTCGATCGGTTCATACGCATTCGTTCCTCATTGTGGCCGCGCCAGCGGCAGGTTCAACAGCAGGTTCTGCGGCTTGAGCTTGAGCCGCTTCTCGCGATCCACGGCCATCGCCAGATAGACCGGCCGGCCGGCAAGGGCAGGACGCATGTCGCCCGCATCGGCGAAGGCGAGCTCGAACAGACACAGCAGGCGCTCCATTCGCTCGTCGCCGACTTCGACGCGATTGTACAGGTCGTTCAACAGCGCGCTCGCCTCGGCATCGAGCCCGACGTGCCATACCCAACGTTCGTCGTCGATTTTCCGTTGCGGGCGGATCGAGACCTTGACCGCAAGAAAATGCGCGATCCAGCGCTCGAGCACGCGACACAGCGCATCGAGCGCGCGCCCGCCACGGTTCAGGCTCACGGCAAAGTCGAAGCGCTCATCCCGGCCCCAGTAGGCTGTGGCATTGTCCTCCGACAGCACATCGAGGTCGATGGTTCGCGTCGGCGTCCGTTGCTGCGAAAGGAGCTCGCCAAGGCTCCCGAATCCGCCGGTCGTCGCGTACGCGTCGACGGTTTGCAGGTCGGCGGCCATCACCGCGCCATCGGGAAGCACGCTCACCCGCTGCGGCCGGAAGAGCATTTCCGCCGCCCGCGCCTCGAATGGGTCGGCGGACTCACCCAGGATGTGGCGCAGCACCACTTGCGTGAGTTGATGCACAAAAAGCGGCGGCACGTCTACGCCATCGCCTTGGAACAGCGCGACGTACGCCGATTCGAGATCGGGCGCGGCGAGCAGCCGATCGCGGAAGCGCAACCAGATGCGGTAATTGTCGCGGGCATCGGGATCGGCGATCGCCGCGATCTCCGGTTCGGATACCGCTCGCCGCGGTTCGGCTAACAGGCGCTCGTGCAATGCGCTTTCCGCTGCGGAAGACTCGGCGAGCGGCGCGAGTTCGGGTCGCAGCAGTGAGTCCCGGAGAAAGTCGTCGCTCACCAAGAGTCTGCCCGCGGGTGTCGCCGCGAGCAGGCGGTAGCCGCAGGATGACCAGAAGTCGGGCATGGGCTCGAGCGAGGAAGCGGTGGACGCTTCCGTTCAGCTAGGAAGCCCCTGAATAGCGAGAGATCATAAACAGCGCATTGAGCTCTGCTTTACTTCGCCTGGGGGCGAGGATAACATCGCCGCGGTCACCGGCGCGGTCCTCGCGCCAAGCCTGGCGATGCGCGCGGCGATGGACGCGCCATCTTCTTTCCTGCGGAACCTGAGCGCCATTCCGACTTTTCGCGCCTCCACCTCGAAGGTTCGCCCAAGGAGCTGCGACATGATCGTCACGGACTACCTGCCCCGCGCAATGTACGAGGGCAAAACGGTTTTCATCACCGGCGGCGGCTCCGGCATCAATCTCGGTATTGCCCGCAACTTCGCCGTCCTCGGTGCGCATCTCGCGCTCTGCGGCCGCACGCAGGAGAAGCTCGACGTCGCGGCCGACGACCTGCGCGCGTTGAGTGCGCATGCGGGTGGCAGGGTGTTGCCGGTTGCCGCTGACGTGCGCGACTACGCCGCGCTCGAGGCCGCCTTTGCCCGCACGCAAACCGAAATCGGCCCGATCGACGTCCTCGTCGCCGGTGCCGCAGGGAATTTCCTCTGTCCCGCCGAAGAGCTCTCCCCCAACGGCTTCAAGACCGTCGTCGACATCGACCTCCTCGGCGCCTTCAATGCCGCGCGCGGCGCCTTCGCGCAGCTCAAGGCGACGCGCGGCTGCATGATCTTCATCTCCGCCGGCCAGGCTTTCGTACCTCAGGCATATCAGGTGCACGTCGGCGCAGCCAAGGCCGGTATCGACAACCTGATGAAGAATCTGGCGGTCGAATGGGGCAAGCACGGCATCCGCGCCAACAGCATCGTCCCCGGACCGATCGAGGGTACCGAGGGCATGCGCCGCCTATCGACGCCGGAAATCGACCTGAGGAACAAACAGGTCATCCCTCTGCGCCGCTACGGCCAGACTGACGATATCGGGCAGGCAGCGGTATTTCTCGCCTCGCCGCTGGCCGCATACGTTACCGGTACCGTGTTAGCAGTCGATGGCGGCTCGAACCTGGTCGGATCGGCGCTGTGGAATCAATTCGTCGAAGCGATGGACGTGCGTCGCAAATAGAGCAACCGAAGTCAGTTCGTCGACCGACAATGGGATCCACGAACCGCGATGCATTCGCCGGTACGATGGACGTGCCGGAGAGGAATCGCTTTGACCTGGTTAGGTTGGAGGCGTATCTCCGCCAGCACGTCGATGGCTTCGGCGGTCCGCTGGAGGTAGAGCAATTCAAAGGGGGGCAGTCCAATCCGACATTTCGCCTCAGAGCCGGCGAAAAACGGTATGTGCTGCGCCGCAAACCGCCGGGAAAGCTCCTCCCGTCGGCGCATGCCGTCGATCGCGAGTACCGCGTGATGACGGCTTTGCGCGACAGCGAAGTGCCGGTGCCGAAGACGCAATGTCTGTGCATGGACGACAGCGTCATCGGCACCGCCTTTTTCGTCATGGATTGCGTGGACGGGCGTATCTTCTGGGATCCCTCCTTGCCGGGCATGAACCGGTTGGGGCGCACGGCGATCTTCGCCGAAATGAACCGCGTCATCGCCGCCTTGCACAAGGTCGATTATCGGGCGCTCGGCCTTGCCGATTACGGCAGAACGGGCAATTACCTCGCGCGGCAGATCGCGCGGTGGACCAAGCAATACCGCGCGTCCGAAACCGAGAAGATCGAAGCGATGGATCGGCTGATCGAATGGCTGCCGGAGAACATTCCGACGGATGAAGAGACCACCATCGTTCACGGCGACTATCGCCTCGACAACCTGATCTTTCATCCGACAGAAGCACGCATCGTCGCCGTGCTGGATTGGGAGCTCTCGACGCTGGGACATCCGCTCGCGGATTTCGCATACCACTGCATGAGCTGGCACGTACCCGGCGGCGGCCCCTTCGGCGGCATGAGCGGGCTCGACCTCGGTTCGCTCGGTATCCCTTTCGAAGCGGAACACATCGAAGCTTACTGCCGGCGCGTCGGTCGCGGACCGATCGATCCCGACCATTGGGACTTCTACATCGCGTACAACATGTTCCGCGCTGCGGGTATCGCACAGGGCATCATGGGCCGCGTCGTCGATGGCACAGCGGCAAGCGAGCATGCGCAGGAGGTCGGACGTTGGGCGCGCCGGATGGCCGAGCTCGGGTGGCAGCAGGTGGAGAGGATTCTGGAGCGGCGCTGACCGCTGCGCCGCTTGCCGTTTTTTCTTTGACGCGTTCGCGCAGGAGGTGGCCATGGACTTCGAATACTCGCCGAAAACCAAGGCGCTGGCGGGGCGGCTCGCCGCCTTCATGGACGAGCATATTTATCCGAACGAGCTGCGCCACACCCGCGAAGTCGCCGAGGGCGACCGCTGGCAGCCGATCCAGCTCATCGAAGAGCTCAAGGAAGCGGCCCGGGCGCAAGGACTGTGGAATCTCTTCCTACCCCGGTCCGAGTCAGGCGCCGGGCTGAGCAACCTGGAATACGCGCCGCTGTGCGAAATCATGGGACGAGTGCCTTGGTCGCCCGAAGTCTTCAATTGCTCGGCGCCCGATACCGGCAACATGGAGACGCTCGAGCGCTATGGCACGCCGGAGCAGAAAAAAGAGTGGCTGGAGCCGCTGCTGGAGGGTCGAATTCGCTCTTGCTTCGCGATGACCGAGCCCGCGGTGGCGTCGAGCGACGCGACCAATATCCAGAGCTCGATCGTCCGCGACGGCGACGACTACGTCATCAACGGCCGCAAGTGGTGGCTGTCGGGAGCCTGCGATCCGCGGTGCAAGGTTTTCATCTTCATGGGCAAGAACGATGCGGATCATCCCGATCGCCATAAGCGGCAGTCGATGATCATCGTCCCGCGCGATGCGCGCGGTGTGAACGTGCTGCGGCACCTTCCGGTATTCGGTTACGACGACGCGCCGCATGGCCACGCCGAGGTGCATTTCGAAAACGTGCGCGTGCCGGCGTCCAATATGCTGCTGGGCGAGGGTCGCGGCTTCGAGATCGCTCAGGGCCGGCTCGGACCCGGGCGCATTCACCACTGCATGCGGGCGATAGGCCTCGCCGAGCGGGCGCTCGAGAACATGTGCAGGCGGGCGCTGTCGCGCGTCGCCTTCGGCAAGCCCATCGCCGAGCAGACTGTGACACTGGAGCGCGTCGCCGAGTCGCGCATCCTCATCGATCAGGCGCGCCTTCTCGTGCTCAACGCCGCTTACACGATGGATAAGTTGGGCAACAAGGCGGCGGCCAGAGAGATCGCCATGATCAAAGTCGCGGCGCCCGCCATGGCGTGCAAAGTCATCGATTGGGCTATTCAGGCGCACGGCGGCGGCGGTCTCTCGGACGATTTCCCGCTTGCCTACGCATATGCGCATGCGCGCACGCTGCGTTTAGTCGACGGTCCCGATGAAGTGCACCGGAACCAGATCGCGAAAATGGAGCTCGCGCGGTATCGCTGAGAGCCGGCGCGCGGGGGATGGTGACGCTAGCCGCCGAGCAGCGCCTTCTTCAGATCCGCCTGGACCGGCTTGTCGCCGATCCAGATCCTGGTGAGGGCGCGATTGAACGGCTCGCCGGCGATTGCGCCTTTGTTCTCTCCATTCCAACCTACCTTGGTCGCCCCCTCGACGAAATCGAGGGTGATGACGTCTCTTTCCTTCACCTCCTTGAACGCCTTCATGATGCCAAGGAGCTGGTCGGCCTGCGGCTTGACCGCAGACAGCTCGGCAGGGGAGTTGGCTTCGGCGAGACCGTCGTTCAGGGCATCGGCCAGCTGGTCGGCAGAGAGCGTGCGCAGCAGGTTCAGCTGGATACGGCGCGGGCCTTTCGCCAGCACACCCGCGGGGTCCGCGGTTTTTTGCGGCACATACAGGCTCGCCACATAAATCTTGAAAATGGCGCGGGTGCGGATGCCCGCACCGTTGAGCACCAGCTCTTGCCCGCCGAGCGAAGTCTTGTCGTCGAGCTTGACGCCACCGACTTCGGCCGCGATGGCCGCGGCGGCCACCAAGAGCATGACCAAAGCGACGGCACTGCGGTGAAGAAAACGCCCCATGTCTGCTCCCTCGAAGATCGATTTACATCGCTTCAAATATTCCCGCCGCCCCCATGCCGGTGCCCACGCACATGGTGACCATACCGTACTTCTGCTTGCGCCGGCGCAGACCGTGCACGATCGTTGCGGTGCGCACCGCGCCGGTCGCGCCCAGCGGGTGACCGAGCGCGATCGCACCGCCCAACGGATTGATCCTCGCCGGGTCGAGCCCGAGCTCCTTGATGACGGCGAGGCTTTGCGCGGCGAAGGCTTCGTTCAATTCGATCCAGCCGATCTCATTCTGCTTGACGCCGGTCCGCTTGAGCACCTTCGGAATCGCAGCGATCGGGCCGACCCCCATCACTTCGGGCGCGACACCGCCGACCGCGAATCCGACCCAGCGCGCGAGAGGCGTGAGGCCAAGCTCCTTCAGCACTCCCTCGCTGACGAGGATCGACGCCCCGGCGCCATCCGACATCTGCGAGCTGTTGCCCGCAGTCACCGAGCCTTTGGCCGCAAACACGGGCTTGAGCTTGGCAAGCCCGTCGGCGCTGGTGTCGGCGCGCGGCCCCTCGTCGCGATCGATACGGCGTTCGCGGGTGACGATCTTGCCCGACGCGAGATCGGGTACGTTTTCCCGGACGGGATACGGCGATATCTCCGCGCTGAATTCCCCGGTCGCCTGCGCGGCGAGCGCCTTTTGATGACTGGCGAGCGCAAACGCGTCCTGATCCTCGCGCGATACCTTCCAGCCTGCAGCGACCTTCTCCGCAGTCAGTCCCATGCCGTAGGCGATGCCGAGGTTCTCGTCTTTCGCGAAGACTTCGGCGTTGAGCGCGAGCCGGCCCAGCATCGGAATCATGCTCATGCTCTCCGTGCCGGCGGCGATCACGATGTCGGCTTCGCCGGTGCGAATGCGATCCGCGGCGATCGACACCGCGTTGAGGCCCGACGAGCAGAAGCGGTTGATCGTCATTCCCGCCACGCTGTTAGGCAATCCGGCGAGCAACAGGCCGATCCGCGCGACGTTCATGCCCTGTTCGTACTCGGGCATGGCGCAGCCGACGATTACGTCTTCGATCCGCCCGGGCTCGATTTCTCGCACCTGCGCGAGCACGCTCCGCAATACGTGCGAGAGTAGCGAGTCGGGGCGGGTGTGCTTGAAAGCGCCGCGCGGCGCCTTGCCTACCGGCGTGCGCGTCGCCGCGACGATATACGCGTCCTGCATTTGCTTGGCCATGTAAGCTCCCGTCAATTGCGCAGTGGCTTGCCCGTCTTGAGCGTATGGGCGATGCGTTCCTGCGTCTTCGGATTCTTGAGCAGTGCCATGAATTCGCGGCGCTCGAGGTCGAGCAGCCACTTCTCGTCCACGAGGCTCCCCGGCTCGACCTCGCCGCCGCACAGCACGCGTGCGATGCGCCGTCCTACCTCGAAATCATGCGCGGAGATGAATCCGCCGTCGCGCATGTTGACCAGCATCATCTCGAGCGTGGCGATACCGGTCTTGCCCGCGACCGTGATGCCGGAGAATGGCAGCGGCGGCCGGTACGCGGACTCCGACAAGGCCCGCACCTGCACCTTGGCGACCCATAGGAGCTCTTGGGGATTGAAGATGACGACGTCGGCAGGCATGAGATAACCGAGGTCCCTGGCGTCGAGCCCGCTTTTGGCGACTGCCGCCAAGGCAACCTGCTGGAAATAGGTACGCAGAAAGGGGAAGAGATCGAGCTGACCGCCGCTGGAGCCGCGAGCGACTTCCTGCGCCGCCCGGAGCGCGAGCTCCTTGCATCCGGCTCCGGCCGGCAGCAGGCCGACGCCCGCTTCGACGAGCCCGATGTACGACTCCAGCGCGGCAACCGCGCGATCGCAGTGCATGATGAATTCGCAGGCCCCGCCGAGTGCCATGCCGCGTACGGCGGCCACCGTCGGAACCAGGCTGTATCGCAAGCGCTGCGATGTTTGCTGGAACTTGGCGACGACTGCCTCGAGCGTGTCCCATGCTCCCGCCTGCATCGCCGGTCCCAGCGACGCGAGATCCGCGCCCAGAGAGAACGGCTCGCTCGTCTGCCAGAGGACCAGTCCGCGCCAGTTTCGCTCCGCTTCGGCGATCGCCGCGAGCAGCCCGTCGAGCACGTCGGAGCGAATGGTGTGCTGCTTGGTCTTGAACGAAACGATGGCGATGTCGTCGCCGGTGTGCCACATCCGCACCGCGTCCGTTTCGAGGATCGTCGTGCCCTCCTGCGGTTTCTCGCCGAGAACCGGATCCGGAAAGTATTGGCGCGCATAGACCGGCAAATTCGAGCGCGGACGGAAGCTGTTAGTCGTCGGCGAGTACGCTCCCTCCCGCGTGTGCACGCCTGCCGCAGCCGGACCGGCCGTCACCCACTTCGGCAGCGCCACCGCTGCAAGCGCCTTGCCAGCGGCAACGTCCTCGGCAATCCCCTCCGCGAGCTGTTGCCAGCCGGCGGCCTGCCAGGTCTCGAACGGGCCCATTTTCCAGCCGAAGCCCCAGCGGATCGCGAGGTCGACGTCGCGCACGTTGTCCGCGATGGCGGCGAGATGATATGCACAGTAGTGAAACAGATCGCGGAAGATCGCCCATAGAAACTGCGCCTGGGGATGCGCATGCGCGCGCAGTCGCGCGAACTGCTCCGCCGGCGTCTTCAAAGCCAGGATCGCCGCGACCTCCGGATCGATTGCGCCCGCAGCGGGCCGGTAAGTCTGCGTGGCGCGATCGAGGACCTCGATTTCCTTGCCGACCTTCCGGAAGAAGCCGGCCTTCGTTTTCTGGCCGAGCGCTCCCTTGTCGATGAGCGCCTTGAGCCAAGCCGGAGCCTGGTAATACTTGTGCCACGGGTCGTCGGGCAGCGCCTCGTCCATCGTCCGGATCACGTGCGCCATGGTGTCGAGGCCGACCACGTCGCTGGTGCGATACGTCGCGCTCCTGGCGCGGCCGATTGCGGGCCCGGTCAGCGCGTCGACGACGTCGAAACCCAGCCCGTAGCTTTCCGTATGCGCCATCGTCGCCAGAATCGAGAAAACGCCGACGCGGTTGGCGACGAAGTTTGGCGTGTCCTTGGCGCGAACGACGCCCTTTCCCAGCACCGTCGTCAGGAAAGTCTCGAGCTGATCGAGGAGCCGCGGCTCGGTGGCGCGTTGCGCAACCAACTCGACCAGATGCATATAGCGCGGCGGATTGAAAAAATGGACGCCGCAGAACCGCGGCCGCAGGTGCGCCGGGCAGGCTTGCGCCAGCGCATTGATCGACAAACCGGAGGTGTTGCTCGCGACGATCGCTTGCGCGCCGATATGTGGCGCGACCTTCTCGTAGAGCGCCTGTTTCCAATCCATGCGCTCGGAAATCGCCTCGATCACGAGGTCGCAGCCGGAAAGCAGCGCGAGATGCTGGTCGTAATTTGCCGGCGTGATCCCGGCTGCGCGGTCCTTTGCCGCCAGCGGCGAGGGCTCGAGCTTCTTCAGGTTCTCGATCGCCTTCTGCGCGATGTCGTTCGGATCGCCCTCCTTGGCGGAAAGGTCGAACAGCAGCGCCGGGACGCCGGCGTTGGCGAGATGCGCGGCGATCTGCGCGCCCATGACACCTGCGCCGAGGATGGCAGCCTTCCGAACGACAATGCGCGACTCGGGCATGTTCAGGAACTTCGTTCGACATCCTCAAAAAAGCGCCGCGCCGCAGGGTGCGACTCTGCGGCGCGGACAGCCAGTCTTGATGCGTTATCGCGATTACTTGGCCGTGTAGGTCAGCTGGAGGCCGACGATGTTGACATTGCTCCTGTAGGAACCGCTGATCAATCCGTTGGCAGCGGTGCTTCCCGCATTCTGGTTCATGCTCGGATCGCGCACGAAGATGTACGCCCAGGCGAAATCGATCGCAATGCTGGGCGAGTACTTGTATTGCGCGCCGAGCGCGACCCAGGTGCGGTTCTGGTCGGGCAGTCGCGGCGTGCGCTGGGCATCGCGCACCGGCGATTGATCGTAGGCGAGGCCGCCGCGAAAGATCCATGTGTCGCTGTAGCGGTAGTTCGCGCCGACCGAGCCCCGCCAGGTGTCGCGGAAGTTTTCAGGAGTCGTTTGCAGCACCGCGCCGGTGCTGCGGACGATCTTCAGCTCCTGGATGGTGCTCCACCCGGTGTATTGGACGTCCGCCATCAAGTCCCACTTGTTATTGAACTGGTGGAACACCGACACATTGGCCGTGTCGGGCATTTCGATCGCGATCGACACATCGCCGCTCGCCAGCGCTGTGTTCACCCCGCTCACGATGGCCGCTCCGACCGGCGCCAGCGTCGGTGGAAGAGGCCCGAGCGAAGAAGCCGTAGGATTGCTGAAGTTAACTGAGCCGCCGACGTCGTACTTTATCTTGGAGCGATAGGCCGCGCCGAATCTGGTTTGCTCGTTCGCTTGCCACAGTACGCCTACGTTCCAGCCCCATCCGCTGTCGTGGCCGGAAACATCGGCACCCGACTCCAGTCCTGCGGCCGAGCCGATGAGGACCGGCGCCGCCGCAGCGGGAAGCTGCCCGGCGGCGACGAGGCCGCCGACGCCGGTCGCGAAGGCCCCTGCGTAATTCACGCGACTGGTAAGCGTCGCCTTAATACGCTGCCAGCTGACGCCGCCGCCCACGGTCAGGTTCTTCGTCGGCTCCCACGAAAGGACCGGATTGACGTTTATCGTTTCGATCTTCGATTTGACCGCCTGGAAGCGACCGAGCCAGTCCGAGTCGTACTCGGTCTCCAGCCCGAACGGCACGTTGACCCCGAGCCCGAACGACCACTTGTCGGTAAAGGGGATGCCGACGTAAATGTTCGGCACTACTGCGCATTTACCAGCCTCACCGCCTGTTCCGCCGAGCGGCTGCAATGCAGCGGGCTGCGATCCGTTGTCTCGAAACTTGGCCGAAAAACAGATGACATTGCCGGCGACGACGGCCTGAGTCGTCTGCAGCCGCACTAGTCCCGCAGGGTTGTAGAAGATCGTGCTGACATCCTCGGCGGCCGCCGCGCCGCCGGCGTAGGCGTGGCCGAGCCCGCTCGCATTCTGTTCCTGCAGCGCGAACGCAGCACCGAGCGCGTGGCCGGCCGACAACGACAACAGCGCTGCGCCGACGGCCGCGGCGAGGCGCGTACGACGGAATGCACGGGATTTCATGTTGTTCGTCCTCCTCTTGGTGGATTACCGCTTATTCGATTTCTTGGGTGGCGCCTTTAGATGCCGGCGGCGTGGCCGTCAACTATACACCGGCGACCAGAGCGCCGCATCCCCGTGGTCCCTCATGGAAGTCGCGGTTTGTCGGCTCCGTTCGCGTCCGCCGCTGCGCTACTCACGCGGCAGCTCGCGCGGCCGCCGGTCCGGCCCCACTGCGACATACGTCAGGCACGCTTCGGTGACTTTGACGCAGATCATCTTGCCCGGATTCCTCTGCGCGTACACCTGCACGTCGACGGTCACCGACGTGCGACCCGCATGAGTTATTTCGGAGTAAAAGCTCACGAGGTCACCGACGAACACCGGCTGCTTGAACACGAATGACTTTACCGCCACCGTCGCAACGCGGCCGCGCGCCCGGCGCGCCGCGGCAACTCCGCCGGCGATGTCGACTTGTGACATCACCCAGCCGCCGAAGATATCGCCATGCTGGTTGGCGTCAGCCGGCATCGGCACGACGCGCAGCGTCGGAGCCTTGTCGGGCAGCAAGACATTCTCGTTCTCGTCCATGAGATCAACAAAGGTGCTGCCGCAGCACAGAGCGCGCAAGGAATTTCACGTGAAATCCCTTCCTTGCATCTTTACGGTAAAGCGCCTCATGCCGCTTTCCTTCGTGCCTCGTCGCGAAGCTCGCGCCGCAGGATCTTGCCGACGTTGGATTTCGGCAGCTCGGCGCGGAACTCGACCTCACGCGGGCACTTGTAGCCTGTCAAAAGCGTCCGGCAATGGGCGAGCAGCGCTTCAGCGGTGAGGTTCTCATCCTTGCGGACGACGAACAGTTTCACCGCTTCGCCCGACTTCGCGTCGGGCACACCGATCGCCGCGCACTCCAGCACGCCCGGATGCGTGACGACGACCGATTCGATCTCGTTCGGATACACGTTGAAACCGGAGACGAGAATCATGTCTTTCTTGCGATCGACGATGCGCACGAAACCGCGGTCGTCCATCACACCGACGTCGCCGGTGGCCAGCCAGCCATTCGCGTCGATCACCTTCGCTGTCTCGTCGGGTCGCTGCCAGTAACCCGCCATCACTTGCGGCCCCTTGATGCAGATTTCGCCCGCCTGCCCCAGCGGCACGTCGTGCCCCGCGTCGTCACGCAATACGAGATCGGTCGATGGAATCGGGAGCCCGATCGCGCCGTTGTACTCCGGAAGATCGAGCGGATTTATCGTCGCCGCGGGAGATGTCTCGGTTAGGCCATACGCTTCGATCAGCGGCACGCCGGTGACCTGCTTCCATCGCTCGGCAACCGCCTTCTGCACCGCCATGCCGCCGCCCAGCGTCAGGCGCAGCGACGAGAAATCCAGCTTCGCAAAATCGGCGTTGTTGAGCAGAGCATTGAAGAGCGTGTTGACGCCGGTAAACGTGGTGAAGCGGTGCTTGCTCATTTCCTTTACGAAACCGGGAATGTCGCGCGGGTTCGTGATCAGCACGTTCTCGGCGCCCAGCGTCATGAACACCAGGCAATTCGCCGTGAGCGAAAAGATGTGATAGAGCGGCAGCGGAGTGAGGATGAGGTGGCGCTCGTTGCCCAGGAACGGTTTTAGCCAGGCACGGGCCTGGAGCAGATTGGCGACGATGTTCCGATGCAGCAGCATCGCCCCCTTGGCCACCCCGGTCGTACCGCCGGTGTATTGCAGAAATGCGATGTCCTGGTGGGTGATCGGCACGTGCTCGAGCTTGCGTTGCCGACCCTCGGCCAGCGCCTGTGACAGCCGCAACGAGCCAGGGAGGCGCCACGGCGGGATCATCTTTTTCACGTGACGCAGCACGAAGTCGACGAGCGGCCCCTTCCAGCCGAGCATTTCGCCGATGCTGGTGACGACGACCTGCTTGACTGCCGTCCTGCCGACCACTTCCTGCACCGTGTGCGCGAAGTTCTCGACGACCACGATCACTTCGGCGCCGCTGTCGGTCAATTGATGCTCGAGCTCGCGCGGCGTGTACAGCGGGTTGGTATTCACAACCGTGAGACCGGCGCGCAGGATGCCGAACAGGCATACCGGATACTGCAGAATGTTGGGCATCATGAGCGCGACGCGCGCGCCTTTCTTGAGCCCGCGCCCCTGCAGGAACGCGCCGAACGCAGCCGAGGCGCGGTCGAGCTCGGCGAACGTGATGGACTTGCCCATGCAGGTGTATGCCGGCCGCGGGCCGAACTCCGCGACGACGGAATCGAACACGTCGCGCAAGGATGCGTAGGTATTGACGTCGATTTCGGCGGGGACGCCTTTCGGGTACGACTTAAGCCAGATCCTGTCCACTATCTCCTCCTGTGGCCCATTCTTATGTCTTCCGTTTCTTAGCCTATGCTAGCAGACGGCGACGCGGAGCCCGCGGCGTAGTGCAGCGGACCGCCGCGGAAGGGCGCGAAGCCCGTGCCGAAAATCGCCCCGGCATCGACCAGATCCGCGTCCGCGACGATGCCCTCAGCCAACGCGGTCTTCGCTTCGGCGATGTACGGACGAATCAGCCGGTCCGCGAGCCCCTGCGGAACAGCCCCGGCTTGGCTCTTCGCCGCCTTGCCGCTCGACCAGTCGTAGAAGCCACGTTTGCTCTTCTTACCCAGATGGCCGGCAGCGTTCAGCTCGGTGAGTTTCTTCGGCGGCTCCGCGCCCTTGCCGAGCATCTTGCCGACGGCGAGACAGATATCGAGCCCGACGGTATCGGCGAGTTCGATGGGGCCGACGGGCATGCCGAAAGCGAGCGCGGCCTCGTCGACCGTCTCCGGAGCGATGCCTTCGTCGACGCAGCGCATCGCTTCCATGAGATACGGTGCCAGGATCCGATTGACGAGAAAGCCCGGCGCGCTCTTCACGGGCAGCGGCAGCTTGTCGATCTGCCGGGCGAATGCGCAAGCGCGCGGGAGGAGCTCGCTATGCGTACTTGAACCGTGGACGACCTCGACCAGCATCATCTTCGCTACGGGGTTGAAGAAATGCAGCCCGATAAGCCGGCCCGGGTCCTTCAGCGGAGCGCCGATCTGCTCCAGCGGGATGCTGGATGTATTGGTTGCGAGCAGCGCGGACGGCTTCGCCTTCGCCTCCAACGCAACGAACAGTTCCTGCTTGGCGTCTAGATTCTCGAAGATGGCTTCGATGATGACGTCGGCCCGCGCCGCACCGTCGCCGGCTATGTCCGGAATCAGGCGGTCGAATGCGTCGCGCACTCGCCGCGAATCCTTGAGGCGATCGGAAAAGAGCTTGCCCGCGCGCTCTATCGCCGGCTTGAGTCGCTCGGGCGACTGATCCTGCATCGTCACGGTCAGGCCGCGCAGCGCGCACCATGCCGCAATATCGCCGCCCATCGTGCCCGCACCTATGACGTGCACGTGCACGGCAGGACCGTGCGAGTCGCGCAGCGACTCACTTCGTTGCGCTCCGTCCGAAGATTCGCGCCGAAGGCGCGCACTAGGTTCCCCTCCCCCAACGGGGGAAGGGTTAGGGGTGGGGGAAACATCGTCGCGGCCGAACGCCTTGAGGCGTTCCTGCAGCCGGAACACGCGGATCAGGTTCATCGCCGTCGGCGTCTGTATCAAATGCGCGATCGACGCCGGATCGGACGGAGGCGCCGCGAGCGCATCGCCGTCGTGCTTGACCCAGATATCGAGGATCGCGTACGGCGCCGGATAGTGCTCGCGCCGCGCGCGCGCCGAGACCTGCTTTCTCGCCTGCGCCGCAATGATGGGCCGCAGCAGCGGATTCAGAGTCAGCGACAGCGGGAACGGGAGCCGCCGCGGAGACGGCGCGGCGAGAAGTACGCCGCGGGCGGTGTTGATCATGATCCGCGTCGGCACGCACTCGTCCGCCACGCCGAGCTTTTTCGCCCGGCGGGCATCGATCGTCTTGCCTGTCAAGAGCAAGTCGAGCGCGGCGGGCGCGCCGGCGAGCCGGGGCAGACGGCGCATGCCGCCCCAGCCCGGAACGATACCCAGCATTACTTCCGGCAGGCCGAGCCGCGTGCCGGGTTCGTCGACGACGACGCGGTAGCGGCAGGCGAGCGCGAGTTCGAGGCCGCCGCCGAGACAGAATCCGCGAATCAGCGCCAGCGTCGGGTACCGTGCCGCCGCGAGCTCGTCGAATATGTCCCAGCCACGCTTGACGATCGCGACGGCATCGTCGACCGTCTTGACGCGCTCGAACTCTTCGATGTCGGCGCCGGCGATAAACCCGTTGTCCTTGCCCGAGCGGATGATGAGCCCCTTGGGCGGCGCGGCCGCTAGATCGCTCAAGACCGAACGCAGCTCTTCGAGGACTTCGGCAGAGAGCGAATTCGTCGAAGCGCCCGCCCTGTCAATGGTGAGCCAGGCGAGACCGTCGCCGTCGGCGTCGAGCTTCCAGTGCCGCAAAGTCATCGTTATCGTCCCTGCAGGTTCCGCGCGACCATTATTCCGAACTGCCCGAAGTACCTTTCCTGTAGGTGCGAATTCATTCGCACGCGCACGACGCTTGGTTCGATGGGGCCGAATGAATTCGGCCCTACGCTACCTCGACGAGCATCGCGCCGCCCAGGCCGCCGCCGATGCAGATCGCGGCGATTCCACGCCTGGCTTTCGTGCGCTTCAGGACGTTGAGCAGATGCAACACGATGCGCGCGCCCGACGCGCCGACCGGATGTCCCAGAGCGATCGCGCCACCGTCGACATTGAGCTTCGATTCGTCGAGCTTGCCCAGCGCGCCGTCCAGCCCCAGCTCGGTCTTGCAATACGCGTCGTCGGCCCAGGCGCGCAGGCAGGCGATCACCTGCGCCGCAAATGCTTCGTTGATCTCCCAGGCATCGACGTCGTCGAGCTTCAGCCCGTGACGCTTCAAGAGCGGGGTCGCCGCGTGCACCGGCCCCAGACCCATTTGCGCAGGATCGAGACCGGCCCATTCGCTGTCGAGGATCGTGCCCAGCACGGGCAACTGGTACTTGGCGATGGCCGCATCCGAGGCCAGGATCAGCCACGCGGCACCGTCGGTGATCTGCGAGCTGTTGCCAGCGGTGACGTTGCCGTATTTGCGATCGAAGAACGGTTTGAGCTTGGCGAGGTTTTCCGGCGTCGAGTCTTCGCGCACGCCATCGTCTTTTTCGTACAGGTTTCCTTCGCCGTCGAAAAGCGGTGCTATCTCGCCGGTGAAGTGGCCGTCTCTTTGCGCAGCGAGCACGCGGTGGTGGCTCTTCGCGGAGAATTCGTCCATCTCCCGGCGGGTGATGCCGAAGCGAAACGCCAGGTTCTCCGCGGTTTGGCCCATCAGCAGTCCGACCATCGGATCGGTGAGCCCTTTCATGATGCCGATGATCGGCGTGAAGAGCTCCGTCGGCTTGAGCCTCAGGAACGCGCCTGCCTTTTCGCCGAAGGTTTTCGCCGCGCTGAAACCGGCGAACCACAGCACCATCCTGTCCGAATACAGCAACGGAGCGCGGGAGAGCGCGTCGACGCCGCCTGCCAGCACCAGATCCGAGCGCCCACCGCGAATATTGGCGATCGCCGAGTCGAGCGCTTGCATGCCCGAAGCGCAGTTGCGCATCACCGTCCAGCCAGGAACTTTCTTGCCGCAGCCCATGCGCAGCGCGACCACGCGGCCGATGTTGACTTCGTCCGGTGAAGGGCTGGCGCAGCCGAGAATCACTTCGTCGAGATCGGTGGGTGCAAAGCGCTGGCGCATGAGCAGCTCGCGCCCGGCCTGCACGGCGAGATCCGAGGCGGCAAACGGCCCCGGCCGGTTGCGCGCCTTGAGAAACGGCGTTCGCGTGCCGTCGACGACGTGGATGGGTTGATTCATGGCTGCCTCAGCGATTCCATAGAGAAGAAAACCTCACAGCCAAGGACGAGAGCGAGCGCGAAGGAAAATCGCGACGTTCCTTTTGCGTCCTTGGTGCCCCGGCGTCCTTTGCGTCGAGACCGTTGAAGTTACGCTGCCGCCTTGCGTGCGGGCGGCGCGGGCGATACGACCGGCGGGTGCATCTCGGAAACGCCCAGGTCCGGCGCAAAGTCGTCAACGCGGATCACTTGATCGGCCAGCTTCCTGGCCCGGGTTACGATCGCGAATTCGTCGGCCGTAATGACACTCGCCGCCTGCGCCGCTGCGGCGCGATCCTCGCCGAGCTCGACGGAGAAGCGTCCGGCTTTCTGTGCCTCGCGCATGCGCGCTTCGATCGGCTCGGCGGCTAGTGTCGCCTCGACCGCGGAATCGATCGCGCCGACCACGTCGGTCTCCGCCTGCGGCAGATACATGCCGGCGGTGAGGCGATCGCGCGTGGGCGACGGCTCGATAAGCAGTTTCGCTACTTCGTGACCGAGATTGTCCGAGGGGATCACGTACGGCCGGCCCAGCGGAAACACGGTGCGCCGCATCACTGTCGCGATCATCCGGTTGGGAAAATTGGAAATGACCCCCTCGAGCGCGGTCTGCGCCTTGAACATCGCGTCCCAGATGGCCCAGTGCATCAGTGCCGCGTCGGCGGATTGGCGGCCCTCGTCTTCGAAACGCTTGAGCGTCGCCGAGCAAAGGAAGAGGTACGACAGCACGTCGCCCAGCCGCGCCGAGAGCTTCTCCTTGCGCTTCAGCGCGCCGCCCAGCACGCCCATCGAGACGTCGGCGAGAAATGCGAGCGCCGCCGAGAACCGCGTCAACTGTTGGTAGTACCGCCGAACCTCCGGCGCGACGTCGGGCACGCGCACCAGATGCGAGCCGACAATGCCGAGCACGAACGTTCGGGCGAAGTTCGAAAGTGCGAAGCCGATGTGACCGAACAGCGCGCGATCGAACGCGACCGATGCCGCTCGGGCGTCGGGCTCGTGCGCAGCGGCCATCTCTTTGAGCACGTACGGATGACAGCGGATCGCGCCCTGGCCGAAGATGATGAGGCTCCGCGTGAGGATGTTGGCGCCTTCCACGGTGATCGACACCGGACTCTGCATGTACGCCGCCCCGAGAAAGTTCGAGGGGCCCATACAGATACCCTTGCCGCCGGCGATATCCATCGCATCGATGGCAACCTGCCGGCCGCGCTCGGTCAGGTGGTATTTCCCGATCGCGGAAAGGACGGCGGGCTTTTCGCCCTGATCGACCATGCCCGCGGTGAGCGTGCGCGTCGCGTCCATCGAGTAGAGGTAGCCTCCCATGCGCGCCAGCGGTTCCTCGATACCTTCGAACTTGCCGATCGGCGTCTTGAACTGCGTGCGCACACGCGCGTAGCCGCCGGTGGTGCGCACCACCATCTTGGCCATGCCGGTATTGAGCGAAGGCAGCGAGATGGCGCGGCCCGCGGCAAGGCATTCCATCAGCATCCGCCAGCCCTTGCCGATCATCGCCTTGCCGCCAATCACCCAGTCGATCGGAATAAAAACGTCGCGTCCCCAGTTCGGGCCATTCTGAAACACTGCCGAAAGGGGCATGTGCCGCCGCCCGATGTTGACGCCGGGGTGATCGGTCGGAATGAGGGCGCAGGTTATGCCCAGATCTTCCTTGTCGCCGAGCAGATGGTTGGGATCGAGGGCCCGGAAGGCCAGCCCCAGAATCGTCGCGACCGGCCCGAGCGTGATGTAGCGCTTCTCCCAGGTAACTCGCAAGCCCAGCACCTGCCTGCCCTGGTACTCGCCCTTGCAGACGATGCCGGCATCGGGAATCGCCGCGGCATCCGAGCCTGCGTGCGGGTTGGTCAGCGCGAAACACGGGATCTCGAGGCCCCTGGCGAGCCGCGGCAGGTAGTAGCGCTTCTGCTCGTCCGTGCCGTAATGCACGAGCAATTCGCCGGGGCCCAGCGAATTGGGAACCATCACCGTGACCACCAACGCGCTGCAGCGCGATGCGAGCTTGACGACAACCTGCGAGTGCGCGAACGCCGAAAAGCCGAGCCCACCGTACTCTTTCGGGATGATCATCCCGAGGAAGCCCTTGTCCTTGATGTACTGCCAGACAGGCTGCGGCAGATCCAGGTAGACGTGGGTGGTCTCCCAGTCGGTGACCATCGAGCACAGTTCCTCGCATTCGTGATCCAAAAAGTGCTGCTCTTCGGCAGAGAGCTTCGGCGCCGGCAGGGCGAGGAGCTTCGCCCAATCGGGACGGCCGGAGAAAAGCTCGCCGTCCCAGCCCACTGTGCCAGCCTCGATCGCTTCGCGCTCGGTCGGCGTCATCGGCGGCAGGATCCGGCGAAAGACGGCGAGCACGCCGTCGCTGATCAACGCGCGACGCAGCGGCGGGAAATTGAGCGGGATCACCAACACGGCGACCAGCATGCCCAGCACGATGACCACGGCGAGCGGCATCAGGTTCGCGCCCCACGCGGCCGCGAGCGCGACGGCGAGGGCACCCGTCCACATCCAACCCGCCGCATTGACGTACGCCAGTGCAAAGAGACCGGCGATAACGGCGGCGAGCCAAACGAGTGTCAACATCAGCGCTCCTACCGCGTGAGGAACACGGCGGCGGCTTCGCCGTCGAGTTCGGAGAGATCCGGGAGCGGGGCTTTGAGGCCCGCAATCAGAAATGGGGCGAGCCGCCGCAACAGCATCTCGTCATTGGCCGCTTCGCCCCGCGAGAGCGCGGCGATCAGCCTGAGGGCGTCGGTGCCCGCCAGGGTGAACGACAGCGCGCCCATCACGAAATGCAGCCGCCAAACGAGCTCTTTCTTCGGCAGTTGTGGCAGCGCACGTCCAAACGCGGCCTTGAACCGCGCGATCACCACCGCATACTGGTCGGATAGAAAATGCCGGATGAAAGGCGCCGGATCGGCGTAGGCGCGTCCCAGCAGACGCAGGAAATTCTTGCCGCCGCGCTCGGGATCACGCGCGAGCTTCAACGCCGGGATGAACATTGCCGCGAGGATCTTTTCGCAAGATAGCGGCTTCGGCGCCGATTCATGCTCGAAGCGCGTTAACAGCGCGAGGCGCTCCTGGTTCATCGGATCGAGACGGCGGGTGAGCACCGCCTCGAACAGATCCTCCTTGCTGCCGAAGTGGTAGTGAACCGCGGCCAGGTTGACGTTCGCTGCTGCGGTAATCTGCCGCAGCGACGTCGCCTCGAAACCGTGCTCCATGAACAGTGCTTCGGCGGCGTCGAGGATTTTTCCCTGCGTTGCCGAGCTCTTTGGCGTGTCGAATGGAATGACCTTGCCACCCATGGCCAGCCTTTGACCGACCGGATGCGAGTCGGCGTAATTCAGTCAAACGTCTGTTTGAATTTTACGGTTGGCGCCGCGTCGCTGTCAACTGCTCGGCGGCTGCCCATCACGGTCAAGCAAAGCGCGTCGCCGCCAACATGCCGCAACTTCGTGCAAACCCTATCGGCGCCGGCGCAAGCCTGGCGCTAGTGTCCTGTTCCGTAAGTTCCGAAGCAAAAGGAGCGGATGAAATCAGCCGTCAGGCAAGGCGGGAGGCCGCAGCGTAACGAGTGGTACGGTGAGGCCGACCAACGCAGCATGGCGACTGATTTCGCCGCGAACTTGCGAGTGAATTTACGGAACAGGGCACTAGGTCGATCGGCGCGCTCATCCAGCGACACCGGCCCCTGGTGATCCGCAGATCAGACGCTGCTCACCGCCTGCTGCACCTTGGAAGATTGCCACCGGTCGAGCAATTCACGTGCGCGGTTCGTTGCGGGGTCCATCAGTCGCGCGTGCTCCGGCGTCTTGGCGGTCAGCTCGATCACGTAGCCGTTCGGATCGCGAAAGTAGATCGAGCGGACGAACTCGTGCTCAGAGACACCGCGCGTCTCGATGCCGCGCGCCTTCCCCTTCGCCATCATGTCGCTCAACACCGGTTCATCGACCTCGAGCGCGATGTGGAGATCGAAGTCGTGCTGCGCCTTGAACTCGAACGGCATGTCCGGAGCTTCGAAAAAGGCGAGGAACGAGCCGTCGTCGAGACAATAGAAGGTGTGCAGCACGGCGGTCTTGCGGCCGCTCTTCGTTTCCTGGATCTCGAGCGTGCCCGCGAGCGGCAGCCCCAGGAAATCCTCATAGAACTGCCGCGTCTCTTCCGAATCGCGGCAACGATATGCATTGTGATGCAGGCCCTTGATCATCGTCGAGCTCCTCTGTTCGCGCCGCCGATCTCGTATCAAATGACTTCGAACCGTTGGTCCTTGGCCGGGTCAACCAGATATTTGTAGAACGCCTCATGCACCTTCGGCCAATTGGGACGCGCTTTCATATTGCCGAGCCAGCGCCGGATATTCGGATAGTTCGCGTAGTCGCAGTGGATGATTTCACCCAGTACAAGCATCGGCGCACCGAAGTAGTCGGCCAGCGTGACTTCGTCGCCGCAAAGATAGGCGTTCTTGGGGCCGATCAGGTCCTGATCGAGAACCTTCAACCAGTCTCTGGCCTTGTCTCGACCCCATGCGACGGTTGCCGCTTGGACTCTTTCGTCGGGCCGGCGCATATAGGGAAAGATCTGCGGGTAGATCAGACCGTAACCGAAATCGCGGTAGAAGCCGGTATTGAGCCAATCCATGCGTTCGTTGATCCGCGCCCGTTGGCGCGGATCCGCCGGGTACGCCGCCGACCCCGTCGTCTCCGCCAGATACTTGAGAATCGCTGAGCTCTCCGTCAACCGGAAGTCGCCGTCGTCCAGCACCGGCACTTGCCGGCTGGGGTTGATCGCGACGTATTCCGGCTGGAAGTGTGCGCCCGTAAACAGGTCGACCGTCTGGTAGTCGAGGTCCAGGCCACTGTCCGCGGCAAACAGCATGATCCCGCGGCTTGTCGTCGATACCGGATGATAGTAGAGCTTCATTGCGTGTCCTCCCTTCGCTAACGTTGAATTGTGCACGCAGCTCGCACCGCACGCGAACTTTTTATCATGCCACGCGCGTTAGCAAACGCAAGTGAACATTTATCCCGCCAGGAGTCCGCTACCAACAAGTTGATTTCGCGGATGTTCTGCGCACGTGCGGTCACGGCTGATAGAACCCGAGTGGATAGCGACACATTGCCCTAGCCCGAGGCCTGACACGGCTGCGCCGAGCCCGCGGGATCCGACGCGTACACCGCGTCGATCCGGTCCCTGAGCCGGGCAAGCACCAGCGGGCGCTTGAGCTTAAGCGTCGGCGTCAGCAGGCCGTTGTCGATGCTCCACGGGTCGGGTGTGGCGATGACGCGACGGATGCGCACCCAGCGCGGAAACGCCTTGAGCCGCTCGTTGGCGCGCGCGATGAGCGCCTTCTCGTCGCGCTCCTGCGTGACCGCGAGGAGCGTGAGAAACGGCCGACCTTCGCCGACCAGCATCACCTGCTCGAACACCGGGTCGTGCAGCACGGGGAACTCGACATCCTGCGGCGGGAGTTTCTCGCCGTTCGACATCACCAGAATGTCCTTGATGCGGCCGCGAATGTAGATCTTCGCATCGCGAATCTCGCCTACATCGCCGGTATGCAGCCAGCCGTCTGCGTCGATAGCCGCTCGCGTCGCCTCTTCGTTGCGCCAATAGCCAAGCATCACGTTGCCGCCGCGCGCGAGCAGCTCTGCAGCCTCGCCGAGCGTCACCTCGACACCCGGAAGCGGCGGCCCGACCGATTCGGGATCGTTGTCTCGGACGCGGTTGACCGAGATCACCGGCGACGCCTCGGTCATGCCGTAGCCCTGGAGCAGCGGGAGCCCGAGCCCGATGAAGGTATGCGCGATTTCCGGATCGAGCGCGGCGCCGCCGACGACCGTGAGCCGCATCCTCCCTCCAAGTCGCGCGAGCACGGGCTTGGCGACGATCGCGCGCAGCAAAGGCGTTGCCAGCGCGTCGAGCCAGCCGGCGCTTCTGCTCTCGACGCGCCAGCCGCGCATAACGCATTGCCTGAACAACCAACGCTTCGCCGGCGATTTTGCGAGGGCCTCTTCGACGCGGGCATAGAGCTTTTCGAAGACGCGCGGCACCGCGAACATGACCGTCGGTGCCTGCGTCGCGAGATCGTCCGCGAGCTCCGCGACGCTCCGCGCATAGACGACCTTCGCGCCGATCGAAAGCGGCAGATAGTAACCCCCGGTGCGCTCGAACATGTGCGACAGCGGGAGGATCGACAGGAATAGATCGGTAGACCGCGCCATCTGAGTTTCCTGGCACGACAACACGTTGGCGATGATGTTGCCGTGCGACAGCATCACGCCCTTCGGCCGGCCCGACGTGCCCGAGGTGTAGCAGATCGTCGCGAGCGTTTTCTCCGGTAATGATCGGAATTGCGGCGCGGCCGCCGCGGCGGGCAGTAGCGAAGCGACCGTCGCGTCGGGATCGCCCGCGCCGGGGCGCAGCACATACACGGGCGGCAGCGCGCTGCCGGTACTCTTGAGCGCGCCCGCCATCTTCGCGCTCTCGACGACGAGCAGTCGCGCCTCGGCGTTGGCGACGCACCATGCGATGTTGTCGGGATTGTCGTCGACGTAAAGCGGAACGACGACGAGCTCAAGCCCAAGCGCGGCAAGATCGAGCGCGACCCAGTCGATGCCGTTTTTCAGGCACACCGCAACGCGATCGCCGGGGGCGAGACCCAACGCGGCGAGAGCTGCCTGCCAGCGCCCGACCAGCGCGGCGATCTCACCGACGGTAACGTCGAGCCATTCTCCGCCGTCGAAGTGGCGGTAGAGCACCTTGTCGGGTGCTGAAACGTGTTGCGCGAAATACTCGCCGATGTTGGCCATGCTGCCCTTTTCGGGACACCGCGACCGGAGCCGGATCGATTCTCTCGCCTTTGCGATAGCGGGTCCATGGCACGGGCGCTCGAACCGGTCGGCAGAGTTTGGCTATACTGTGTCTGCCGTTGCCCCCGGAGCCGGCCATGCCCGCCATTTCGATCAAACGCCGCCACAAGCTCGACCACAAGAAAGCCAAGGCCGCGGCAGAGAAGATTGCACGCGACCTGAACAAGCGCTTCGATCTCGCCTATGAATGGGAGGGCGATCACATCGCGTTCGAACGGCCGGGGTTATCGGGCAGCTTGCACGTGGGCAAGACCGATGTCCGGCTGGACGTGGAGCTTTCCTTCCTGCTCTTCGCGCTCAAGAGCCCGATCGAGCAGCAGATCAACAAGGAATTGGACGCGCTCTTCGGTAAGGCGTAGACGTTTGTAGGTGCGAATTTATTCGCACGCGGCGCCGGCCGAATGAATTCGGCCCTACAAAGGCTCAGGAAACGGCGCGCGGTCGCCGTCGAAGATCGCGTTCATCAGCGCGGTTTCGCGCGTTTCGACCGTGGCGAGGAACTCGTCGGCGCCCGCCATCTGCCGGAACGCCGCAAACCCACGCTCCAGGAAATCCTGCAATGTGCTCAAGCCCGCGACGCGGGCCGGTTGCCGCATCGCGGCGAGCGCGGAGCGGGTGAGCGTATTGCCGACGTAGCGGTCCAGCGCGCGCCCGACCGCCACGATAAGCGCGATCTGCCGTTCGCGTGCGCCTCGATTGGCGAGCGCACGATAGGCTGCGCAATATGTCGCAACCGAAAGCAGGGCACGCGGAGGCAGCTTGTCGAGCAGCGCGCGATCGAGCTCGCGCGATAGTGTGGAGAGCTCAATTGCAGCCGAGATGGTCGCGATCACGCCTTCGGGCAGGACCCGGGCCATCAGCGGCACGACACGCGCGAGATCGGCGTCGCGGCGGCTGAAATCCCCGGGGCCGTACAGGTCGGTCTGGAAAAACGTGATAGCACGTTCATATCGAGGCTCGTGGGCGAGGTCGGCGTAAGTGGCATTGAGCCTTCGCGACTGCCACAGCGCGAGCCGATCCAGCGCCGCGGCCAACTCCGGCGAAGCGGCGCGTTCCTCGTGCAGCGCGCGAGCGCCTTCGAGTTGGCGAATCAGCTCTGCTTCAGACGTGGTCGCCATGTGGTTCCGGCGGACGCGATCCAGCTGAGGTAAGGTTTCTAGAGGCGCGCCGCGAAAAAGCCGCCATGATAAGTGACTAGCGAGTGGCGCGCCCGCTTCAACGTGACACCTCCGGAGCTCCAGCCTACGGAGGATTGGGTAGTTGGGCGGCACGATAGTGTCGCCCCGGCCCGGCCCCGGCCTCAGACATACCAGGGCAGGCTGCGGCCGGGACCCAATGTGCGTCTTCGAAATTGGATCCGTGCCTGCGCCGGGTTGACGTGCATTGGTGCGAACTGGGTCACTGATTTCCGAAAGAGCTCAGTAATCTAGATTGTTTTCTCTAAAAGCCGGGTCTAGAGTGCCCGGCACGCAAGCCATTTGCCGTATGCCGTCGCCTCCCTTGCCGAACTTGAACCCGACAACGCTTCGCATCAGCCGCCGCACGCTCCTCAAAGCAGGAATCGCCGGCGGGGCGGCGCTGTTGCTCGCGCGCTGGCTATACACGCCGACTTCGCCGCCGGCGCAGCCGACTCCGAACGCGCTCGATCCGGATGCGCGCGCGATCATTGCGGCCGTCATCCCCGTCCTGCTCGATGGCGCGATGCCGAGTGGCGCGGAGGCGCCGGCAGCCCGCGCCGCCACCCTCGCTGCAGTCGAAGAGGCGATCGCCGGTCTTCCGCCGGCGACACGCAAAGAGCTTGCGGACCTGTTCTCGCTGCTCGGCTTTCCGCCGACGCGCTGCCTCGTCGCGGGGATCTGGTCGCCGTGGCCCGAAGCCACGCGCGAATCGATCGCTTCCTTCCTGACGCGCTGGCGCGACAGCCGCTTCGAGCTGCTGCGCTCGGCCTACGCAGCGCTGCACCAGCTCGTCTTCGCCGCGTGGTATGCCGATCCGCGCGCGTGGCCGGCTACCGGCTACACCGGGCCGCCGTCGCTGGAGATCGGCTAATGCCGGAAACGCTGCATGCGCCGCGCCTGCCCGATCCGTTCCGCGCGGGCCAGCGCGCCGGGTGGAAGGTGATCGATGCCTCCACGCTGACCGACGATCGCAGCTTCGAAGCCGACGTCGCGATCGTCGGCACGGGCGCCGGTGGCGGCACCGCCGCCGAGATCCTCTCCGATGCCGGCCTGTCTGTCGTGATGATCGAGGAGGGGCCGCTCGCCACGTCGTCCGATTTCCACATGCGCGAATCCGATGCGTATCCACAGCTATATCAGGAATCGGCGAGCCGCAAGACGAAGGACAAGGCGATCAACATCCTGCAGGGCCGGTGCGTCGGCGGAGGCACGACGGTCAACTGGACGTCGAGCTTCCGCACGCCTGAGGCAACGCTGGATTACTGGCGCAACGCGTTCGGCCTCGAGGGGTTCGGGGCCGGCGAACTTGCGCCCTGGTTCGAACGCATGGAGCGGCGCGTCAGCGTCGCGCCCTGGGCCGTCGCTCCGAATGAGAACAACGATGCGCTGCGGCGCGGTGCGCAGGCGCTGGGCTTTTCAGTCGGCACGATCCGCCGCAACGTCAAGGGCTGCTGGAACATCGGCTACTGCGGCATGGGTTGTCCCACGAATGCCAAACAGTCGATGCTGGTCACGACGATCCCCGCGGCGCTCGCGCGTGGAGCGACGCTGTTGACGCGCACGCGGGCGTGGAAGCTCGAGCATGCGAATGGCCGCGACGGGCAAATCAGCGCGCTCGAGTGTATCGGCCTGGATGCGCGCGGTACGGACCCGACTTCACGCCGGATCACGGTGCGCGCGAAGACTTTCATCGCCGCGGGCGGGGCGATCGGCACGCCGGCGCTGCTCTTGCGAAGCCGAGTTCCAGATCCCCACGGTGTCGTCGGCAAGCGCACCTTTCTCCATCCTACGGTCGTATCGGCGGCGCTGATGCCCGAGCGGATCGACGGCTTTGCCGGCGCGCCGCAGACAATTTATTCGGACCATTTTCTCGACGTCGCGCCCGGCGGCCCGATCGGCTACAAGCTCGAGGCGCCGCCGATTCATCCCGTGCTTGCGGCGACCACGCTCGCCGGGCATGGACTCGCGCACGCCCGCTGGATGGGCGACCTTGCCCACATGCAGGTTGTCATCGCCTTGCTGCGCGACGGATTTCATGCCGACAGCCCGGTCGGCAGCGTTGCGCTTCGCGACGACGGCACGCCTGTGCTCGACTACGCGCTCAACGATTATTTCTGGGAGGGCGCCCGGCGCGCCTTCGCAACGATGGCGGAGATCCAGTTCGCTGCCGGTGCGACGACGGTCATGCCGGTGCACGCTTCGGGCGCGAGCTTCAGCCGCTGGCTCGATGCGCGCGAGGCTATCGCGACACTCGCGCTGGCGCCGCTGGTCGCGCCCGTCGTGAGCGCGCATGTCATGGGCGGCTGCCCCATCGGCCCGGACGTGCGCCGGGCCGCGGTCGATCCGACCGGCCGCTATCATCACTTGGACAACCTTTACGTGCTCGACGGGTCGCTGTTTCCGACCAGCATCGGCGCCAATCCCCAACTGTCGATATACGCGATGACCGCGAAGCTCGCGAGTGGGCTCGTCGCCAAGCTGGGGCGTAGCCCGGGCTGAGCGCGAAGCGCGCGATTAGTGTGATTGCTCTAATGCGACGCGCTACAGTGGGCACGTAGTTCGCAAACCACCATCTCAACGAAGGAGCAACATCATGCTCAAGCAAGCTGCAGGAAATATCAGCGTCAATCGGGTCGCCGACGCCGCGCTCGCCGCGTCGCGCCAGGTATGGCTCGCCGGCCTCGGTGCCGCCGTCGTGACGCGCGAATGGGCGCGCAAAGACGCAGGTCACATGTTCCGCGCACTGGTCAAGGAAGGCTCCACCGTGGAGTCGCGCACGCTCCGCGTCCTCGGTCGCAGGATCGAGTCGTCGATCGCGCTGGCGACGACGACGTGGAATCGCGCCCGCGACACGGCGCGCACGACAGTCGGCGGCCTGGTCGACACCGCGGCGGCTGCATTGCCGGCATTCAAGGCGCCCGCGGCGAAGCGCATTAGCAAAATGCCTAAGAAATCGCGCAGTGCCAAGGCCCGCGTCTCGCGGAAGGGCCGCCGCGCCAAGCGCGCCGCTTGACCGCGCGCGCCGCACTAAAGCCTGTAACAAACACGCGAGGTGCTCCATGTCGCGAAGGGCGCATCGGACCGCCCGTCCGCGCTTGGGCCTCGCGCTGGCGGGCGGCGGGCCGCTCGGCGGCATTTACGAGGTCGGCGCGTTGCTTGCGCTTGCCGAGTCGCTCGAGGGCATCGACATCAATGAGCTCGACGTCTATGTCGGTGTGTCGTCGGGCGGGTTTGTCGCAGCGGCGCTGGCCAACGGCATTTCGCCGGCGCAGATGTACCGGCTTTTCATCGATGACGGTGTGGATGCGGCACTGGCGCCCGCATTGTTCTTGCGCCCCGCCTTCGGCGAGTTCACGCGCCGCGCGCTATCGGTGCCGCGCCTTTTCGCATGCGCAGCGCTAGACTTTCTGCGCCAGCCCTTCCGGCGCGGCGCGCTGGCGTCGTTTGCCGCGTTGGGTGGCGCCGTTCCCACCGGGTTGTTCGACCAGCGCGCCATCGACGCCTTTCTTGTGCGGCTGTTCGCGACCGGTCGCCGCAGCAACGACTTTCGCACGCTCGAGCGCAAGCTGTTTCTGGTTGCGACGAATCTCGACACCGGCAAGGCCGTGACGTTCGGCGAGCCCGGCTTCGATCATGTGCCGATCAACAAGGCAATCGCTGCCTCGGCGGCGCTGCCTGGCTTGTTCCCTCCGGTCGAAATCGACGGCGAACACTACGTGGACGGCGCGCTCAACAAGACACTCCATGCCTCGGTCGCGCTCGATCAGGGCGTCGGCCTGCTCCTTTGCGTCAATCCCCTGGTGCCGTTCGACGCGAGCTCGGCCGCTCGCCACAGACGGCTGACGGTCGAGAAGATCAACCACGGCGGGCTCCCTCTGGTGCTGGCGCAGGCGTTCCGGGCGATCATGCACTCCCGGATGCAGGCGGGGATGGGAAAATACCGCCGCCAGTATCCGCATGCCGACGTTCTGCTCTTCGAGCCCGATCGCGAGGATGCCGACATGTTCTTTGTCAACATCTTCAGCTACTCGCACCGCAAACGACTTTGCGAGGCCGCGTATCACAAGACGCGGCAGCGCCTGCTCGCGCAGCGCGAGACTTGCGGGCCGCTGCTCGCCAGGCACGGTATTCGGCTGAATGTCGAGGGTCTCCGCGAGCCGCAGCGTTCGATCCGCGCGGCGCTGATCGATCCCAGACCCTTGTCGATTCACGCGCCTGCCGTGCGGACGGCGGCCCGCGATCTTGTGTACACGCTCGACTTGCTCGAGCGCTGGCTGCATCGCCGAAGGTTGCGAGGCGTACCGGCAGCGGCAGCGCGATAGACCGCGCGTCCCGCGCGTCCTACACTGCCGCTTTCACCGATGCCGGAGCGCATCCATGGCGGAGCGCAAACGCCCGCGGCGAACGCGGGAACGCATCCTCGAGACTGCGCTGCTGCTTTTCAACGGTGTCGGTGAGCCGAATGTCACGACCGCGGATATTGCCGACGAGATGGAGATCAGTCCCGGCAATCTCTACTACCATTTTCGCAACAAGGACGAGATCATTGCCGAGCTCTTCGCCAGCTTCGAGCGCAGGCTCGACGGCCTGCTGGTATCCCCGGAAGGGCGCAACGCCGGCGTCGAGGACCTGTGGTTTCTGCTGCATCTCCTGTTCGAAGCGATGTGGGGCCACCGCTTCCTGTTCCGCGATCTGGACGAGATCCTGTCGCGCAATCGCAAGCTCGCATCGCGCTTCGCGCTCATCATGCGCCGCGGCGCACGCACCGTGATAGAGTTGTGCCGCAGCCTGGTCACGACCGGCGCGATGGACGCGTCCGAGCACGAGATCGCGGCGCTGGCCGACAACGTTTCCATAGTCGCGACTTACTGGATCTCCTACCAGAAAATCTCCGCCGGCGAGCGCGCATCCGAAGCGGTGAGCCTCGATCGTGCGGCCTACCAGGTGCTGTCGCTGATCGCCCCCTTTCTTCGAGGCGACGCCCGCGCGCTGCTCGATCGATTGAGTCGGGACTATCTTTAAGAGATCTGCTGGGAGGATTCACGTGGCAAAGCAATGGACGAAATTTCCCCACCCCGACAAGGCCTATGCCTACGACGTCGCGGCGCTCAAAAAGCACTGGGACCGGCTGCACCGCGGCGACGGCGAGCCGTTCCCCAAGGATGTTGCCGTCCTCGATGCGTGGCGGCACTACCACGCCGGCGAGTTCCCGCAGGCCGTCGAAGCCGGCGTCGCGGCGGGTGGCGCCGGCATCAACGCGGCCGTCAAAGCGCAATCGATTTACGCCAACTACCTCGAAAAAGTGGATAAGGCGAAACTGGCGCTCTTCGAAGAAGCGGCGGGCTGGGCCGCGGAGCGGCGCGCGGAGACGCCCAAGGACGCCAACGCGCATTACCTCTACGCGTACGCGCTCGGCCGTTACAGCCAGGGCATTTCAGTGGCGAAGGCGCTGGCGCAGGGCTTCGGCGGCAAGATCAAGGATGCGCTGACCACCGCACTGAAGCTCGCGCCCGCGCACGCCGAAGCACACACCGCGTACGGCGCGTATCAGGCCGAGGTCCTTAACAAGGTCGGCGGACTCGTCGCCGGCATGACCTACGGCGCAAAGAAGGAATCCGCGCTCGAGCATTACCAGAAGGCGCTGAAGCTCCATCCGGAATCGGCGATTGCCCGCATCGAGTACGCGAATGGCTTGATCCTGCTTTTCGCCAAGGATCGGCTCGATGAGGCGACCAAGCTCTACGAGCAAGCGGCAAAGTGCAAGCCGATGGACGCGATGGAAAGGCTGGATGTCGAGTTGGCCAAGTCCGAGCTCGAGTAGGCGCGAGTCCTACGCCGGCGCATCTGTGCCGGCACGCATTCCGACTTTGTAAACCTTGCATCGGTGTTGAGACAGGAGACATTCCGTGCAAAGCGGAACTTCCCGGGGCATGAGCTCGCCCAAAGGTAGCGGGAATCGAAGTTCTCGGGCGCAGCGGACTCTCCCGCGTATTGCGTTTGTGAAAGGAGTGCTTATGCAAAGCGTGAAGCTAACCATCGTGCTCTCGGCGCTCGCCTTGGGCGTGGCGACATCGGCGGGTGCGCAAACCGTGGAAATAATTGAGGCTCCCGTTGTCACCGAGGGCCAAGTAGTGATCATCGCACCGGCACCCCAGCCGATGCCCGATCCGGCTGCTGCCGAGAAGTGCAACAACGTTGCCCCGGCGAGCTATTGGGACTGTGTAAACAGCCACAACGCCGGCCAGTAAACGACGTCGCGAGTGATCGACGCGAAAAGGGGAGCGAAGAGCTCCCCTTACTTTCGATGATCGACCGTATGTAACTTACGCAAGCACGGCCTGCTCTATCCATGCCGCCGTCGGCGCATCTTGCCACGGCCAAGGGGCCATCAGGGTAGCAAGAACCAGTTTCTCGAACTCGGGCGCGAAGCGCTCGATCACGTGCTCCGGATCGGGGCAAAGGCTGCGGTCGGTGATCAGCCCGAACTGCACTTCGCCTGCGTAGGTGATGATCGACACGCCCATGCCGATATTGCCCGATTGAGGCACCCAGAACATGAGTCGATCGATCTTGCCGCCTGCGAAGTAGAGCGGCTGCTGCGGGCCCGGCACGTTGGTCATCACCGCGGTGGCGTTCTTCGCGAGCATCGTCAGGAGCTGCTCCTGCAGGATTTGCGGGCCGACGCCCATTGCCGCCAGGATGCCGAGCGCAATCACGGGCTGAAACGAGCCCTTGAGCTCGTTCATGTTGGCGCGCACCGCGTAGAGTCGCGCGATGGGGTTCTCAATGCCGATCGGCAGCTCGAGAAACACCAGCCCGAACTTGTTGCCGAGCCGGTAAGCCTTTTCCGGCGGCCGGAGATTCACCGGGACCAGCGCGCGGATCATCATGTCGCTCACGTCTTCGCCTTGATGCACCAGGTACGCGCGCACCGCGCCTGCAACCGACGAGAGCAGCACGTCGTTGACGGAACAGCCGAGCGCCTTGCCGATCGCCTTGACGTCGTCGAGCGCGATCGGATCGGCCCAGGCGACGCGCTTGGCGACGCCGGGCTGGCCCTTGAAACGCGTGGCCGAATCCTCGCTCATGAGCAAGAGCTTCGCGATTTCGCCCGCGAGTGCGCCACCCTGTTCGGCCAGCGCGATGGCTTTGCGCGGATCGCGCCAGAGCTCCGTGCCTTTCTCGATCAGCGTCGAGCCTGCCGTCGATGCGACCTTGAGCATGCCGGCCAGAGGTGCGAGCAGCTGCGCGAGCGGATCGTCTTCGGCGTCGCCGCGATCCGCCGGTGGCGCCGGTGCCGGTCCGGCGCGCCGACCCTTGCGGTCGGCATCGGTCATCGATAGCAGAACCTGGATCAACGCGATGCCGTCGGCGTAACAATGATGGATGCGCAGGATAACGGCGCTGCCGCCTTTGTAGTTGCCGACCAGGTGGAACTGCCACAACGGATGACGGGGATCGAGCGCAGTGCTGACGAGCTCGCTCACCAGCGCTTCCAG
>DASXQW010000259.1:0-3188 GCA_036506975.1 Casimicrobiaceae bacterium | reverse complement strand
GCGGGCCGCCGGATCGAGCCGCCACCGTCGGTGCCAAGCGCCAGCGGAAACAGGCCTGCGGCCACGCCGGCGACCGAGCCGCCGCTCGAGCCGCCCGGTGTCAGGGCCGGATCCCATGGATTGCGAGTCGTGCCGAAGAGCGAATTGCCCGTATAGCCCTCGAGCGTGAACTCGGGGACGTTGGTCTTGCCGAGGATGATGGCGCCTCCATCACGCAATCGGCGCACCGGCAGCTCGTCTTCCTCGCTGACGAAATCGCGAAGCGCCCGCGATCCCCATGTCGTGGGCATTCCCTTGACGAGAATGTTGTCCTTCACCGCGACCGGGATACCTTCGAGCGGCCCGCGCGCACGCCCCTCGCGCAGCCGCGCCGCGCTTTCCTCGGCATCGGCACGCGCCCGCGGATCGAGAGCGATCAGCGCGTTGATCCGCGGATTGATCCGTTCGATGCGGGCGATCAAGACGTCGACGTACTCGGCGGGTGTCACCGCGCCGCGCGCGAAATATCGCGCGAGCTCGGATGCGCCGAGGCGCCAGAGCTCGGCGTCCTCTACATCTTCGCAGGCAGCCATAGAGCCAGCTGCGGAAGCGCGAGCAGCACCAGCGTGAACAGGATCATGATCACCGCGTACGGCAGCGCGCCCCAGATCACGTCCTCGATGCCGCCTTTGTCCGGGCGAATGCCATGGACCACAAACAGGTTCATCCCGACCGGCGGGGTGATCAATCCCAGCTCGCACATCAGCACGATGAAGATGCCGTACCAGATCGGATCGACGCCGAGCGCGATGACGATCGGGTAGGTGATCGGAATCGTCGCCACCTGCATCGACAGCACGTCCATGAACATGCCGAGGATCAGGTAGAACACGATCAGCACCAGGATCATCGTCGTCGCCGACAAGCCGAGTGAGGTCACCGCTTTGGTCAGCGCTTCCGCGACGCCGGTGAGGCTGATGGCGAGATTCAGGATGAACGCCGCGACGATGATCAGCAGGATCATCCCGCTGATCCGCGCGGTCTGCAAAAAGCAGTTCTTCAGCAATTCGAGTGAAAGCTTGCGCTCCTGCAGCGTAAAGAACAGCGCGGCGACTACGCCCAGCGCGGCCGATTCGGTGGCGGTCGCGATCCCGAAATAGAGGCTGCCCATGACGATGCCGAACACGACCGCCGGCGGAATCAGGTTCCAAAGCAGGCGCAGGCGCTCCCGAAGCGGAGGCAGCACCTCTTGCCGCGCCGACCCCTTGAGGACGCTGGACACGTAGATCCAGACCATGAATGTCAGCGACAGCAGAATGCCCGGGATGATGCCGGCGATGAACAGCTTGCCGATTGAATTGTTGGTCAGCGATCCGTAGACGATCATATTGACGCTCGGCGGAATCAGAATCCCGAGCGTTCCGCCCGCCGCGATCGAGCCGAGCGAATCACGCATCGAGTACTTGCGGGCGTGAAGCGCCGGCAAGGCGACTGTGCCGATCGTCGCCGCGGTGGCGACCGACGAGCCGGACGTCGCAGCGAACAATGCGCAACAGCCGATGTTGGTATGCAGCAGGCCGCCGGGCAAGCGTCCCAGCCACGCGGCAAGCGTCACGTACATCTTGTCTGCGATGCCACTGCGCAGCAGCAGCTCGCCCAGCAAGATGAACAGCGGAATCGCGGTGAGCAGGTTCTCGTTCTGCACTCCCCACACGACCGAGGCGATGGAATCGATGAACGGGCGGCCGAAGGCGAGCAACCCACCCCCCGCGCCGACGATGAACATCGACACCGCGATCGGGATGCCGACGAGCATCATCCCGATCATCAGGAAAAAAGCGACAACTGACGCGACGATCATTTCGTTACTCCGGTGTGAACGCTGGCCCCGGTATCGACCGCCCTCTCGACCGCCTGGCGATGCTCGAGGTCCTCGAGCTCTTCCTTGAGTTCCTCCTTCGCGCTCTTCGGGTGGAATTCGACGTTTAGCTCGTCGAGCTGGCCCGTGAACAGCAAATACGTCGCCCGCGCCGCGTAGCCGATCGCGACCAGCATGAACAAGATGAACCCGGCGTACCACATGCTTTGCGGATAGATGAGCGGCGTCGCCCACGGCGTCTGCGCGGTGCTGCCGTACTCGACGGTTTCGCTGATGATCTTGACCGAAACGACGGCGATGACCACCGCGAACAACGCGATCATCGTCACCGAAATCCAGTTCAGCCCCGCCTTCACCCGACGCGAGAAGAGTTCGTGGAACACATCGACTCGTATATGGTTGCGTCCCATCAGCGCCAGGCTGAACGCCAGCGTCGAGCCGACGGCGAGCGCATAGCCACCCAGCTCGTCCGCGCCCTGCAGCGAGAAGCCGAACACCTTGCGCGTGATCGTCTCGACGGTAACGATCACCGATAGCGCCAGAAAGATGATCCCGAAAACGTTGGCCAGCGTGCTCTCAAACCGTTTCATCGGAATCTCCGTTGGTCAGGGTCGGTATGCGGGCACGACTCCCGGCGACTCGCGCCGGAAGGTCGTGCGAAGAACTGGCGATGTTCCGATTACCCGGTTACTTGAGGCCGATGATCGGTCCGACGGCTTTTTTCCAGCCCTCGGAACAGCCCGGGTTCGTCTTGTCGCAGATCTCGGCCCAGGCCGGCAGCGAAACGTCGCGCACGGCGTTGCGAACGGTCGCCACATCAGCCGGCGTGATCGGCACGTTGACAAGGTTGAACTTCTTGCCGGTGGTGCAGGGATCCTTGCCGACGTTGCAGTTCACCGCGTCGTTGAACAGCTCTTCCGAGTACTTCCAAGTCTCCTCGACCTGCGCATCGAAGGCCGCCTGCAGCTTCGCCTGCTGGTCGGGTTTCAGCTTTTTCCATGCGTCGAGCGTGATCGCGTAGCCGTTGAGCGCGAGCTGAAAAGCGATCGGCAGCATGTGGGTCGTCACTTCCGGCCAGCCCGCCGAGTTGGCCGAGCTGGGCCCGGTGACTGCGCAATCGACCACGCCGAGCGAAAGGCTCTGGTGCGTTTCGGCGAAGCTGATCGGCACCGGAGTGCCGCCCAGCGACTGGATGAACTTGGCGAGGTTCTGGTCGTAGACGCGAACCTTCAATCCCTTGACGTCGGCCAGTTTGGTGATCGGTTTTTTGCAGAACAGCACCTGCGGACCGAACGGCCAGACACCCAGCAGCTTCACGTTGAACTGCTGC
>DASXQW010000258.1:0-1976 GCA_036506975.1 Casimicrobiaceae bacterium | reverse complement strand
TGTTCGGGCTCCTGGCATAACGGGTTTCCGCTCGGAAAGCTCGAGGCCCAAAGCGGTGTCGGCGCTGGCCGAGGGCGTGGCGTACTGCCAGTGCGATGTCGCGAAAAACGCCCGCCACCGCGCCAGGCAGGCGCTCGCGCTTATCCGCAAGAATGCAGCAGTTGAAAGCCGCGCCTGCGTCGCAGCTGCGCGAAGACCGCGTGCGCATAGTCGCAGCAGGCGCTCGTGCGGCAAGCCTGGTGTTTGCCGCCCGAGCCGAGCGAGGTCCCGGATCCCGGGTGATCAGTTGGATGGTTTCTGACAGTGTGGCGGCGCCGATTGTCGACGCAAGCATTGTGTTTCGAATATGTGCGCCAGATCGCTGTCGTCGGTGATGCCGCACGTCCCGGCCCGTGCGACCAACGAGAAGAAACAGGTCGGGCCGATGCTCGCTGCTGGACTGAAAGGGCGAATTGGTGACCAACAACGACCATAGCGGCGCGTCGCCCGGACCAATCTCCCCGCATGACAGGCGTTGCTTCCTCGAGCGCTTGTTCCGCGCCGGCGCCGGCCGAGCCGACGCGTTGCCGCGCACTGCTTGGCGCAATGCCAGGCACGCGATTTCGTTAGCTCATGCCTTGATCCCGAAGTCGTCGGTCGCTGCGCCGACGCTTATCGCAACGATCCGTCGCAGACCAATCTCATCCTATTGCTACAGGCGGCCGAGCCGCCACGCCAAGAGCTCTTTCGCCGCCTCAACATGGCGCCCGGCGGCACCGGCATGCTGGTCGACATGCGCCGCCAACTTCTGCAGGGACTTGGTGAGAATCCACATTGGCTGGGGATCGAGGCTGACCTGGCTCACCTGCTGCGTTCCTGGTTCAACCGCGGGTTTCTGACGCTGCAGAGGATCGATTGGCGGAGCTCGGCGCTGATTCTGGAAAAGCTGATCAACTACGAGGCTGTGCACGAGATTCAAGGCTGGCGCGACTTGCGCCGCCGGCTGCAGGCCGATCGGCGCTGCTACGCATTTTTTCACCCGGCGTTGCCCGAAGAGCCGCTGATTTTCATCGAAGTGGCGCTGACCAAAGGCATGAGCGCCAAGGTACAGCCGCTCCTGGATCCCGAATCTCCAGTGCTCGATCCCGCGTCCGCCGATTGCGCGATTTTCTACTCGATTACTAACTGCCAGCAAGGGCTGCGAGGCGTGTCCTTCGGCAATTTTCTGATCAAGCAAGTCGCAGAAGATCTCGGCCGAGAGCTTCCACGCCTCAAGCGGTTCGCTACGCTCTCGCCGGTTCCCGGCTTGCGCAGCTGGCTCGCCTCCATGGCAGGCGCGTCGGAGACGGGGCCGCTGCATGCCGAGCTGGCCGCCATTCTCGCCAAGCTCGATGTTCCGCGCTGGTTCGAGGACAACCTCCTCTCCGCCGAGCTTCAGCGGCAGCTGGCCCCGCTATGCGCCTACTACCTTCTTTATGCGAAGCAGGACCAGGAGCCGCGCGATCCCGCGGCCCGTTTCCATCTCGTCAACGGTGCCCGGCTGGCGAGGCTCAACTGGTTGGGGGATACCTCGGCGACAGGGATGCGCCAATCGGCGGGGATGATGGTGAATTATGTCTACCGCCTCGCCGAAGTCGAGCGCAACCACGAAACCTACGCGCGCGACCGCACCGTTGTCGCCTCCCGCCGCTTCGAATTGCTGGCCAGGGAATCACTCTTCGCGCGTGCAAGCGCGGGCCAGGCGTGACATCGCGCGGCCTTCGACTTCGTTACTGCGGGTAGCTGCCCTTCGCGGGCGGACTCACGGCTTGCGTTGCCGCACTCTCGGGGGCCGGCGAGGGCGCCCTGCCGACCGGTGAGGTGCGCGGCGCCGGGGTCTTGGGATATCCGGCATCGGTCAGCATGCTCTGCCAGCGGGTCTCGTTGTATCCAGTCGCGTACTGGTCACCGACCTGCAACGCCGGAGCGTCCAGCCCGCCGGTGAGCCGCTTCAGCTT
>DASXQW010000257.1:0-6765 GCA_036506975.1 Casimicrobiaceae bacterium | reverse complement strand
CGCGGAAGTTGAACCTCACGCCGACGTAGCCAAGCGCCGCGAACGTTTTCGCGAGTGTCTGCGCCACCTTGTTGTCGAGCGTTCCGCCCTGCAGCGGGTGGGGGTGTGCTACCAGCGCGATGCCGCGCGGCAGCTTATCCGAAGGGTGCGCAGGCGCGTTAAGCGCGACTTCGAGCGCGCCTGCGGGGCCGGCAACCGTTACCCTGGTTTCGCCTCGAGGGCCTCTAACAGGATAAAACGCGTCATGCGCTGGCACGATTTGGGCTCAAGCGCGCGGGGCGACGTCATGCTTGTCGACGTAGGGGTACCAGACTGCGTCGGGGTAGACGACGAGTACCGGTCCTTCGTTGCAGCGATCGAGATAGCCGGCCTTGTTGCTGCGTACCTTGTCCTTGCCGTCCAGACGCAAGCTCTTGATGCGCTGCTTGGCGTAGGCCTGCATTTCGAGTGCGCCGTGATTGTTGCAGCAGACCTCCGCCGGCTCGCGCTGGTTGCAGGAGAAAAAGACGTGGCGCTTGTAATAACTCATTGCAAGACAGCGCAATTAAAGTGATGCCGCGTTAACCGGCGCGCCAGCGCCGAGTTCAACGCGGCGAGTTATTGCGTCACGCTGCGCGTGACACAATAACAATAGATTATACGTGATCGCCTGCGTCGCTCTGGCCCGCGCGCTGTCCCCAACCCGGTTGTCCTGCGAGCCACAACAGATACGCGCTCACCAGCACGGGCCAAATGACGAGAACCGCGTGCGTCAGGCCGTTGAAGTTGAGCAGATGCCCGTACTGCCAGTCGAACAAGGCCAGCGGCGCGCGCGCCTGCCACATGTCCGGCGCGAGCAACGGAGCGACGAGCGACGACAAGAGCGCTATCGCGCACAGGGTCGTACGCACGGGTCGAGGCAGCCAGATCGCGAGCATGAGCACGAGCGCACCTGCGGCCACGCCCAGCGACACGCCCGGCTGGAGCCAGGATTCCCAAGCGGTGGACTTGAGCAGCGCTACGGCCGCAATTCCTTTCAGCGCCAGCGCGACGCCTATCAGCATGAGCACGGCGACGCCAAGATCGCGGCGCTGCCGCAGAAGCAGCGCGACGAAGAGGCCGACGCCGATGACGTTGAACGCGCTTTGCGCGGCCTGAAGCAGCGTTCCCGCCAGATCCGGCGTCAGTTCGAGCGAGGGATCGAAGGTCGCCGCGAACAGCGGTATGCCGGGATTGACCTGGGACAGCAGCCAGACGCCGAGCAGCGCCAGGCCGAGGTCGCCGCTCCTGCCGCCAAGGAAAACGCGATATCGCCATTGCGCAATGCGGCGCCGCAATCCGGGCGCGCGATCGAACGCGAGCGCGGCGACCCCTCCTACCGCTGCCCCGAAGCTGTTGCAGATGAAGTCGATGCTACTTGCGTCGCGAGTAGGCAGGAACATCTGCGCCGATTCCATCGCGAAGGACAGCAGGGCGCCGGCGCCGATCGCGGCGGCCAATCGCACCGCGAGCGGGCGGCGCGTGCCGACGAGCGCGAGGAGGAAGCCGAACGGCGCGTAGGCGAACATGTTGATCGCGATGTCGAAGCGTGTGATCCGCGACGGCCACGGCTCTAAAAGGAAGAACGGCGCGTCGGGCAGCGGCTCCATCCAGCCCGAAAACGGTTCCAGGCTGGCATAGACGATCATCAGCCCGTACAGAGCAGCCAGATATTGCGGCAACCGCGTGGGCGCGCGTCGGGTCGGGGCGGCGGAGGAAGACATGGGGTTACAGCAGTTTGCGCACGACCGTGAGATCCTTGTGTTCGCTGAGAACGCTGAAACCCGCGTCGAGGAAGATCGACAGCGGCCCGTGGTAGTGATCGGCCGCGAGCTCGCTGTCGCCTGACTTGAACGGAAAGCCGTCGACGAGCTTGAAGCCTCGCGCGGCGAAGGATTCGAGCGCTCCGCGCAGCAGCGCGCGCGCGATGCCGCGCCGGCGCCGCGTGGGCGCGATAACGAAGCACACGATCGCGGCCGCTTCGAAAGGCGCGCATGCCAAAGGCGTCGGAGAGATGCCGAGCCGGGCGAAGCAATGCGGCAGCTTGTGGCGGGGCTGCGCGTTCACCCAGCCCACGACCTCGCCGCCGTCGTACGCGAGAAAGCCTTCCATCTCGCCGACCTTGATGCGCGCCTGCATGGCGCTGCGATTCTGCGGCGCCGAAAGCGAAGGCCAGCGGATCGACTTCGGTACCTGGTAGTAGTGGCAGTAGCACTTCGCCCATTGTGGATTGTCGGCGAAGGCGGCACCGCGCTCGTGATCGAAAAAGCGCAGGAAGTCGCCGGCCTGCTCGGGGCGCAGCGGCGCGATGACGATTCCGGACGTCTGGCTCATGGCGTAAGGTCGCGACGCAGCGGCTTCTCGAAAACGTGCACCTCGGCCACGATGCCCGGCCGCTGCGGCTTCACTTCTCCGGTTTCGCGATAGCCCAGCTTGCGCCAGAAAGCGAGCGCGGCCGTGTTCGAGACGGCAACGCCGAGTCGCAGGCACTCGATTTCCGGCCACGCGCCGATCAGCTGCTCGATCAACGCCGCAAATGCCCGCCCGAATCCGCGGTGTTGCCACGGCTCGGCGAGCAACAACAGACCGATCACCGCTTTTTCGCGCACCGGATAGCCGCGGATCACGTCGGCGCAGCCGATCATCGCTTCACCCGCATACAATCCCCAGACGAACTTATCGCCGTAGGTCTTGCCCGGCGGAAGCGCAGTGAACGTACTCTGCGCCTCGGCGTTGCCCGGAGGCAGGCCGGTGACGGTCAGGAAGTACGCCGGCGCCGCTTCGAGCACGCGCTGCAGCGCCGCCATCTCGGCGCGCTGTCCGGTAAGAAGCCGGAGCGTTAGCGCCCCGCCTTGATTTCGGTCCACATGCGGTTCCGCAGGCGCCGCTGCGCCGCCGTGAGCTCCTTCAATTGCTCGAGCTTTGCCTCGACCGCCTTGTCCGGAAAGATCGCCGGATTCTTGAGGATCTCGGGCTTGATGTACTTGACCGCGTCGAGGTTGGGGTTGCCGGAGCCGATGAGATTCGTGAGCTCCGCAGAATTCTTTCCCTCGAGCATGAAGTTCATGAATTTGTGCGCGAGGTCTGGACGCGGCGCGTCCTTGTGGATCACCATGTTGTCGACCGCGAGCACCGCGCCCTCTTTGGGCATTCCCTGCAGGATGCGAAACGATCGCTTCGCCGCCTGCGCGTCGAGATTGGCCTGGAAGATATCATTGGAGTAACCGTGCACCAGCCAGATGTTGCCGACGGTCAGCTCCTTGATGTATGAAGAGGCGTTGAATGCCGCCCAGTACGGTTTGGCTTTCTTGATCGCGTCGGCGGCTTCCTTCCAATGCTTCTCATCGATGTCGTTGGCCGAGTAGCCGAGGTACTTGAACGCCGCCGCGAACAGCTCGCTCGAGCTGTCGAGCACCGTCACGCGCCCTTTCACCTTCTCCAGAAACTTCGGATCGAAGATCACCGCCCAGGTATCGGTGGGCAGCCCCAGTTCCTTTATCTTCTGGTCGTTGTAACCGATGATCGTAGTGGACATCGCATACGGCACCGAATACTTGTTGCCGGGATCGAACGGCGTATTGAGGTAAATCGGATTGATGTTCTTCAGGTTCGGCAGCTGCGACTTGTCGACCGGCTTGAGCTGCTTGCCCTTGATCAAGGCTTCTACCGCATTCGACGTCGGTACCAGCATGTCGTAACCCTTGGCGCCGGCGGCGAGCTTGGCAAGGAGCTCCTCGTTGTCCGAATAATAGGTCTGCACGACCTCGCATTTGCAGAAATCCTCGAAGCGCTTGATCGTCTCCGGCGCGATGTAATTGTTCCAGTTATAGAGGTGGAACTGGTCCTTGGCGAGCGCCGGCGTCACCAGGAGCAGCGACGCCAATAAGGGGAGAAGCTTGTTCATGGGAACGGCTCCTAATCGGATCGCAGCAGGCTCGGCGATACCTTGGAGGCGATGATGATAAGCGCGAGCGTCAGCAGCATCAACAGGCTCGAAACCGCGTTGACCTCCGGTGTCACGGCGATCTTGATCATCGAGTAGATCTGCAAAGGCAGCGTCACCGTCCCTGCGCCGGCGGTGAAGAAGGTGATCACGAAATCGTCGATCGACAGCGTGAACGCCATCAGCGCGCCGGCGATCACTCCCGGCATGATCAATGGCAACGTGATGTAGCGAAACGCGTTCCACGGCGAGGCCCCGCAATCGCGCGCCGCTTCAGTCAGCGTCTCGTCCATCCCGGCGAGCCGCGCCCGGACGACGATCGCCACGAAGCCGATGCAGAAAGTGATGTGCGCGAGCGCCACCGAGACGAGCCCGAGCGTGAAGTTGAGGATGACGAAAAAGATGAGCAGGCTCACACCCATCAGAATTTCCGGGATCGCAATCGGCGCGAGTACCAGAATCTGCAGAAGGGGCGCCTTGTAGCGGTACAAGGCGACGCCTGCCATCGTGCCGAGCACGGTGGACACCGCGCTCGCGGTCAACGCAATGAGAAGCGAGTTGCCGGCCGCGGCGAGCATTTCCTGGTTGTGGAACAGCTTGTCGTACCAGTCGAGCGTGAATCCCACCCACTCGGCGTTCAGCCGCGAGTTGTTGAACGAATACACGATGACGATGACGAGCGGGACGTACAGGAACGCGTATCCTGCTGCCGCCGCGACCCAGAGTCCGGCTGGACGCTTACGCACGGGCGGCCTTCACCGAGGACGGCGTGCCGAGGTTGCCGCGTGCGATCCACGCGGCGACGCCCGCGAGGAAAAGCGCGGCGACGGTGAGCACGATCGAGAGCACGCTGCCAAACGGCCAGTCGCGCGTCTCCAGAAACTGCTGCTTGATCACGTTGCCGATCAGGCTGTCCTCCGGGCCGCCCAGGATGTCGGGGATGGCGAAAATGCCGAGCGCGGGAATGAACACCAGCGCCGCGCCGGCGTAAACCCCCGGGAGCGAGAGCGGGAAGGTGATGCGCCAGAACCGTTGCCAGGCGTTGGCGCCGAGGTCCTGCGCCGCATCGAGCAGCGCCTGATCGTGCTTCTCCAGATTCGCATAAAGCGGTAGCACCATGAACGGCAGGTGCACATAGACCAGGCAGACCAGCACCGCGAACGAGCTGAAGAGCAGCGGCACCGGCTCGTGCCCGAACCAGGCGAGCACGCCGTTCACGGTTCTTGCCAGTGCGGCATTGGGGCCGAGGATGATCATCCACGCGTAAACGCGGATCAGGAAATTGCTCCAGAACGGCAGAATAACCAGCAACAGCAGAAGGTCCCGGTAGCGTTTCTCGGATTTGGCGATCAGCGCGGCGAGCGGGTACGCGAGCGCCAGGCAGAACAGAGTCGTGAGGAGCGCGTACCACACCGATTTTAGGAAGATCTCCGCGTAGATCGACTCGCTGAAGAAGCGCGCGTAGCTGTCGAGGTTGAGATCGAGCCGCCCCTCTTCGAAAAGCGGCGCCAGGCCACCGAACTCGCCCGGAGTGCGGAACGACGCCAGCACCATGATGAGTGACGGGGTCGCGAAGAACAGCAGCAGATAGGCAAGCGGCGGACCGCTGACTAACCACTTCCCGACGCGTGGTCGTGTTGTGGCCGGGATCGATTTCGGTTTCACCGTCACTCTTCGATGAAATGGCCCGCTTCGATCGGCCAGCTCATTTCGACCGCGTCGCCGACTTCGAAGAACTTGGCGCGGCCGCTCTGCGAATTGGCAAGCAGAGCTTCCACACGCATGCCGCCGGGCGTGGCGACCCGGTATACGGTGACGTCGCCCATGTAGAGCAGGTCTGCGACGGTTCCGCGATAATGGTTGTCGTGCGTATCGGCGGGCGCGGTGGCCTCGATCCGGATCTTCTCCGGCCGCAACGCGATCGTCGCGGGACGGCCGGGCGCCAGCGTCGAGTTGGTGGCGACGCGCACGGGACCGAGCGCGGGCACGTCGACCGTGACCAGGCCGTTGCCGCTCGCTGCGACCGGGCCCGAGAACAGGTTGCACTGGCCGATGAAGTCGGCGACAAAACGAGTGCGCGGAAAACCGTAGATCTTCGAGGGCTCGTCGAGCTGCTCGACGCGCCCCTTGTTCATCACCGCGATGCGATGCGAGAGCGCCAGCGCTTCGGTCTGATCGTGAGTCACGTAGACGAACGTGATGCCGACCTCCTTCTGCAGATTGATAAGCTCGATTTGCATTTCCTCGCGCAGCTTCGCGTCGAGCGCGGCCAGCGGTTCGTCGAGCAGCAGCACCGCCGGATGCGTGACCAGCGCGCGGCCGAGCGCGACGCGCTGCCTCTGCCCCCCGGAGAGCTCGTGCGGATAGCGTTTGCCGAAGCCCTGCAGGCGCACGTCTTCCAGCGCCGCCGCGACCTTCGCGCCGATCTCCGCGGAGGGAGTCTTCGCCATCTGCAGCGGGAACGCGACGTTGCCCTCGACCGTCATGTGCGGGAACAGTGCGTAGCTCTGGAACACCATCCGCATCGGCCGCCGCTCCGGCGGTCGGCCGGCGAGGTCCTCGCCGTTCAACAGGACGCGGCCGCCATCGGGAAGATCGAAGCCGGCGATCATGCGCAGCAGCGTCGTCTTGCCGCAACCCGACGGCCCGAGCAGAGTGAAGAACTCGCCGGCTTCGATGCCGATGCTGACGTTGTCGACTGCGGTGAAATCGCCGAAGCGGCGGGTGACGTTCTGGATTTCGAGCAGCGCCATCGCGTTCCGACTCGTCCCCCCTCGCCTAATCGGCGAATTGTAGCAAAATGA
>DASXQW010000256.1:0-4162 GCA_036506975.1 Casimicrobiaceae bacterium | reverse complement strand
GCTTGGTCTGGTGCGCCTGGCGCAGCGTGAGGGCGCGGCGGCCCGCAAGGCATTCAGGCGTGCAATCATGCTCGCGCCAACGCACGCGATGACACACTACAACGAAGGAGTCGCGTTGCAGATGCTACGCAACGGCAAGCTTGCGTTGCGTGCGTACCAACGGGCGCTGGCGCTCGATCCTCAGCTCGGCGCCGCCGATTTCAACATCGGTATCATCTTTCGCGAGCAGGGCCGTCCGGACCGGGCGATCGCGGCATTCGAGCGGGTGCTCGCGCACGACCCGCAGCATGTTCCGGCGCACAAGGCGCTCGCGGACATACTCCAAGACGAACGGCGCGTCGACGCCTGGTTCAAGGCATTCGACCGCTTCGAAGTTGCCTGTCCCAGTGCCCTCGCGCTGCTCGTCGTAGCTCTCGAAGCGTGCCATTATCGCGCCGATTTCGCCGCACTCAATCGCTATCTCGATCGCCTGCGACAGGACGAATTCAAAGCGAGCAGCGAGACCGAGCTGGCCGACTGCCTCGAGGAGTTGCTGTTCTTGCTGCTTTACTTCGACTTCGAGCCAGAGGCGCAACTCGGTCTGTATAACGCCTACAACGTGATCGCACCGCGCGTGTACGGCGCCCCGCTTGCGTTGCCGGAAGAACGCCGGCCCGGCCGCATCCGCATCGGCTATGTCTCCGGCGACCTGCGCAACCACGTGATGGGAAAGATGATGTGGCCGGCATTAAAGCGCCACGATCGCGAGCGCTTCGAGCTTTTCTTCTACTCGCTCTCGACGACGAGCGACGAGTGGACCGAACGCTATCGCGGGCTCGCGGACCATTTCGAGGTGATCGCCGAGTTGTCGGAACGCGACGCGGCAGGGCGCATCGCGGCCGACGAACTCGACATCCTCGTCGATCTCTCCACCCACACCCGCGGCTCGAAACCGGGCATCGTGGCGCTCAAGCCGGCGCGGGTTCAAATCACGCACATCGCCAGCGCCGGCGTCGTCGGTTTATCGACGATCGACTTCAAGCTCACCGACCCCTATGCCGACTTGCCGGAGAGCCAGGCGCTCCAACTCGAGACGCTGCTGCCGATGCAGGGCTGCGTCTACCCGTACCGTCACATTGCGCCCGCCGTCGATCATCCGTTTCACCGCGCCCGGCTGGAGATCGCCCTGGATGCGGTCGTCATCGGCGCCTTCGTCAACCCGCTGAAGCTGTCACGGCGGTGCCTCGCCCTCTGGCGCGAGGTGCTCGAACGCATCCCCAGCGCGGTACTGGCGATATCACCGGTGTCACCCGAGCGGCGCGTCGTTTACGGCCGCCTCTTGTCTGCCGCCGGCATTCCCGAGGCTCGCGTGCGCGTCGTGCCGCAGGGTCGCGACGAAGCTGAGAATCAGGCACGCTACAGCCTCGTCGACTTCGCGCTCGATCCGATGCCCTACGGCGGCGTGAATGGCACGCTGGAAGCGCTCGACATGAGCGTCCCGGTGGTGACACTCGTCGGACGCAAGCATGGCGAACGCTCCACGTACAGCATCCTCGCCAATCTCGGCGTAACGCAGACCGTCGCGACGAGCGGCAGTGAATATATCGAGATCGCGCTACGGCTCGCGACCGATGCCGCATTCAAGGCCGAGGTCGAGGCGGCAATCCGCGCTGGGTTGCAGCGCTCGCCGCTTACCGACATGGATGCGCACACCCGGCACCTTGAGCACGCGTACCTGCAGGCGCTGGAGCAGCGGTATCCCGCAGCGCTCGCCGCCATCCGCAATGGCTCAAGCAGCAACGTGGCCCGGCCGCACTGATCAGGCGCGGCAGCGCCTCGCCGCGGGCGATATTGCCGCGGCGCGACGCGAAGCGGAAGCGATCGTTGCCGGCGCCGCGTCGGACGCCGAGCGCGGCGCGGCGCATCTCGTGCTCGCGGCGTGTTGCGAGAAAGACGGCGATGCGGCCGCCGCGCTTGCGCACGCGCGCACCGCCGTCGGCTGCGCGCCGCTCAACGCGCTCGCGCATTACACCTGCGCCGAGCTGCAGGAGACCACGGGCGATAAGGCCGGCGCGATCGCAAGCCTCCGGCGTTCGCTCGCGCTCGAGCCGCGTTTCGCTCAGGCGCAGCGCTACCTCGGCATCCTGCTCGGCGAGAGGGGCGACAGCGAAGACGCGGTCGCAGCGTTCGAAGCCGCGTTACGCATCGATCCCGATCACGCGCGGACGTGGAACAATCTCGGCAACGCGCAGCGCATGCTCGGCCGCCTCGCCGACGCGGAGCAGTCTTTCGTGCGCGCGGTCGCGCTGCGTCCCGACTACCCGTTGGCCGCGGCAAATCTCGCCGAGGTGCAGCGCGATCAGGGCGAAGCCGAACGTGCGGAGGCCACGCTGCGCGCGGCAGTGGCGCGGCGGGCGGGCGAGCCGCCGTTTCGTCCTCTGGTCGCGCTGCTTGCCGGCCTGCTTCGCGAGCGCGGCGCGCTCGACGAAGCCGCGCAGCTATATCGGCGGGCGATCGAGCTTTCGCCCAGGGAGTCGGGCAGTCAGTGGTTTAACCTGGGGTGGGTGCTTGTCCAGCGCGGCGACGTCGCGGCGGCGCGCGACGCCTACACGCAGGCGCGGGCGGTCGATCCGAACGATCTGCGCAGCCTGTTCGGGAAGCATCTCACATTGCCGATGATCTATGCGGACGGTGCGTCACTGCGTGCGGCGCGCGACGGCTATACGGCGGGTCTCAGCGCGCTCGAAGCCGAATTGCCTTCCTCGCTGCAAGGCATTTCCGAAGCGCAAGCGCTCGACGGCTTGCGCTGGACAAACTTCTTTCTCGCGTATCAGGGCGGAGACGACCGCGCGCTGCAGGCGGCTTATGCCGCGCTCGCCGCGCGCGTGATCGAGACGATGGCGCCACGTTGGCGCGCACCGCTCACGCCACGTCCTTCGAACGGGCGCCGGGTTCGCGTCGGTTTCGCCTCGGCGTTCTTTCACGTCGGCACCTGCGGCCGCTATTTCCGGAGCTGGATCACCGATCTCGATCGCGATCGCTTCGAGATCTTCGTTTATCACCTCTTTCCGGGCATGGACGAGGTGGCGAGCGCGATCGAGCGCCGCGCCGACTGTCTCCGCAGCTTCGGCGGCAGTCGCGCCCGGCCATCGACCGTTGCACCGGTGATCCGCGCTGACGAGCTTGACGTGCTCGTTTATCCGGAGCTCGGCATGGACGCCTGCTCCTTCGGTCTGGCCGCGCTGCGGCTCGCACCGCGGCAGTACGCAGGCTGGGGACATCCGGTGACCACCGGTCACGCGACCATCGACGCGTTTATCAGCTGCGATGCGATGGAGCCTGTGGGCGCAGAAGCGCATTACACCGAGCGCCTGATCAGGCTGCCCGGCATCGGCACACGCTACGAGCGTCTTGTATTGCCGACCGACGCGGCGCGCGCATCCTTCGGCCTTCCTGACGATCGGGTATTGTTGCTCTGCCCGCAATCGTTGTGGAAGATCCATCCGGACAACGACGCGCTGTTTGCCGAGCTGCTCGCCGCGAATCGCCATGCTTTGCTGCTCCTTTTCAGCGGCCGGCATCCTGCCGTCACCGATCAGTTCATGCGCCGCCTCGAGCGCACGTTCGTACAGCATGGCGTCGACATCCGCGAGCGCGTACGCGTCCTGCCGCAGGTCGGACACGACGATTATCTGCGCATCAATCTGGTCTGCGATGCATTGCTCGACACGCTGCGCTGGTCGGGAGGCAACACGAGTCTCGACGCGCTCGCCTGTGGCTTGCCGATCGTGACGTTGCCCGGGACATTCATGCGCGGCCGCCAGAGTGCGGGCATGCTCGGGTTGCTCGGGGTGTCCGAGCTGGTCGCGCGCGATCGCGCCGATTATCTGGCGATCGCGGCGCGGCTCATCGCGGACGCGCCGTGGCGGCGCCAGCTCGCCGCGACAATCCGCGGAGCGCAGGACCGTTTATTCGACGTCTCCGGCGCGATCGAGTCGCTGCAGACTCTGCTTCAGACCGGCGCACTGCGAGCGTAAGCTATCCACACGCGCTCCATGGCGTCTTCGAAGTCGCGCGCGTAGGCGGCCATGTCGAACAGGGGGTGTGTGTGGCGGTTGGCGGCGAGCCGGTCGCGGTAGCGCTTGAGCAAGGCCGGATGCGTGGCGAGCTTGAGGGCGAGGGT
>DASXQW010000255.1:0-9333 GCA_036506975.1 Casimicrobiaceae bacterium | reverse complement strand
AGCATTCTCTCTTCGTCGGGGGCACAGAACGAGACGGCCTCGCCTGCGTTGCCCGCGCGGCCCGTGCGGCCGACGCGATGAATGTAATCCTCGGGGACATGGGGCATGTCGTAGTTGACCACCAGTGGCACGTCGTCGATGTCGAGCCCGCGCCCCGCGACGTCGGTCGCGACCATCACCTGCACCTTGGCCGCCTTGAACTCATCGAGCGCCTCGAGTCGTGCGATCTGACTCTTGTCGCCATGGATCGCCGTGGTCTTGAGACCGTCCTTCTCCAGCTGGCGGGCGAGCCGCGACGCGCCGTGCTTGGTGCGCACGAAGCAGAGCACCTGCCACAGGTTCCGCGAGGTCACGATATGTTCCAGCAACGCGCGCTTCTGGTCGCCGGACACTTTATAGACGCTCTGCGTGACGGTCTCGGCGGTCGTGTTGCGCCGTGCGACCTCGATCAACTGCGGCTCGTTTAACAATGCGTCGGCGAGCTTTTTGATCTCGTTGGAGAAGGTTGCCGAAAAGAGCAGATTCTGGCGCCGCGCAGTCGCCGGCAGCAGGGCCATGATGCGCTTGATGTCGGGGATGAACCCCATGTCGAGCATCCGGTCCGCTTCATCGAGAACGAAGATCTCGACCTGGCCCAGATAGAGCGACTTCTGCTCGACATGGTCGAGCAGCCGGCCCGGCGTCGCCACCAGAATTTCCACGCCGCCGCGCACGATCGGGAGCTGCTGCTTGATGTCGACCCCGCCGAAGACGACCGTCGAGCGCAGCCCGGTATATTTGCCGTAAGTTCGTATCGACTCCTCGACCTGGATCGCCAGCTCGCGCGTTGGCGTGAGAATGAGCGCGCGCACGGGATGGCGTGCCGGCGACGGGCTCGTATTCGCCGTGGGCGCGAGCTTGTGCAGTATCGGCAGCGCAAACCCTGCCGTTTTGCCGGTGCCGGTCTGGGCGCCGCCCATGACATCCTTGCCGGCGAGTATCAGAGGGATCGCCTGCGTCTGGATCGGCGTGGGCGTGGTGTAACCGGCCTCGGCGACGGCGCGGAGCAATTCCGCGCGCAGGCCGAGCTCGGCAAAGCTCGAGGGACTACCCATTCAAATGGACTCCTAGACGCGGCCCACTCGTTACCCGAGTTCCGGTCCAGGCGGCGACGCTTTTACATTGGCAGGCGGCTTGAGGCCACCCGGGGGATCGGCGGTGACCGGAACGGCCGCCGAGTGCCGGGCATCATAGACCTAAATGTCGGATTTAGCAAATGTTTTTTGCGATAAAGCACGGCCAGATGGTAAAATCTTACGGTTGAATTCTGCAACGCAGCAGCACTCCCATGACGACTCTCCGGCCCTTGCGCAACATCGCGATCATCGCCCACGTCGACCACGGCAAAACCACGCTGGTCGACAAGCTGCTCGTCCAGGCCGGGACGTTTGCCGCGCACCAGCACGTCACCGAGCGGATGCTCGACACCAATGATCTCGAACGCGAGCGCGGGATCACGATCTTCGCCAAGAACTGCGCGATCGAGTACCTCGGCACGCACATCAACATCGTCGACACCCCTGGTCACGCCGACTTCGGCGGCGAGGTCGAACGCGTGCTGTCGATGGTCGACGGCGTGCTGCTCCTGGTCGATGCCGTCGAGGGTCCGATGCCGCAGACGCGCTTCGTCACCCGCAAGGCGCTGGCGCTGGGGCTGCAGCCGATCGTCGTCGTCAACAAGGTCGACCGGCCGGGCGCAAGGGCGCAATGGGTCGTCAACCAGACATTCGAGCTGTTCGACAAGCTCGGCGCCAGCGAGGCGCAGCTCGACTTTCCCGTCGTCTACGCCTCGGCGCTGCTGGGCTACGCATCGCTGGATCCGAAAACGCCCGGGACCAATATGCGGCCGCTGTTCGAGGCGATCCTCGCGCGGGTGCCCGCACCTGTCGGCGACCCGGATGCACCGCTCCAGCTGCAGATCAGCGCCCTCGACTACTCGAGCTACGTGGGCCGGCTGGGCATCGGCCGCATCCGTCGCGGGCGCATCGCGCCCGGGCAGGAGGTGATGGTTCTGCAAGGCCAGGCGCCGGGCACGAGAGCAAAAATCGGCGAGTTGCTTGGCTTCGCGGGGCTCACGCGCGTTCCGGTCGACGCGGCAGCCGCGGGCGACATCGTTCTCGTCAGCGGCGTTGACGACCTTCACATCGGCACGACGCTCTCTGCGATCGATACGCCCGAACCTCTGCCGATGATCGCCGTGGACGAGCCGACGCTGTCGATGCAGTTCCAGGTCAACACCTCGCCGCTCGCCGGTCGCGACGGCAAATACGTCACCAGCCGGAATCTGCGCGAGCGATTGGCGCGCGAGCTCATGACCAATGTTGCGCTGCGGGTCGAAGATACCGCCGACACCGACGTGTTCACGGTGTATGGCCGCGGCGAGCTGCACCTCACCATCCTGCTCGAAAACATGCGCCGCGAAGGCTACGAGCTCGCAGTGTCGCGACCGCGCGTGGTCTACCGCGACAGCGGCGGCGAGCGCTGCGAGCCCTTCGAGCAACTGACGGTCGACGTCGAGGACGCGCATCAGGGCGCGGTCATGGAGGCGCTCGGAGCACGCCGCGGCGAGTTGGCGAACATGGAGTCCGACAGCCGCGGCCGTACGCGTCTCGATTACCGGATCCCGGCGCGCGGACTGATCGGCTTTCAGGGCGAATTCATGAATATCACGCGCGGCACGGGGTTGCTCTCACACGTGTTCGACGGCTATGCGCCGGTCAAAGGCGACATACCGGACCGGCGCAATGGCGTTCTGATCTCCGCCGAACGGGGCGAGGCGGTCGCGTACGCGCTCTGGAAGCTGCAGGAACGCGGCCGCATGTTCGTGAGCCCCGGAGAGCGCGTCTACGAGGGTATGGTGATCGGCATCCACAGCCGAGACAACGACCTCGTCGTGAATCCGATCAAGACCAAGCAGCTCACCAACATCCGCGCCGCCGGGAAGGACGAAGCGATCGTCCTTACACCGCCGATCACGCTCACGCTGGAATACGCGGTGGAATTCATCGCCGACGACGAGCTCCTGGAGATCACACCGAAATCGATCCGCATCCGCAAGCGCCACCTCGTCGCACACGAGCGCAAGAAGGCGAGCCGCGAAGCGGCCTGAAGACAGTTTGCTCAGGTTCCGACAATAGCTGCAACCAGTAAACGTATCGGCCATCGGCCTCAGCCGGGCGGGCCGAGTCGCAAGTAACCAAAACCGTCTGTCCCGATACGAACGCCAGCGGGCCGATGTCGACCGATATCCTTCTGAGCCCTGGGCAAGCGTCGGCATTCGCCCGCCTCGCGCTCGCGAACGTCGAGCGCGAGTTCCCGAACAAGCTCGACCACGTCATGGCCGGCGCGCAAGACGTCGCGCCTCCGCGCACGCTCCATCCGGCGTTCTTCGGCAGCTTCGACTGGCATTCCTGCGTGCACGCGCACTGGCTGCTCGCGCGCATCCTCAAGCTGCAGGCAGACATTTCCGACGCGGCGTTGATCCGCAGAGCTCTGGAGGCGCATCTTTCGGCGGCGAACGTGGCAGCGGAAGTCGCGTACTTCCGCAGGCCGGAAAGCCGCGCCTTCGAGCGCAGCTACGGCTGGGCATGGCTGTTGACGCTTGCGGCGGAGCTCGCGCGCTGGAGCGATGTCGACGTTCAGCGCTGGTCGCGCAATCTCGTACCTCTCGCGCAGGCGGTTGCCGACGCCTATCTCGACTGGCTTCCCGATGCGACCTATCCCATTCGCCACGGTGTCCATACGAATACCGCGTTCGCGCTCGCCTTCGCCCACGATTACGCCCGCAGTTGCGCGGCAACCGCACTCGGCGAACTCGTCGCCGCCAAGGCGCGCGAATGGTATCTCGCGGATGCGGACGCGCCTGCCCTTTGGGAACCGTCGGGCGCGGATTTCCTCTCTCCGGCGCTGATCGAGGCCGATCTGATGCGCCGCATCCTCGATGCGAGCGATTTCCGGGATTGGCTCGCGCGCTTCCTGCCCGGGATCGAGAAGCGCGAGCCGGCGACCCTGTTCAATCCGGCCGTCGTCAGCAACCGCAGCGATCCTTATATCGTGCATCTCGACGGCCTCAATCTGTCGCGAGCCTGGTGCTGGCGCGCGATCGGCCGCGCACTGCCGCCGGACGATCCGCGCGCGATGATCGCAACCGCCGCTGCCGACGCGCATCGCGCAGCCGGCATGGCGGGAGTCGCGAGCGGCGAATACGTCGGCGATCACTGGCTTGCGACCTTTGCTGTCCTTGCACTGACGACGTAAACTGAAGCCGCGTGGAATCTTCCTGGCTGATTACCGCCCTCGGCGTTGGGCTTGGAGTGCTCGCGATACTGCTCGCTGTGGCGCTGGCCCGGCTCGGTACGCTCATGCGCCGCGGGAACGAAGATGCCGAGATCAAGGGGCGACTGGAAGCGATCGGCGCGCAAAACGAACGACTGGAACGCGAGCTTCGCACCGAGCTCGCACGATCGAGGGCCGAGACGAGCCAAAACGCGAAGACCTCCCGCGAAGAGCTTACCGGCAACTTGAGTCATTTCGCGCAAACGCTGCAGAACCAACTCGCCAGCAGCGCGAATGTGCAGAACGACCGCCTGTCGACGCTGACGCAGAGCAACGAACAGCGGCTCGAAGCGGTGCGCGCGACGGTCGAACAACGCCTGGAATTGCTGCGCACGGATAACGCGCAGAAGCTGGAGCAGATGCGTGCGACCGTCGATGAGAAGCTGCATGCCACGCTCGAGCAACGTCTCGGCGAATCGTTCAAAATGGTGTCCGATCGCCTCGAGCAGGTGCATAAGGGTCTGGGTGAAATGCAGACGCTGGCGACCGGCGTCGGCGACCTCAAGCGCGTGCTGACCAACATCAAGACGCGAGGCACCTGGGGCGAGGTACAGCTGGAGAATCTTCTCGAGCAGATGCTGACGTCTGGCCAGTACGAAAAGAACGTGGTGACGCGGCCCGGACGCTCCGAACGCGTCGAGTTCGCGATTCGCCTGCCCGGGCGCGGTGAGAGCCGAGCCCCGTGCTGGCTTCCGATCGACGCGAAGTTTCCGCTCGAGGATTTTCAGCGATTGCAGGACGCGCAGGATCGAAGCGATGTCGCGGCCGTGGAGCTGTTCGGCAAGGCGCTCGAGGATCGCGTCAAGAAACAGGCAAGGGACATTCGCCAGAAGTACGTCGAGCCGCCGCATACCACCGACTTCGCATTGCTGTATCTCCCTGTGGAGAGTCTGTATGCCGAGGTCCTGCGTCGGCCGGGCCTTGCTGACCTGATTCAACGCGAATGCCAGGTGACGCTGGCGGGGCCTACGACGCTCGCGGCCATACTCAACAGCCTGCAAATGGGTTTTAGGACGCTGGCCATCGAACAGCGCTCGGAAGAGGTATGGCGGTTGCTCGGCGCGGTCAAGACCGACTTCGTCACTTTCGGCGACCTGCTAGCGAAGACGAAAAAGCAGCTCGACACGGTCAGCAATACGCTCGGCGATGCGGAAGTGCGGACGCGCGCGATCGAGCGCAAGCTGCGAGGGGTCGAGGCGCTGCCTGAAGCCGAAGCGGTGCAGCTTCTGTCCCGTGACCAAGGTTCCGTGATCGACATCGAAGCGGATCCCGAGCTGGACATCGAGACGCCGGCGCCGGAGAAGGGCTGTTGAATAGCGATTCGCGAGTAGGTCGAGGTCCGTCCGGCAATGTTCGAAGCGATCCGCAGATGGAAGCAGAACAGGATTCTCGCAACGTCGGCGATTCCCGAAACGCTGTGGCGTGAGGCGCTCGAGGCGTTGCCGTTTCTTGCGATCTACACCGAGGCCGAGCTTGCGCGCCTGCGCCGGCTCGTGGTGCTGTTCCTGTCCGAGAAGAGCATCGTCCCCGCGCGGGGCTTCGAGGTCACCCCGCTGATGCGCGCCATGATCGCGCTCCAGGCATGCGTGCTGACGCTCAATCTCGGTCCCAGCTATTACAGCGGGTGGGAAAACGTCATCGTCTATCCCGATGAATTCATCACCGGACTTGAATACGAGGACGAGGCGGGGGTCGTGCACCGGCGCGACGAGCCGCTCGCCGGCGAAGCAGTCCAGGGCGGTCCGGTTATTCTGTCGTGGCCGGACGTCGAGGCGAGCGCGGACTGGTCGGGGACCGGTATGAACCTCGTCATCCACGAGTTCGCGCACAAGATAGACATGAAAAGTGGAGAGGCGAACGGCTGCCCGCCGTTGCATGCCGAAATGTCCCAGCGCGGTTGGCAAAAGACGATGACAGCCGCATACGAGAACTTCCGGACCCGTGTTCAGGACGGCGAGAACACCGAGATCGATCCCTATGCGGCGGAGAGCCCTGCCGAGTTCTTCGCCGTGCTTTCGGAAGTGTTTTTTGCCGAACCGACGCTGCTGCGGGTGGAATACTCGAGCGTATACCGGCTGTTTACCCAGTTCTATCGCCAGGATCCTGCCAGCCGGACCGAATTGCTCTTGGAAGAATGACAGGCAGCTTAGGAGGAGGCGATGAGTCGCTGTCGCGGCGGCCGGCCTTGCAAATGCCGCCCGCTGCGATATGCTAGCCGCCGTCGGCCGGTTCGGCGGCCGGCCCGTTTTTTTTAATGCTCAAAGGAGAAGGGAAAATCATGAATATTCGTAGCGCTCTTTTTGCGGCCACACTGCTCTTCGCCGGTAGCGCCTTCGCGTTCCACTGTCCGGCGGAAATGAAGAAAATCGACGATGCGCTCGCCAAGAACCCCAAGCTCACGGCCGCACAGATGGACGAAGTGAAAAAGTATCGCGCCGACGGCGAGAAGCTGCACAAGGAAGGTAAGCATCAGGAATCGATCGATACGCTCGCGAAGGCCGAAAAGATCCTGGGCGTCCAGTAGCAAGCCACCGCTGCCATTTCTGTCGAACGCCGGCGCTGGGTGCGCGCCGGCGTTTTATTTTTCAGGCGGCAGACCTGCGGGCGACGATTGCCGCGGGGTCGACGCTCGCCGGCAGGTCGCCGAACGCGCCGGCGGAGCCGCCATCGATGCGCGACGCGCAGTAAGCCTCGCCGATGGGTGCCGGCGCGTGCCGCAGCAGCAGCGCCGCCGCGAGGGCGACCGCGATGCCGCGAGCAACGCGCCGGGCGTCGCGATCCCCGGCTCCCGGCTCGCGAAATGCTTCTTTGAGCACCGCGATATGCCGGTCGAGTCTCGGGTCGGCACCGCGTGCGGCGCCGAGCTCGGACAGCAATGCCTCGACGGCCGCGGGCTCCCGTCGCGCCGCGCGCAGAACGTCGAGGCACATCACGTTTCCCGAGCCTTCCCAGATCGAATTGAGCGGCGCTTCGCGATACAGCCTCGGCAGCGCGCATTCCTCGACGTAGCCGTTGCCGCCGATGACTTCCATCGCTTCGGCGGTCACCTGCGGCGCACGCTTGCACACCCAATACTTCACCGCCGGGGTGACGAGCCGAGCGAGTGCCGTTTCAGCCTCCGGCGCGTCGGCCCCGTAGGCGCGCGCGAGGCGCAGCGCCAACGCGGTCGCCGCTTCGCTTTCGAGCACGAGGTCCGCCAGGACGTTCTGCATCAGCGGCTGCTCTACGAGGGCTCTTCCGAAGGCGCGGCGATGCGCGGCATGATGCAGCGCCTGCGCCGTCGCGGCACGGGTGAGGCCCGCGCTGCCGATGGCGCAGTCGAGCCGCGTGTGTTGCACCATCTCGATGATCACGGGAATGCCGCGGCCTTCGTCGCCGAGCAGCCAAGCGCACGCGTCGTCGAATTCCACTTCGGAAGACGCGTTCGAGCGGTTGCCGAGCTTGTCCTTCAGCCGCTCGATGCGCACCGCGTTGCGCCTCCCGTCGGGAAGGAGCCGCGGCAGAAAAAAGCACGAAAGACCGCCGTCGGCCTGCGCGAGCACCAGATGCGCATCGCACATCGGCGCCGAGAAGAACCATTTGTGGCCCGATAGCCGGTACGAGCCGTCGGCGGTGCGCTCCGCGCGCGTGACGTTCGCGCGCACATCGGAGCCGCCCTGGCGCTCGGTCATGCCCATGCCGATCAATGCAGACGTCTTCGCGGCAACGGGCAGTAAACGCCGATCGTAATCGCGTTCGACGATTTTCGGGAGCCAATCGGTGGCCAGCAGCGGAAACGCGCCGGCGTGGCGCCGCAGCACCGGCACCGACGCATAGGTCATCGTCAGCGGGCACTGCGTGCCGTTCTCGACTTGGGCGTGCAGGAGATACGCCGCGGCGCGCGCGACTTGCGCCCCGGCGCGTTCTTCAACCCAGGGCACGCAATGCTCGCCCTCGCGCATTGCCAGCGTCATCAATTCGTGCCATGCCGTATCGAACACGACTTCGTCGATACGATTGCCGAAGCGATCGTGCGTGTGGAGCTCGGGAGCGTAGCGGTTGGCCCGCGCGGCGAGCGCATGGGTCTCGCTGCGGCCGAGGAGCTCGCCCCAGGCGCTTAGCCGCTGGTGCGCCCAGCCTGCGCCCTCACGGGCGAGCGCATCCCGCAGCGATCCGTCGGTGAGGAAGAGATTCCGTCCCTCGTACGGCGGCGGCTGATTGGCGTCAGCGGTGCGCACGCGCCGATTCTACGCCACTAACCCGACGGCGCTGCCCGCGCCAGAAGCACCACTGCGGCGAGGATCAATGCGCCTCCGACAAGCTGCGAAGGCGCAATGGTTTCACCCAGGAGCGCCGCCGCCAGCAATACGGTGCACACGGGCTCGACGGTGGACAGCACCGCCGCGCGCGTCGGCCCGACGCGCTCGAGCCCGGCGAAGAAAAGTACGATCGCCGCCACGGTCGAGATGGTCGCGATCCCGAGCACCGCGAGCCATCCTGCAGGCGTGCGCGGCCACGTCGGACCCCGTGCCAGCGCCGCGACCAGGAAGACCGCACCGGCAGCGGCGATGACGACGGTCGCCATCGCTTGTGGCGGGACGCGTGCAGTCAAGCGGCTGCCTGCGACCGTGCCGACCAGCGCGACGGCCAGCGCTGAGAGTTTCGCCGCCGACAGACGCTCATGCAGCAGCGACGCCGAAAGCACGGCGACCAGCGCCGGGTAGAGATACAAGAGCAACGCGACCAAACCGGCCGGCGCCAGCGTCAGCGCGGTGAAAAAAGTGAACGCCTGGCCGCCGTAACCGAGCGCTCCCAGCGCGACCAGCACGGCCAGCGTCTTGCCGCGCGGCCATCGCTCGCCGCGCGCGAGCACCATTGCTACGAGAATTCCTGCGGCGATGCCGAAGCGCAATGCGAGCAGTGTCGTCGTGTCGACGCCGGAGGCGTAGGCGAAGCGCGCCATGATCGCCATCGCACCGA
>DASXQW010000254.1:0-9280 GCA_036506975.1 Casimicrobiaceae bacterium | reverse complement strand
CGTCGCCGACAATGTCGGGTGGCTGGACTTCACCCACGCCCTCACCTTCGGCCATGCACTGCGCGAGCAATGCGCGCGCCAGCCTCATTTGTGGCCGCAGGGTCTGCTGCAACTCGCGTTGTTTGTGGGCCGCAACAGCGGCTATCTGCACCCGAACATGACGGCACAGACTGCGTTTCGCGAATGGGCCGTCACCGACGAAACGGCGTTTCACGAGCGTGCTATCGCCACCATTGTCGATCATGGGGTCGGGCTGCCCATCTTTCCCGCGCACTGGCTGAAAACCTGGAGCGCGGTGCGCGACGAAGTGACGGCCGGGTTGCCTGCGGGTGCGCGCGCCGCGATGCTAGCCGCGGTGAACCGGCTGCTCGCCGTGCGTTTCAAGCAGCGGCACGCATTGCGCACCGCGCATCAGGCGCTGGGATTTGTCGGGAAGGAAGATTAGATAAAGCGCGATGCAATCCGTCGGTGAAGTTCGGCGACGGCGAGATGCGCTGCTCCGAAGTTTGAACGAGTGGTATGATTTATTGGGCAACCGCCCATCCTGGCCGAGTCCGATCGTAAACGCTAATGGCGGACTGGATTGCCGGCTTCATCAGCGACTACGGCTATGGCGCGCTGGTGGGTCTGATGTTTCTTGAAAACGCATTTCCACCACTGCCGTCAGAATTGATCATGCCCTTTGCAGGCTACGCCGCGGCGCGCGGAGAGTTGCACCCGATAGGCGTCGTGGTCGCCGGCAGCGCCGGCTCGCTGCTGGGCGCGCTGGCGTGGTATGCGGTGGGCTACTGGTTCGGGATCGATCGGCTCAAACGGTTCGCGCAGCGTCACGGTCGGTGGCTAACACTCTCCGCGGGTGAAGTTGATCAGGCGCAGCGATGGTTTCTTCGTTTCGGCGGTGTAGCGGTGGGCGTCGGACGCTTGATTCCCGCGGTGCGTAGCATCATCTCCGTGCCGGCGGGCGTCGCGCGCATGGGGCTGGGGCGATTTCTGCTTTGGTCGGCGGTGGGAACGACGGCGTGGTCCGGGCTGCTGGCTGCACTTGGATATCAGCTCGGACAACGGTTCTCCGACGTTGAGGGCTGGCTGCAGCCTGTGTCCTGGGCCATCGTCGTGATCGCCTTGGGCGGCTATTTGTACCGCTTGGCGCGGCGCTGATCGCACGCTTGGTGGCGGCGCGATAGTTGGCGAAGCCGGTGGCCAGCGCGTCCACGCACCCAAAGCAGCAGTCCGCGTGCATGGGTACCGCTCAGTTTCGATCTAACGTCGTCAGTGCCTTGAGGCTGCGCTCGAGCAGGCGCGGCGCTTCCATTCGCTCCGTCCACGAAGGGAAGGCGCTGGTGTGGCCGCGCCACCGCAGCTCGTCCACATCACGGAACACCGATGCGTCAGACGTAAGCGTTGCCAGCCTCTTGAACAGAAGTGCGAGATCGCGGCGCTCGCCCAGCACCGTTGGTGGGAAATTCTCTATCGCACCGTAGCGGTTCAAGAGCTGTGCCGCGGTGACGGACCCGATTCCCGAAATGCCGGGATATCCGTCTGCCGCATCGCCGACAAGGGCAAGAAAGTCGGGGATCAGCGCGGGCTCGACGCCGAACTTCCGGCGAACCCCCTCTGCATCGATAATCTTCTTCGCTCTGCGGTCCATCTGCACCACGCGCTCGCCGCGCACGCACTGGGCGAGATCCTTGTCGACCGTCCAGATGCAAATTTTCTCCACGCGCCGATCCTCGGATGCGATGCGCGCAGCCGAGGCAAGCGCATCGTCCGCCTCGAGCTCGATCATCGGCCATACGACAACGCCCATGGCGGCGAGGGCTTGTTCCAGCGGATGGAACTGCGCGAAAAGCGCCGGCTCGATGCCCTCGCTTGTCTTGTAGCCGGGCCAGAGGCCGTTGCGAAATGACTCGATGACATGATCGGTCGCAACGCCGAGGTGCGTGGCTCCCTCCTCCAGCATCTGCAGCACCGTCTGCAGGACGCCGATCACGGCGCCGAATGGACGGTCCTTGCCTTTGTTGAAGCTGCGCAGACCGTAGAAGTGCCGGAACAGCTCGTAGGTGCCGTCTACGACATGAACGATCATGCGGCTATTATGCCGCGGCATGCCGCCCGCATTTCCGTTTGCTGCCGGATGCGCCTTGAGCTTACGGAACCTTCGCCGGAGACGAAAACGGCCGAGTGCTATCCACCACGAACATCACGAGCGCGTGCAGGTCGGTCGAGCCGCTGCTCGAAACCTGCATCGGCATATCGGCACCGTGACCCACCTCGGCCTGACCGGCCGCGACGCGCATCACGCCATGCGGACCTCGGATGCTCTGCTCACCGCTCAGCACGAAGAACGCCTCGGAGCCCGGATGAGTATGGACCGGCGTGATGCGGCCCGGAGAACCGCTTGCTTCGTTGATCCGAAGAAGATACTCCGGAGCGGCAATCCGCGGGATGGGCCCCAGCTCGCTGACTTTGGTGCCGCCCGGTGTGGCTCCTCCCGGCGAGCCGAGCGTGAACAGCCAAATCTTCCCGGCGGACTCCGCGACCAATGCCCATGGGCTCGCAGCGGCCTGCGCCTGGGCGCGGTCGGCGAAGTTTTCGATTCGCCAGAACAGCGGCCCCGGCGGCAGGTCCGCGACTTTCTTTTCCACCAGCGGCTTGACGACAAGCGGCTCCTGAGCGATTGCCGCCAAGGGTGATAACCCGATCCCCGACACCAGGACTACGAGAGGGACTACAAACCGATTCAACGGTAGCTTGCTCATCGTTTTCTCCTTTCCGTTCAATCGTTGAACTCATTTGCGTTGGGCTGCCGTTTCAACTCTCGTGCTTCTTGCCTCTTGTTGCCGTCGCCTGCTCTCTCTCGCCCATCGGCGGTCTGACCGTGCGAGTGCGCAGGTCACCGATTGGAGCCCCCAGCGCGCGCACAACGCCTGACGAAAAGGTTATGCTTTTGCTATGGCAGCAGTTGCCTAGCCGGATCAATACGTTGCACTCGGATGTCAGGGAGCTTCGAAGTGTCTGCAGACAACGCCAGCGAGGACCTTCTTGTGGCGGTATGGCCTGGTGTGGTCGTCAGCGCTCGATATCGCATCTCGGGCAGCGTCCAACGTCTGCTGGAAGTCAGGCCCAGTGCCGCCGCATCTGCAACGCGTCGCCATTGAGGGGGCAAATGAACGCTGAGCTGCAAAGCAGCTACGACGAATTTCCCTATCAGAGCTTCGCTTTTTCTCAAACGCACCCGGACCGGCTCGCGACGATCGGCTTGTTGTTCGGCGTCGCGCCGACGCCCGTCGACCGATGCAAGGTGCTGGAGATCGGATGTGCGTCGGCGGGGAACCTGATTCCGATGGCGGCAAGTCTTCCGAATTCGCAATTCGTCGGCATTGACCTGTCGCCGGTGCAGGTGAAGCAAGGCGTCGCCGACGTCACCGCCCTCGGCCTCGCCAATATCCGCTTGTTATGCATGAACGTCATGGATTTCGGCGAGGATTTCGGGGCATTCGACTACATCGTCGCGCATGGCGTGTACTCGTGGGTGCCCAACGACGTGCAAGAGAAGATTCTTGCCGTTTGCGCCCGGCAGCTCTCGCCGGGCGGCATTGCGTATATCAGCTATAACACGTTGCCGGGGTGGCGAATGCGCGGCGCAGTACGCGAAGCCATGAGGTACCACACCCGGCAGTTTCCCGATGCCAAGACGCGAGTGACACAGGCGCGCGCCATGCTGGATTTTCTGGCCGAGTCCGTGCAAAGCGACGACTCCGCCTACGCTGTAATGCTGCGGTCGGAAGCGGAACGCGTGCGCAAGCAAGCGGACTATTACATCCTCCATGACCACCTTGAAGAAGTGAACGAGCCGCTTTATTTCTACCAGTTCACGGAAAGGGCGACGCGCCATGGCCTCCGCTACCTGGCGGAGGCTGATTTCACTACCATGCTGCCGAAGGACTTTGCGCCGCAAGTCGCGCAGACCTTGTCACGGATTGCGCCGGATGTGCTGAAGCGAGAACAGTTCATGGACTTCTTGCGCAACCGGGCATTTCGCCAGACCCTGCTCGTACGCGAAGCGGTGACGCTAAACCGCAAGTTGTCGCCGGTCCAGGTCATGCCGCTGCGGATAGCTTCCGAGGCGCAGCCGGTCCGCGACCCGCCGGACCTGCTCTCGGATCAAGTCGAGGAATTCCGCGCACCCAACGGAAGCGGTGTGACGACACAATGCCGCATCACCAAGGCGGCGATGCTTATCCTTGCGGAAAATTCGCCTCTCGCAGTGCCCTTCGACGAGCTCTTGGCGATGGCCCGTGCGCGGCTCGACGCGCACGGTGAAGATGACAGCAATGACCGTGGTCTTCTTGCGACCGATATGCTGCGGTGCTTTGCCGCGGGGGCGGTGGAGGTGCACTGGTCGCCATCGCGCTTCGTCATCGAGGTCAGCGAACGCCCGGAAGCCAGCGCGGTCGCCAGGCTGCAGGCAAAGCGAGGTTCGGTGGCAACAAACCTCCGTCATGAATCCGGTAACCTCGACGAGGACGCGCGTCGGGTGCTACCACTGCTCGATGGCAGCCGCACGCTGCGGGAAATCGCCGCGATCGCCTGGCCGGGGCAACCGCCAGGCGAGGCGGCGGACAAGCTGAAGCAGCAACTGTCCGGGCTCGCACGGCTCGCACTGCTCGTGCGGTGATTAGACTTCCACTGATCGCAGAGACGAAAGGACTATCTCGCCGCCGACGCGACCGCGGCACTCTCGATGGCCATAAAGTCCAAGGACGATCGGCAGCGTGTCGATGAGTCGGGTTGCAGGGGATGGCTTTGGTAATTGTCTGTGGCGCTGGATTTCCACTGGCCTGCGGGTAACGACGGCGGGCGAGCACCGCGCCCAGTACAGCTGCATCCTCGACCAAACGGTCGATTGACCGAAGCTGGCCGGCACGGCATTCTGTCCGGTGGCCGCGATGTTACTCACAGGTTCACAGATACCCCCTCTCCTGGCCCAAAGCGGGGGTAAAAATTAAAGCTCTGCGCGCGGTCGTGGCGCTACGAGGGTTGGGGGAAGACATGATGTGGTGGGTTATTGGTCTCTTTATAGTGATGTGTATCGGCGTTCTGCTATTTTGCACGATGGCAGTTTCAAAGAAGGCGGATCGGAACCAGCGCCACGCGATGCGCGATCTCATACCTTTTGAGGACGTGACCATCACGCGCTTCTGATTCATCGAGCGCGGTGCTTCCACTGTGCGAGACGGGTCTAGCTCTGAATTGGGAACTTAGAAGTCCAACGTTTCCAGGTTGGGCCGCCGTTTCAACTCTCGTGCTTCTTGCCTCTTGTCGCCAATCCTCTGCTCTCTCTTGCCCATCGGCGGTCTGTCCGTGCGAGTGCGCAGGTCGCCGATTGGAGCCCGCAGCGCGCGCACAACCCTGACGAAACGGTTATGCTTTTGCTATGGCAGCAGTTGCCTAGCCGGATCAATACGTTGCACTCGGATGTCAGGGAGCTTCGAAGTGTCTGCAGACAACGCCCGCGCCGATGAGCGAGGGCGGAAGCGCCTGCAGATCGGCGAGTGGTCGGCCGATCCGGAAGCCGACGAGTTGACCCGCGGGACCGAGACGGTGCGCATCGAGCCCAAGGCGATGGACGTGCTGATGCTGCTCGCCGACCGCGTTGGCCGCGTGGTGAGTCGTGAAGAGCTTCTTGTGGCGGTATGGCCTGGCGTGGTCGTCGGCGATGAGGCGCTCACTCAGAGCATCATCAAGCTGCGCAAGGCCCTCGGAGACAACTCCCGCTCGCCGTCCTACATCGAAACGATTGCGAAGCGCGGCTACCGGCTGATTGCGCCGGTGCGGCAAAGCGAAGCCGTTGCAGCGACACCCGCCGAAGCGACGCTCGCCGGAGCGAGGCCCGCGGAGCTCGATCAAGCCTTGCCGGCACAACGTCCCCCGGCCAGCCCTCGCTACCTTCGGTCAGCCGCGTTGACTGCGGTGGTTGCCCTGGCGGCCGCGCTGTTCGGCCTCTATTTCTTTCGTTCGATTCCGCATACACCGGCTGCGGCAGACGAGGTCGAAGTCGAAGATTCCCGTCAGGCAGGCTGGGTGGGAGTCACGATCGTGCCGTTCGAGTCTTTGGGCGCTGACCGCGCGCAGGCCTACTTCGCCCGCGGCATCAGCGACAATCTGGTGACCGATCTTTCGCGCCTGTCCGGCCTGCGCTTGATCCGGGAGTCCGACGTCGGGCCAACTGCACCAAGCGCTCGATATCGCATCTCGGGCAGCGTCCAGCGGGAATCCGCGATGCTGCGGATCAACATCCATCTCGTCGACACCAAGACTCATGAACAGCTCTGGTCCGAGCGATTCGAGCGGCCATTCGGTGATCTCTTCGCGGTCCAGGACGAGATCACCGCCAAGCTGGTTGAGTTACTCCCTGCGAAGGTCAGCTACGCTGAGCGGCAGCGAGTCGCCAAGCGGCATACACGCAGCTTGGAAGCTTACGATTATTTCCTGCGCGCCCAGGCGCTATTTCTGGTTAGACGAAGCGAGGAGAACGAGGAGGCGCGAGCGCTCTATCGGAAGGCAGTCGAGTTGGATCCGGAGTTCGCGCGTGCATACGCAGGTCTGGCGATGACGTATGCGATGGATTACCGGTTGCGCCAGTCCACCTACCGATCGCCTGCGCTCGACAGGGCACACGAGCTTGCCGAAACCGCGCGACTGATCGATCCCGACATCCCGGAGATCTATTGGGCGCTCGGCTTCGTTCAGGCGCAGAGCCGACACCATGAGCAAGCGCGTGAGTCACTGCAAAAGGCGATCGCGCTCGATCGATCGTTTGCAGACGCCTATGCATTGCTCGGCGGAATTCTCACCTATCAGGGCCAACCGGCAAGGTCGATCCCCTTGCTGCGCACCGCGATGCGCTTCAACCCCGACGGCGGATACCTGTATTTCCTGCTGCTGGGCCGCGCCTATCTTTTCGTAGGTGATACCGAGCAGGCCCTGATCAATCTGCGCGCGGCGTTGATGCGCAACCCGGCGGATGTCGAGACGCGGGTGTACCTTGCGGCTGCTTTGGCGGCCGCTGGCGATCATCTGGCCGCGAAATGGGAAGGCGACGAGATACGCTCATTGGAGCCTGGCTTCTCGATGCGCTACTGGCTCGAGACCTACCCCATGACGAGCGCTCAGCAAAGGCAACGACTGTCGACGCTGCTGGCCGAACTGAATCTATAGGCGATTATTTGCTATGCAAGCCCGAATTCTCCGGCGAACTGACCGCGCGCAAGAAGCTGGTCATACACGGCACGGGCCGGGTCTCCGGCACGATCCGCTACGGCACGCTGATCGTCACCGAGGGCGGCGATCTCACCGGCGACGTAAAGCGGCTGGACGCATCGGCAGATCCGGCGCAAGCGTCATCGACACGGATGTCCAATTAGGACGCATCGTTAGCACCTCGGTCGGGGCGCTGCTGTTCGTGGCGTAGGCGTACCCGAGGCGGCCGCATTGAGCGTCACTTGGGACGTCGTCGTCATCGGCGCTGGGGCCGCCGGCATGATGTGCGCGGCGCAGGCAGGACAGCGCGGCCGCCGGGTGCTGCTCATCGAGCACTACCACGTCGTCGGCGAAAAGATCCGCATCTCCGGCGGCGGCCGGTGCAACTTCACGAACGTCAACGCGGGGCCGGCGAACTTTCTGTCGCAGAACCCGGATTTCTGCCGCTCGGCGCTCGCGCGCTACACACCCGCGCAGTTCATCCGTCTCGTCGAGAGTCACGGCATCGCCTACCACGAGAAGAAGCTCGGCCAGCTCTTCTGCGACGACTCCGCGCTCGATATCATCGCGATGCTCAAGTCGGAATGCGCGCGGGGCCGCGTGCAATGGCGGATGCCGTGCGCGGTCGATGGCGCCACGCGCGAGGGCGACCGCTTCGTGGTGGCGACGACGCACGGCAGCGTGCATTGCTCATCGCTGGTGATCGCGACCGGGGGCCTCACGGTGCCCAAGCTCGGCGCCACACCGTTCGGGTACCGGATCGCCGAGCAGTTCGGTTTAGCAGTCGTCCCGCCAAAGCCGGCGCTGGTGCCGCTCGCCTTCGCGCCCGATGCCCTCGCGCGGTACGGGGACCTGTCCGGTGTGTCGGTCGATGCCGAGATCGGCTGCGGCGAAGCCCAGTTTCGCGAAAACCTGCTGTTCACGCACCGCGGCCTGTCGGGTCCCGCGATTCTCCAGATTTCATCCTACTGGAACGGCCGCGCGCCGCTTGCGATCAACCTGCTGCCGGAGCGAGATGCCACCGCGTGGCTGCGCGCGCACGCCCGATCGGCCGCGCGGCTCGACAACGTGCTGGCCGAAGCGCTCCCGAAGCGCCTCGCCCAGCAGTGGTGTGCCGCCCATGGCGTCGCGCTGCCGATGAGTGCGCTGGGCGACGAGCGCTTGCGGACCGCAGGCGCGCAGTTGAACCAATGGGAAGTACTGCCATCAGGCACACTGGGCTATAACAAGGCCGAAGTCACGTCGGGCGGCGTGGACACGCGCCACTTATCGTCAAAGACGATGGCCGCGACGACCGTTCCCGGCCTCTACTTCATCGGAGAGGTCGTCGACGTCACCGGCTGGTTGGGCGGCTACAACTTTCAATGGGCATGGGCCTCCGGGCACGCGGCGGGACAAGTTGCCTAGTCGCGGCGCGGGCGGCGGGAAAGCGGTAACCGCTGTACGATAGCGGTTGGATGATCGGCATGTTCGTTCGACCATTGAACACGAGGCCGGTCAATTGACTATCCGATCAATGTCATGACCATTCATCCTTTCCTTTCACCGATTGCAATCGCCGCGGCGCTGCTGACTTCGTCCGTGGACGTCGCTGCACAGCCGATACCCACAAAAGGAGCCGACAAGGCCATGCTGATACAGAAGGACTACGACGCGCTGACCGGCCGCTGGCAGCTGGTGCGATCGGTCATCGACGGTAAGCCGGTTCCGGAGGCCGAAGTAGCCCAGACGGTGCTCATCACCGACCACGACGAGTTTCGCTTTCCCGCGGACGCGCGCGTCGGCACGGCACCCCTCGGCAAGTTCAAGATCGATCCGACCACCAAGCCGAAGCAGGTCGACTCCACTGCGCTATCGGGACCGGAGAAGGGAAAGGTAACCAGGGGTATCTACGAGATCATCGACGCCAACAACAAGCGGGCGTGCTGGGGCAAGCCCGGTGGTCCGCGGCCGACCGATTTCACGAGTGCGCCGGGCAGCGGCCGCACACTCCAATACTGGCGGCTGATCAGCAAGG
>DASXQW010000253.1:0-36396 GCA_036506975.1 Casimicrobiaceae bacterium | reverse complement strand
CCAGTCGACGGGCGAACGTGAGTCGGGCATTCTGGTGGATGTTCATTCGGCTGAGCTCCTGAAAGATGCGGAATGGGTCGCACCTTCCAGTCTCTCAGACTCAGTCCGAATGAACAGTAACAACGTATTGAAGCATCACAGCTAACCCCCTGTCGCGACTCGGCTTGCCGATGGTCATTAGCTGGCCTTGGACACAAAGGGCACTACCTTGTGCTCCACACTCGGCATCCTCGCAACACGATTCTACGACGTCCCACAAAGTCCGGCCGTTGTGCGCCGTTAGAGAAACTTGCCAGAGAGGCACACTCTCCCGTCGTGCAAGAAAAGGCTTGAGCGATAACTATTAGTGTCGGACAAGACTGGAGCGCAGCGGTCGATTCCGCCGTCAGTCCGCGCGATGTACGCGGCAGGCTGGTATGCGCTCCCGCTCTTGTTCTTTTCTCCCCTTATCCGAGAAAGGATCAATCCGACATTGACTACGCACATCTCACCAATCTTGAACTGCTCGAGCTCGCGAATCGGCGTGCGCGGCGCCAAGCGGCTCTATCGTGGCACGCTGGAACCGCTCTTCGCTCCGGAGCGGGAACCTAATCGCCATCATCGCAAGCGCGCTGCGGCGACGGAGCTTCACAAGCGCTTGCTCAAGAGCACTTAAGAGACAAGGATCCACTCTCGTCTCCGTCCCAAGTACGCGACTACCTGTTCGTGTTCTTCGGGGGCCGGGGCACGAAAGCTTTGTCGTTCTCTTTCTCGACATGCAGAATCGTTTGATTAGCGCCGAAGAACTCTTCCGTGGAACGCTTTCACAGAAAAGCGTGTACCCGAGAGAGATTGTGAAGCGGGCGCTCCAGTTGAATGCAGGGGCGGCGATCTTCGCCGACAACCATCCGAGCGGCGTCTGTGAGCCGAGTCGTGCTGACGAGCTCTTAACTCAAACGCTCAAGTGTTATCGCTCGTCGAAGTCCGCGTCCTCGATCACATCATCGTCGCGGGAGATAAGGCGATCAGTTTCGCGGAGAGGGGCCTGGTCTGAACAGAATTTCGAACGCCGTCCTGCATCGCCGGGCGGCTTTTCTTCTGTGAACCTGAGCGGACAATATGGAGTGGCCAAGACTTTTCGCTCATGGGTTCGATGGAGCCTAGTGGTACGCTCGCAAGAGACCTCCTTGAGGGCGGGAAGAAGGCAAATTGTCGGGACTTGCGAGCGCAAAGGGTTGGAACCCGCGAGGCAGAATTCGGGCCGTGCCGGACACGTTTTCGCGCGAAGGCCAGGTCTCGAGGTTTGTGCGCGGCTGACCGCTGCACCGCTGCAGTAGTGCGGTTGAGCGGTTTACTTGGTTGGGGTGCACCGCGTCGCCCGTGGGGCCGGCTGAGCCGTTTGCGTTGCTGCGGTGTGCGGACGGGTGCCGTGGCGGATAGGGCTCGAAAAATTGCGACGCGTAGCGTGCGAGCCGGGCGAGCGCTTAGACGTCGGAGAAATTTACAGTCGGGCGTGCGGGCATTCGCGGGAAGACCGGGAAGTCAGTCTGTATCAATGCGATAGCGTTGTCTGGCACAGCTGATGCTCCGCAACCGAGTTGTTCAGTGAAGCACCTCGGGAGGGTCGGATGGACAATCAGAGAGCGCTCAAGCTCGTCGCATCGGCCGCCGTTGTGGTCATGCTCATGTTCCCCGTCATGGCGCGGGCTGGCTTCGTCGCCAGCGAGTGCGACGCGATCCTGGGCAATCTGGTTCTGAACTGCGGGTTCGAGACCGGCGATTTTACGGACTGGACGATGACGCCGGCGACGGTCGGAAGCAATTTCGGCGTCGAATCCATCCACGTCCACACGGGGACTGACGATGCGTTCTTTATGGGCCGGAGCATTGATCTTGACTCAATATCCCAATCGATCCCGACCACTCCGGGCGCTATCTACACGGTGACGTTCTGGCTCGCGAATGACGAGAACAGCGACATCTTCACCGCGACGTTCGGTGCCACGAACTTGGTCTCGTTCTTCAATATGGCGCCGTTTGACTACACCGAGTACTCGCAAAACGTCATGGCGACCTCGGTGTCGACGCTTCTGACGTTTTCGGGTTCCGCGCCGATCGACACGCTCTTCCTCGACGATGTGTCTGTCGTCCGAGCGAGCGTGCCTGAGCCGGCTACGCTCGGACTTCTCCTCTCTGCTCTCGCGGCATTCGGCGTAGTGCGCCGGCGGTTTCAGGCAGTCTAAAGTATCGCTGACGCGTCTGCTCCGAGCGACCTAAGGGTGCTTCCGCGGTGGCGTGGCCCATGCGCTCGCGTCAAGGGCGCTTACGGTGATGGGAAAGAGCTCGGGCGCGCCGCGAATCACCTCTGCGACGCGGGCGGCATCGCCCTGGCGGCGGGCGCGGCGCCAGAGGCGGTGCGCGAGCATTGCGACTACCCCGAAGGTGACTTTGCGCTCTGGCGGGACGAGCGCCATAGCGCGCTCGGCTTCCGCGGCGGCTTTCTCGTAAAGCTTCTCGGCTTCGCGCTCCTCGCCGCGGTGGCGGAGCTTCTGCGCAGCCGCCGCGAGCTTTGTGCTCCGCTCATGGTGCTCGAACCACGTCATAGAGCGCTCCTCCGGATTTCTCTCAACCGGCTTCCATCGTAGCGCGAGATTGTTACAGCGCTTAGGCAGCCGGGCTATATGCGCACGCCGCGAAGTTTGAAACGAACGATCCTCTGTCACGCGATTGTGCGTTGCAATGGAAGATTCACGCGGCGGCTATCGTTCTCGCTGCGGTAGGTCATCGTGAATATGGACCCACGGGAGTTTTTGCGATACCCAGATATGTTGCTTTGGCATGAGCTCGGCCGGGTGATCGAACACGCCGACGGGAATATAGATGTTCGTCTCTTCTCCTGGCGTGTCGACGTACCGGTACGCGAAAGGCGAACTGCACTTCCCGCAAAATGAGCGGCGCACGTTCTTTGACGAGGCATACTCCCTAGGAGCGCCACGCAGCAGTTCAACAGACTGCTTGTCGTAGCACGCGAAGACGGTGTACGGCGAGCCGCTCACCTTTCGGCAATCGATGCAATAACATGCGCCGATCCAAGAGAGGTTACCGCTCACCCGAAATCTGATTGACGCGCAATGGCAGCCGCCTTCCATCGGAGTTCCCTGTTCGCTCATGTTGATTCATTAAACCACGAGGCGAGGAGTGGCGCATACGACGGAATTTCATTGACTACCCGCGAGCTTGGAGGCGCAGGAAGGTGAACGCGGCGGCGGCGAGGAGGCAGATGGCGCCGACGAGGGCGGTCGGCGACAGCGAGGAGGAGGGTGTCGGCGTGCCTGGGTGAGAGACGCCTGCCAAATCTCTTCCGGATTGTTTCGAGGAACCACAAGTAGCGCTCGCAGAATGCCTTGTACTTTGCGTCGGCATCCTTCGCCGCGAGTTTGCTGATCCGCTTCCGAGGTGTTACCCGCCCAATGCCCTTTGCGGCTTGGCTGTCGAATAGCGGAAAGACATCGGGTCGATGAAAATGGAGATACTTTGACGCGAGCGAACGCTTCCCCTTTGCGCCTGCGTTCCCCCAGATCTTCATTAGTGCGCTGTGCACATCGACCGCAGCGCTGAGGCGGCGCGCCAAGGAAGCGCGGCCATCGTGCCTCTCCGGCACCTTTTCGCGTCGTGAACGATTGGCTGTTGTCGCATACGCTGGAACAAGATCAATAGTTCTGTTCTAGCGCCTGTTCCTTTCCTTCTTTCCTTCTTAGACCCAAACATTTCCGGGCGGTGCGCTGGAGTCTTTTTCTCGCGCGCCACCCGGAAATGTCTCCGGGTTTTGTAGAAGGAAGACGCATGCAACTCCACGTGGAAATCACCAATCGCATCTTGGCAGAGCTTGAGCAAGGAACGGTGCCGTGGGTGAAGCCTTGGGCAGTCCCCTCTCCGTACGACGCAGCTACTCAGCACCGCTATTCCGGTGTGAACGTGCTGCTCTTGTGGGACGCCCCATACCAGCGCCCGGTGTGGCTAACGTTTCGCCAGGCGACGACGCTTGGAGGACATGTGAAGAAAGGCGAGCACGCCACACCGATCGTCTATGTCTCGACCATCACGAAGACGGAGGGCGACGAAGAAAAGGAGATGTCGTTCTTACGCCGCTACCACCTCTTCAACGTCGAGCAGGTGGAAGGGCTCCCGGGGAATCTGTATGCCTCTGCGCCGGCCGCGGCGCCGAGCGGGATCGAAGAGTTCTGCGCCGGAATCAGCGCGGACGTTCGACACGGCGGAGCCTTCGCGTGCTACCAGCCCTTAAAAGACTACATCCAGCTTCCGCACCCGGAGCATTTCACCGCGCTCGATCGGTACTACGCCACACGGCTCCATGAAACGATGCACTGGACGGGACATCCGGCACGCCTCAATCGCCGATTCGGCGATCGCAAGCGTCGGTGGGATTCGTACCTAGCAAAAACAAGGCACTAGAAGAATATGTGGGACCTGCTGGGACTCGGTGGGACGAATTATTTTCCGATGCAAAAGCGGCTGAAAATGGCACCGAGCAAATCGTCGGCGGTGAACTCGCCGGTGATCGCCGAGAGCGCTGCTTGCGCCTCGCGCAGCTCCTCGGCGAAGAGCTCCAGCGGCGGCGCGGCGACTTCTAGATGTGCCGCCGCCGCCGTCAGATGCAGATCGGCCGCGTGGAGCGCGCGCAGATGGCGTTCGCGCGCGAGAAAGGTTCCTTCCATGTTCTCATGCACACCGACCGCCGCCAGTATCGCCTCGCGCAACAGCTCGACCCCGGCGCCGCTCAAAGCCGAAAGCCATACTTCGCTTGCACGATCATTCCGCACCGACTTTGCTTCGATGCCCGCCAGGTCGATCTTGTTGCGCACGACGATGCGGGGCAGCGAGAGGGGAAGGCGTGCGGCGATCGCGGCGTCGGCCGGATGATCCGGCTCGCGCGCGTCGGTGACGATCAGTGCCAAGTCGGCGCGCGCTATCGCGGAAAGTGTGCGCTCGATGCCGAGCTTTTCCACCGCGTCTCCGGTCGGCCGCAACCCGGCGGTGTCGATGACATGCAGCGGGATGCCGCGGATCTCGATGCTGCTGCGGATCGCATCGCGCGTGGTTCCCGGCACCGGCGTCACGATCGCGACGTCTTCGCCGACGAGTTGATTGAGAAGGCTCGACTTGCCCACGTTGGGCTGCCCTATCAGCACGACGCCGAGTCCCTCGCGTAGCAGGCTTCCCTGGCGCGCCCGACCAACGATCGCCGAGAGCCGCTCGCGCAGCGCGGCGAGCCTGCCCGCCGCATCCGCGGCGCGGATGAACTCGACATCTTCCTCAGGAAAATCGAGCGTCGCTTCGCTGAACATCCGCAACTCGATCAATGCATCGATGGCCGTGTGTATCTCTCGCGAAAAAGCGCCGGTGAGGCTGCGCGCGGCGGCGCGCGCTGCGGTCGTCGTCGCCGCCTCGATCAGATCGGCGACGCCTTCGGCTTGCGCCAGGTCGAGCTTGCCGTTGAGAAACGCGCGCTTGGTGAATTCTCCCGGCTCGGCCAGCCGCGCGCCGAGATCGAGGCAGCGATTGAGCAGGAGCGCGAGCACGGCGGGGCCGCCGTGCCCTTGCAATTCCAGCACCGTCTCGCCGGTGTAGGACGTCGGCGCCGGGAACAGCACGGCGAGCCCCTGATCGAGCGCTTCGCCTTGCGCGCCCAAGAACGTCGCGAATGTCGCGACACGCGGCGCAAGCGGCCGGTCGACGACTCCGGCGACAATCCGCGCGAGATCGGGCCCCGACACGCGGATGATGCCGATGCCGCCACGGCCGGCCGGCGTGGCGACCGCCGCGATGATGTCAGCCGGCGCCGGCACTGCGGTGCTCTCGAGTCGTGTAAGCGCGCCTCAGCGGCGCTTTGCCGCGGCGGCAGCCGTCTCGCGCTCGATCACGCGGTTCATATGCCACTGCTGGAAGATCTGCAGCGAATTGTTGATCAACCAGTACAGCACCAGACCGGACGGGAAGAAGAGGAACAAGACCGAGAAAGCGATCGGCATGATCTGCATGACCTTTGCCTGCACCGGGTCCTGGATCGGCGTCGGTGAAAGCTTCACCTGCAGGTACGCGGTGATTGCGTAGACGACCGGCAGCACGAAGTAGGGATCGGGCGCGGAAAGATCGTGGATCCAACCGATCCACGGCGCATGGCGCAGCTCGACGGCCGCGAGCAGAACCCAATAGAGCGCGATGAAGACGGGTATCTGTACCAGAATCGGCAGGCAACCTCCGAGAGGATTGATCTTCTCGGTCTTGTAGAGCTCCATCATCTTTATCTGCAGCTGCTGCTTGTCGTTGGCGTACTGCTCCTGCAGCGCCTTCATCTTGGGCGCCACGACTTTCATCTTCGCCATCGATCGCGCACTGGCGTGATTGAGCGGATAGAACGCGCTCTTGATGATGACCGTCATCGCGATGATCGCCCACCCCCAGTTCCCGAGCAGCGAATGCAGCCACTTCAACAACCAGAACAGCGGCGCCGCGATCACGGTGAAGATGCCGTAGTCGACGACCAGATCGAGCCCGTTGGCGAGCGACTTCAGCGTGTCCTGCTCCTGCGGGCCGACGTAGAGCGGCACGGAGACCCGCGCGGTCGCGCTGGGCGCGACGCTGCCGACGGGAATCTTGACGCCGGCGTAGTACAGGTTGTCGACCTTGTTGACGTAGAACTCGCGGCTGATCTTGGTTGCGTCTGACGGGAGCCACGCCGCCACGAAATAGTGCTCGACCATGCCGACCCAACCGTTATCGGTCTTGTCGGTGAACTTCGCCTTGCCCTTGTCGATGTCGGAAAAATCGAGCTTTTTGTACTTGTCGGCTTCGTCGTAGAGCACGGGTCCGGTGTAGGCCGCCGGCGCACCCCAGCTCTGAATTCCCGTTGCCTTGCTGTCGCGGGCGAGCTGGAAATACGCGGTCGGAGCGATCGGCGCGGTGCCGGTGTTGGTGACCTCGTAGCTCACATCGATCACGTAGCTACCGCGATGGAACGTCAGCGTTTGCGTCACCGTCGCCCCGGTGAGGGTTGTCGCGGTCAGCTTGAGGTCGAGCTTGTCCATTCCGGGGCCGAGCTCGCGCGGACCGGGAACCGCTTGCCAGAGCGTGTGGTGGTTCGGCAAGCCCTCGCCGATCAAGCCACTTTGGGCGAGAAAGGTCCGGTTCTCGTTCCTCTGCAGCAGCAGATAGGGCTTGTCCGGATGATCCGTGTCGCGATGCTGAGTCAGCGCGACCTGGGTGATGACACCACCCAGCGTGTCGACGTCGGCGACATAGCGGTCGGTCTTGATCTCAATCTTTTCGCCCGTCGCCGGCGCCGGAACGCCCGCGGCCGGCGCGTTCGGCGCACTCGCAGCCGGAGCGGCACGGGGCACTGCGCTCGGCGTGTCGCTGCTCGGCCTGGCTGTCGTTGGCGCCGACGTGGGCACCGGCGGCCGATGCTCGGCCTGCCAGCGGTCCCACAGGATAAACGCCGAGAACGAAAAGATGACGAACAGGATCAGGCGTTGGGTATCCATGGACGCGAGGGCGCGAGATGTAGGAGCGGGCGGCGAGCGCCGACGTCACGGCACCGGATCGTAGCCGCCCGGATGATAAGGATGGCAGCGCACGACGCGGCGCAGCGCAAGCCAGCATCCTTTGGCCGCTCCGTAACGATCGATGGCTTCCCGCGCGTATTCGGAGCAGCTCGGGTAGAAGCGGCAGTTCGCGCCGAAGAGCGGGCGAATCGCGTACTGGTAGCCGCGCAATGCCAGGAGGAGCGCCGTTCTCATCGAAGCTCCGGTTCGGCTGAGGCGAGCGCGTCGAGGAGAGTTGCCGCCTCGGCCGCGACGCCTCCGAGCTCGGCCGCGGGGCAGGGCTGCCTCAACCTTACGATGAGGTCGAAGGCATCGATGGCCGGCCGGCGGCCGCGAATTGTTTCGCGCAGCATGCGTTTGAGCCGATTGCGGTCTACGGCGCGTCCGAGAAGCTTCTTGCCGATCACGTATCCGACGCGCCCGGTCGCGCCGGAGGTCGGGACGGCCAAGATCTGGAGGCGGCTTCCTTCGAAGCGGCGGCCGCTGCGAAACACCGCGGCAAACGCAGCGGTACCGCGCAGCCGATGGTGATGGGTCAAGCCGAACGGGCGCGCCGGGCCGCTCTAAGCGGCGAGCCGGGCACGGCCTTTGGCGCGGCGCGCGCGCAGAACTTTGCGGCCACCGACCGACTTCATCCGGGCGCGAAACCCATGGGTCCGCTTCCGCCGGATCACGGAGGGCTGATAAGTGCGCTTCATGATTCTTGCCTTGCTGGAAAAAAAGCTTTGTATTAGAGCGTTTAGCGCACCGCGCTGTCAAGGTAAATCGCGTCTCGCAAGACACCAAGCGCTGTGGATAACTGCCGCGACTGCGCGTACAATTCGGTTCCAACGGGCTCCCTCGCGGCGCCCGCGTTTTTTTCCTTAAGCCTCGGACTCCCGCACTCATGTCGACCGCCTCTTTCTGGCCGAGCTGCCTGGAAGCCTTCAGGCGTGAGCTCACCCCGCAGCAATTCAACACCTGGATTCGGCCCCTGCGCCTTGAGCACGCCGGCGACGGCTTGGTGCTGATCGCGCCGAACCGGTTTATTCTGCAATGGGTCAAGGAGCGGTTTGTTGCGCGCATCGAAGAGCTGGCCACGGTAGCGCTAGGCCGGGCCCCGCGCCTGGCGCTCGTCGTCGCCGAAGAGCTGGTCCGGCCGCTGGCACCGCCTCCGGCAGCAGCGCCTGCGGCAGCTCGGGGTGGCCGGCGCAGCGAGCAGGCGAGCCTCAATCCCGGTTTTACCTTTGCCGCTTTCGTCGCCGGCAAGGCCAACCAGCTCGCGCGCGCCGCCGGCCTCCAGGTCGCCGAGCATCCGACGTCATACAACCCGTTGTTCGTCTACGGCGGCGTGGGTCTGGGCAAGACGCACCTGATCCAGGCGATCGGCAATCACATTCTCGATACCAGCGCAGATGCGAAGATTCGCTACATCCACGCCGAGACCTACGTTTCCGACGTCGTCCGCGCTTATCAGCACAAGGCCTTCGACGACTTCAAGCGATACTACCGGTCGCTCGACTTGCTCCTCATCGACGATATTCAGTTCTTTGGCGGCAAGAGCAGGACGCAGGAAGAATTCTTCTACCTGTTCAACACGCTGATCGAAGCGCACAAGCAGGTCGTGATCACTTGCGACACCTATCCCAAAGAGATCACCGGAATCGAGGAGCGCCTCATTTCGCGCTTCGGCTGGGGCCTCACGGTCGCGCTTGAGCCGCCCGAGCTCGAAATGCGCGTGGCGATTCTGCTTTCCAAGGCAGCGGCCACCGGCATGAAGGTCGACGAGCAGGTCGCGTTTTTCATCGCCAAGCACATCCGCTCCAATGTTCGCGAGCTCGAAGGAGCATTGAAGCGCGTACTTGCATATTCAAGCTTCCACGGCCAGGAAATCACCTTGTCGCTGGCGAAGGATGCGCTGCGTGACCTCCTCGCGGTGCAGAACCGGCAGATCTCGATCGAGAACATCCAGAAGACCGTCGCCGACTATTACAAGATCCGTATTTCGGACATGCACTCGAAGAAGCGCTCCCGTGCGGTCGCTCGGCCGCGGCAGGTCGCTATGGCACTGGCCAAGGAGCTCACGCAGCTTTCGCTGCCCGAAATCGGCAGCAATTTCGGAGGCAGAGATCATACGACCGTCCTGCACGCGTGCCGCCAGATCGCCAAGCTCCGCGACTCGGTTCCCGAAATCAGCCACGACGTAAATTTCCTCCTGCAGGTGCTGCGGAACTAGCGTTTCGGGCAGGCTCACGGAGGTATGAATCCGCTGCGAAACAGTCTATAATTTGTGGATTGAGCTTCCGGTTGTGAAACCCGCGTTTTCATCCCCATTTAATACACAGCTTCGGCAGTGGTTGTACGCATGGTTACCGTTGCGCCAAGCTATGGATCGCGTTGCTATTTTCCGGGTTGTCAGGTTCGAAGCACTGCGTCTTATTAGCTTTTACTAGGTTTTAATAATGCAATTAAAACAAATGCCCAGAGACGCGCTGCTCAAACCCCTGCAGGCTGTCTCGGGGATCGTCGAGCGCCGGCAAACGCTGCCAATTCTTGCCAATGTACTGCTCGAGCAGAAAGACGGCCGGCTGTTTGTCACCGCGACCGACCTCGAGATGCAGATCACCGCCTACGGCGAATTCGCGGGCAAGCAGGACCAGTCGATTACCGTCGGTGCGCGCAAGTTGCAGGATCTGTTGCGTGCCCTTCCGGAAGACTCCGTGCTCAACGTCGACACCGCGGCCGGCAAAATGACCGTACGCGCCGGGCGCTCGCGCTTCAACCTGCAGACGCTGCCGGCCGCCGACTATCCGCGCATCGGGCTCGCGCAGGAGCAGCTGCAGACGATCAGCTTGCCGCAGCGCGACTTTCGCGGACTGCTCAAGCTCGCCGAGTTCGCGATGGCGCAGCAGGACATCCGCTACTACCTTAACGGCATGCTGCTCGTGATCGACAAGGGCTCGCTGCAGGCAGTCGCTACCGACGGCCACCGACTGTCATACGCGAGCCTCGTCGTGCCGGGAGATTATTCGCGTCAGGAAGTGATCCTTCCACGGAAGACGGTGCTCGAGCTGGGCAAACTGCTCGAAGACAGCGAGGCGGAGGTCACGATCGATGTACTTGCCAACCAGGTGCGGTTCCGCTTCTCCAACATCGAGCTGGTGAGCAAGGTCGTCGACGGCAAATTTCCGGACTACAACCGTGTCATTCCGAGCGGGCATTCCAAGCAGCTCGACCTGTCGCGCACCGAGTTGCTTCAGGCGCTGCAGCGTGCGGCGATCCTTTCGAACGAGAAGTTCCGCGGTGTACGCCTGGTGCTGGGCAGCGACCAGCTCAAGATCATCTGCACCAACAGTGAACAGGAGGAAGCCGAGGAGGAACTCGAGGTCGGGTACAAGGGCGAAGCGCTCGACATCGGCTTCAATATCACTTACCTGCTCGACGTGCTTCACAACCTTGCTGCCGACCAGGTCGTCCTGGCTCTGGGTGACGCCAATTCCAGCGCGCTCATCACCATGCGCGAGCGCAACGATTACAAATATGTCGTCATGCCGATGCGAATCTAGTGTTGGGAGCGAGTCATCGACTAAGCCTGCGGCGCCGACTTAAGAGTCGGCGTCGGCGTTTAATGGACGGCGAGAAACGAGACAAATGCGAATGAGCGAGCACAACCCGAAGCCCCAGGACAATGGCGGCGATTACGATTCGAACAGCATCAAGGTGCTGAAAGGCCTCGATGCCGTGCGCAAGCGTCCCGGAATGTACATCGGCGACACCTCCGACGGCACTGGCCTGCATCACATGGTGTTCGAGGTGCTCGATAACTCCATCGACGAAGCGCTCGCCGGCTACTGCGACGACATCAGGGTGGTGATCCATGCGGACAACTCCATGTCGGTCGTCGATAACGGGCGCGGCATCCCCACTGACATCAAGGAGGACGACGAGCAGAAGCGTTCGGCGGCCGAAATCGTCATGACCGAGCTCCACGCGGGCGGCAAGTTCGACCAGAATTCGTACAAGGTGTCGGGAGGACTGCACGGCGTGGGCGTCTCGGTGGTCAATGGACTCTCCGAGTGGCTCAAGCTCAGGATCTGGCGCGACGGCAAGGCGCACCAGATGGAATTCCACGACGGCGTCCCGGTCGCGCCGCTCGCGGTCGTCGGCCCAACCGAGCGGCGCGGCACCGAAGTGCACTTCAAGGCTTCGCCGGTGACGTTCAACAACGTCGAGTTCCATTACGACATCCTGGCGCGCCGCATCCGCGAGCTGTCCTTCCTCAACAACGGCGTCAGGATCGAGCTCCTCGACCAGCGTGACGGCAAGAGCGAGAACTTCGCGTTCACCGGAGGCATCAAGGGATTCGTCGAATACATGAACCGCAGCAAGACGGTGCTGCATCCGAGAATCTTCCATGCCAGCGGCGAGAAGGACGGCGTCACCGTCGAGGTCGCGATGCAGTGGAACGACTCGTACGCCGAGTCGGTGCAGGTCTTTACCAACAACATTCCGCAACGCGACGGCGGCACCCATCTCACGGGCCTGCGCCAGGCGATGACGCGCACGCTCAACAGCTACATCGAGAAGGAAGAGCTCGCGAAGAAGGCAAAGGTCGAGACGACCGGCGACGACATGCGCGAGGGGCTCACCTGCGTATTGTCGATCAAGGCCCCGGAGCCAAAATTCTCGTCGCAGACCAAGGACAAGCTCGTCTCTTCCGAAGTGCAGCCGATCGTGCAGGAAATCGTCGGCGGCAAGTTGAACGAGTTCCTGCTCGAGAATCCAAGCGACGCGCGAATCATCTGCGGCAAGATCATCGAGGCGGCGCGCGCAAGGGAGGCGGCGCGCAAGGCGCGCGAGCTGACAAGGCGCAAGGGCGTGCTCGACGGTATGGGATTGCCCGGCAAGCTCGCCGACTGCCAGGAGCGCGATCCGGCATTGTGCGAGATATATCTCGTCGAGGGCGATTCCGCCGGCGGGTCGGCGAAGCAGGGCCGCGATCGCAAGTTCCAGGCAATCCTGCCCTTGCGCGGGAAAATTCTCAACGTCGAGCGCGCGCGGTTCGACAAACTGATCGCCTCGCAGGAGATCGTCACGCTTATTACCGCGCTGGGGACGGGGTTCGGCAAGGCTGCCGGCGACAAGGAGGACAAGGACGCCTTCGATATCGCGAAGCTCCGTTACCACCGCATCATCATCATGACCGACGCCGACGTCGACGGCTCGCACATCCGCACGCTGCTGCTCACGTTCTTCTACCGGCAGATGCCGGAACTGGTCGAAGGCGGTCACATCTACATCGCGCAGCCCCCGCTGTACAAGGCGAAGCAGGGCAAGCAGGAGATCTATCTAAAGGACGATCATGAGCTCAAGCAGCATCTGCTCAGGGTCGCACTGAATGGCGCGGAGCTCACGCCCGGGACGGGCATGCCGTCGCTTGCGGCGCAGACTTTCGAGGCCATCGCGCGCGAATACTTGCTCGCCGAGGCCGTAGTCGAGCGGGTCGCGCGGGTTGTCGATCCGTCCGCGCTCTACGCGATGCTCGGTGGCGTGCGCGTCGAGCTCGGGACCGAGGCGGCGGCGACGCGCAGCGCGCAGGCGTTGCAGGATGCAATCGGCGATCCGGAGGTGCGAGTCGAGGCACGCTACGACGCCGCATCCGAAACGCGGCGCCTGGTCATCGTGCGCACCCATCACGGTACGCCGCACCTGACCGCGCTCGATGCGGATTTCTTGGCCAGCGGCGATGGCGCGCAGATCCGGGCGGCGGCGGAGTTGCTGGACGGATTGATCCAGCCGGGAGCCGTCATCAAGCGCGGCGACAAGCAGCAGGCCGTCAAGTCGTTCAAGGAGGCGCTCGATTGGCTGCTGGCCGAGGCCCGATCGAACGTCGCTATCCAGCGCTACAAGGGCTTGGGCGAGATGAACCCCGCGCAGCTCTGGGAGACGACGATGGATCCGGCGGTGCGGCGCCTGCTCAAGGTGCAGATCGAGGATGCCGTGGCGTCGGAGGAAATCTTCTCGACGCTCATGGGCGACGAGGTCGAACCGCGGCGCGCATTCATCGAGTCCAACGCGCTCGGGGTGCGCAATCTCGACGTGTAGGGCATCCACGCCTCGGGCCTCACCGGCCCTGCGGCAATGAGCCTAGATCGCAATGGCTTGCTCGCGCGCCTCGACCTGCAGGCGCAAAACGCCGGCGCCTGTGCCGGGCCGCAGGCCTGGCGTGGGACTGGCCCGACACTCGCGTCGCGTAGCCCAAGCGACGAATCGCTGATCGCCGACGTCGCGGCCGCGACAGCCGAAGACTACGATGCCGTGCTCGAGAGCGCCGTCGCCGCCGCGCGCGCCTGGCGCGAAGTGCCCGCGCCTAAGCGCGGCGAGGCCGTACGCCGCCTCGGGCTGCTGCTCCGCGAGCGCAAGGACGCGCTCGGCACGCTCGTCGCGCTCGAGAACGGGAAGATCAAGGCCGAAGGCGACGGCGAGGTCCAGGAAATGATCGACATCGCCGACTTCGCCGTCGGCCAGGCGCGGATGCTCTACGGCAAGACCATGCACTCCGAGCGGCCGGGGCATCGGATGTACGAACAATGGCACCCCCTCGGCGTCGTCGGGGTGATCACCGCTTTCAACTTCCCCGTCGCGGTCTGGGCGTGGAACGCGATGCTCTCGGCGGTGTGCGGCAACGCGACCGTCTGGAAGCCTTCGCCGAAGACGCCGCTCGCCGCGATCGCTGTACAGCATTTGTGCAATCGGATCGTCGTCGAGCTGGGATTGCCGCCGATCTTTACGCTCCTGATCGATGCCGGGCGCGACGCGAGCGCGCGGCTTGCCGCCGACCCGCGCGTCTCTCTGGTGTCGTTCACCGGGTCATCCGCAGTCGGCAGGCAAATCGCACAGGTCGTGGCGGGGCGATTCGGGCGCTGTCTGCTGGAGTGCTCGGGCAACAACGCGATCATCGTCGCGGCGGATGCCGATCTCGAGCTGGTCATTCCAGCAGTGGTCTTCGGCGCGGTAGGCACCGCCGGCCAGCGCTGCACGACCACGCGCCGGCTGCTGGTGCACGAGTCGATCGAACCCGAAGTCGTACGGCGCCTCGAAGCGGCGTACGCGCAGGTGCCGATCGGCGACCCGCTCGAGCCGTCGACGTTGATGGGGCCGTTGATCGATGCGGCTGCGGTGGCCGCCTTTGCTCGTGCCGTCGAGGAGGCTCGCGCCGCAGGCGGCGCGGTCGTACGCGGCGGCACTGCGAGGAGGGGTCCGGGCTTTTTCGTCGAGCCGACGATCATTCGCAACGCGCGCAATGATTGGCCGCTCGTGCAGCGCGAGACCTTTGCGCCGATTCTCTACGTGATTCGCTGCCGCGATCTGGCGGAAGCCATCTCGCTGCATAACGCGGTGCCGCAGGGGCTGTCTTCGTCGATTTTCACCCGCAGCCTGCGCGATGCCGAAGCGTTTCTCTCGGCGACTGGCAGCGATTGCGGCATTGCCAACGTCAACATCGGCACGTCCGGCGCGGAGATCGGCGGCGCGTTCGGCGGCGAAAAGGAAACCGGCGGCGGGCGCGAGGCGGGATCAGACGCGTGGCAGGCCTACATGCGCCGCCAGACCAGCACGATCAACTGGAGCCGCGAGCTCCCGCTCGCTCAAGGCATCAAGTTCGGCGGTGATTCGAACGCGGTATAGCGCGCTGTAGCCCTCTTCTTGCGCGTGCCGGCCCGGCGCGCAGCAACGCGGTTCGCGTGACGCTAAACGGCGCGCTTGCGGTGCGCCGATTTCGCAGCCTGCTTGCCGAACTTGGTCGGTCCGGGCACTCCGGGTCTTCCCGAATTTGGCCGCAAGGAGCGCGACCGCCTCGCCCAGCGTCACGGCATCAACGCGATCCTTGTCGGGCAGCGTGGCGTTGATTCCACCGTGTTTCACGTACGTAGGAAAATGGCTACGCAAGCTTGCTCGGCTTCTGCGTCGTTATTTCCGTAATTTCAGGGTTTTCCTGATCGTCTTCAAATCGTCGTCCGGCCCGACACGCCCGTAACCAGCCCAGATGAGCAGGAGCCGGCACGGCACAGGCGAAGCCGGCAGGAGGAAGAGGCGCTCGTAGGCCTTTAGCGCCCTTGAACAATTCAGTCGTAGTGCGGACTTTCAGACTAAGCGTCTGACCGTTCTGAGGGTCATGGGGGCGGAAACACGAACAGGATGTTGGAGGCGATGGCGTAGACGTGGCCCTTCGGCCCGATGACCGGCGGCGACATCCCGCCGCCGACCCACGGAAATGTCAGCAAGGCCTTCTGCGCATCGGCATCGAATGTAACAAGGCCATCGGTAGTCGAGACAAAGACGTGCGTCCGCGAGGCCGCGGCCACCGTGAAGGATCGCGCAGGCAGCGATGCGCTTGACAAGACCTTGGCGCCTCGCAGTAGCACGAGCCGGTCCGATTCCACGATCACAACGAGCCCGTTCACGGTGAGCGTCGGCGCTGTGCTGACCGGCCCCAAACCGGTGACTGGTGGCAGCTTGGTCTGATTCGGTCCTGCAAAGACGACCGCGCCGTTGGCGGCGCCGACCAGAGTGTGCCCATCCGCCAGAACCATGGGCGGAGAGACAAGGCGCTGCGCCTCATCGTGAAAGCGGAATGTTTCCGTGAGGACAGGGCCGGACGACACGGTGTAGCCCACGATGTCGTGAAACCCGTCGTTCAGGATGACAAACGGCGCACCACCGCCGGCGAACGTGAACACGGCGACACCGGGCACCGGCGGCGGCGGCTTTGGTCCAGTGCTCGCGGGCTGGGGCGCATAGTCACAACCGGGACCGCCGCAAATCAAGCAGACAATCGGCCCGAGAGGGAGAATCGCGCAGAAGGGTATGGCCGGGAACAAGTCGCCTCCGCCGGTCACTGTTCCTCTCCTAAGGGTCACGCGCCGATCGACAACGACCGCGCCACCGGACGAGAAACCGATCAGTCGCACCTCGACCGAAGCGGCTAGCGGGTTCGGATAGACAGCCGGCACCACCACGACTTCCGCACCGCCCACCCGCACGATGTTCGGAGAGGCGGTGGTGAAACCGCCTCCGCCATGCTTGGGGAATGGCGTCTGCCCCACAAAGCCGCCGCTGGAAGTAAACGTATGCAGCGTCGATTCGAAGACGGTCTTCGTCCTGGGCGGATTCACGCGGTTGTCGCGAATGAGCGCTTGCTTCGTGCCGACGACGTAGACGGAACCGTCGGCGCCGACGACCGGCGATGCCATGATCGCCTGTCCCTTCGCGATGTCCCGCCTCCAGAACCGGCTGCCGTCGGCATGGAGCGCGATCAGCTGTCCTTGCAGCGTGCCGAGATAGATCGTTCCGTCCGGGGCGACCACCGGACCAGCTCCCGGCGCGACGGTGCCGAGGTCCGTCACGCTCAGGGAGCGTTTGCCAGCCGGCGCTGTCGCCACGTCAGCGAATCCGCGGTTCGCACCGTCCGCATGGAAACGCTCCCACGCCGCCAGCGCGAGGACCGTCGAGAGCAGGCCGGCTACTGCCGTCAAGCCTCGCGCAAGCCAGCGCCGACTCAGGAGCAGAATCACAAACCGTTCCTTCATGGTTGGCCTCCGAGGACGAAAGCCCCGATGGAAGCGCCGCCGTAGCATACCCCCAATGATCGTATCGCTGCGTTGAATCCCACCGCTCTCATAAAGACCTGTATTTCAGATTGCAGATTGTAGGTTGCAGATTTATTGGGGCGGTCGAATGATCGGCGTCCTTCCCGCTGTACGACGATCACCGCATGCGCGGAACTCGCCCGATCCGTTCGGTGCTGAAGGCGACGATCCGCATCGGGGCTCCGCAGAGCGGACCGAGCAGCGGAAACACTTCATAGATGCGCGCGAGCCGCCGCGCCCAGGCGTAGCGGGCGGCACGCTGGGGTGCTGGTTCGAGGGCAGGCGGATTCGGGACCGGTGGCGGCGGGGTGGCGTGGTGGCCATTGCGGTCACCGCCTGACGCAGCGGCGCGTTCGGCGCTAGCACCCCGTAGTCGCGGTGGCGATGGAACCGTGGCGGTGGCACGAGAGCGGCGAGGCGGTCGAGCCGTTCGAGCGGGGTGACGACCAGCGTGGCGCCTTCGCATCAACATCAAGAGTTCTCTAAGCCAAATCGCCATTCGCATCGATCAGAGCTATAACTTCGAAGTGCGAGCCGGCCCTCCGCCAGCGGATGGTCGTGAAGCAGATCCAGCCGCGACTGAGCTCGACCTGCGCCAACGGCAAATGATTGAAGCGGCGGCGCCGGCGATGAAGTATCTTAAGGCGGAGGGCCCGCCGATTTTGAAGGGACTTATATACATGACCCCGGCGAAACGGGTCGGTGCATTACGAGGGCATGGCGAATGCGAATCTGGCGTGGGTCGCGTGGCGCCGCGGCGATGCGGCGTCGATCGATGCGCGTGTGAGTGCTGCGGCAAAGCAGGTATCACCACCCTTCGTCTGGCTGCACGCATTGGTCGGACTCGCGCGCGCCGTGGAAGCTATAGACCTTGATGCCGCGCTTGCCTACGCCCAGTCCATGACGGATTCGTGGCAGCAGGTGCTCCATCCTGACGTGCAAATGGCCCTCGACTCGGCCATCAAAGCACCGATGCTTGCCACGATGGCCGCCGTCGTGGACGCAAGCAGGCGCGCAGGCTATCTTTGAAGCGGCGCAGCGCGTTGGTCGCGACGTGAAAGCGTTTCTCGCGCTGGCTACCGCACTGCTCGGCTTACAGATGGGTTGTGCCAGACAGGAAGCCGCTCCGATCGTCGAAGCGCCGATTGGTGAAGGTCACTCCATCTTCGTGCTCGGGCACGGATATCACACCGGGCTCGCCGTTCACGCGCGCGACCTTCCGCGAGCCGCGTGGCCAGCGCAGGGCGATTTTTCCGATGCCGACGAATTCGAGCTAGGTTGGGGCGAGCGCGAGTACTACCAACGCGAGCACCCCGGTGTGTGGCTGGCATTGCGGGCACTGTTCACGCCGACCGCGAGCACGCTCAAGGTGACGGCCGTCACCGGTCCGTTATCACGCCGTTTTCCGCAGAGCGAAATCTTCGAGCTGCGCGTCTCCGACGCGGGCTTCGACCGCATGGTCGAGTTCGTGCGTCGGTCGCATGAGTTCGATGCTGCCGGCCGCGCCATCTTCCTCAGCGCGCACGCAGAGGAAAGGATCCGGTTCTACGCTTCGCCTGGTACCTTCCATCTGTTCGAGAACTGCAACGTCTGGGTCGCCCGGGCGCTTCAGGCGTCGGGCCTGCCGGTCGATCCCAAAACCGCGGGCACCGCGGGCATGCTGCTGCGCCAGGTGCGGCCATTGCAAGTCGATGCAGCGGACGCCGCTGCGACGGGCGCCGCAAAGTCGCGCAGTCGTTGACGCGAATGTCCGCGCCCATCGCCGCACCCACACTGCTGTGGCTGCCAATCGGGCTCACCGCGTTCGTCATCTACGTGATCGGTGGCGAATAACAGAACGACTAGGTCATGATGGTCTACCGCGCTTGTGCGGGCTAGAATACCTGGGAGAAGCGGTCACACATGCAGGCGCTAGCAGCCGACCCGCGGCGCGCTCCTGAAAGGCGCGTACGCCATTACGCTCGAAGACGGGCAGATGCATCTCTCTTACGCGCTGCAGCTTCCCGAGAAGACAGGCGAGGTGCAGAAGGCTTTCAACATCGCGCCGGAGGCGAGTTTCGCGATCGCCGCTTTGCGCGTGAGGACGTTCGCCTGCTCGATGTCAACAACGCCGAGTTCATCCTGATCGGCGCACGTACCGACCCCGAGCGGGCTTATGATCTCGACCTGGAAAGCGCAAAGATAGCGCGTCCGCGCGCGAAAGCCATTCCCGGCCTTCATCTGCCGAGAACGGGAACACCGATCAAGCCGGTGTTCGAAGGCGTGTGGGAATAAGCCGTCGGCGCCTGACAATCGCGCTGGCAACCTCCTGCGTGACGTGGCCGATGCGAGCAATGAGCGCATTCACTCCGCCGGGACTCGAGGAAAGGCTGCAGGCGATCGGCCCGACGAATCGCCTTCCGGGGCCGCTGCGCCGGGCCCTGGAGCCTCGAGCGGACTTCGCTCCATTGCCACGGCCGGGCCCCAATGATTGGCTCGCCAATCATCCCGAGCGGGGACAGAGCTTTGCTGACTTCGTGCGCTCCGGCATAAAGCGACCGGACCGCCTGCATCACAAGCTCTATCTGCAGCCCCTGGGCGAGTTCATCGCCAGCGCAAGTCCTTCGCTCGCGCAACTCCAAGCATTCGCCGCCGCCTTTTTCACGCTCGAAGTAAACGTGCTTGCAGTGCTCGACATTGCGCGGAGCGGGGTAGCCACTCGACTGAATCCGCACACGCATAACCGGCAGCTGCTCACGACCGACATCCTGACGCTTCTCCGGGCGCGGGTGCCGCAGGACGCGTACGCGATCCTTGGTATCACGATGGAAGACCTGTACCCGGATTCCTCGTGGAATTTCGTGTTCGGCCAGGCTTCGCTTCACGAGGGCGTCGGCGTCTACAGCTTTGCGCGCTACGACCCGCGCTTCAACGACCCGCAGGCGCGCGTTTCCGGGACGCTGCTGATGCAAAGGAGCTGCAAGGTGCTGGCCCACGAGATGACGCACATGTTCGGCGTCCAGCACTGCATCCATTTTCGTTGTCTCATGAACGGTTCGAATCACCTGGCCGAAAGCGATGCCCGCCCGATGCGCCTGTGTCCGGTCGATCTGCGCAAGCTGCAGGAGAGCATCGGGTTCGATGTTGTGGAGCGGTATCGACGACTGCTGCAGTTTTACCTCAGCGCAGGATTCACGGAGGAGGCGAGCTGGCTGAATCGGCGTCTTGATTTCATCAACGGATAGGAATTTCAACGCCAGTGCGGAGAGAGTCTCGGGCTAGGGGCGGTCGGTCGATGGCGGATCGGGCCTCGGAGGCTGTGGAGAAATGGCACCCCACGTGAGTCCGCTTTCGGTGTCGCTCGTCGAAACGGTGAATTGAGTCGGCGACGTACGTAGCGCGCCTCGACCGCGCGGTCGAATGTCACGCGCGCCGGCGACAGCCGGCCGCGTCGAATGATCTCCGTGGCGCGTCGCTCGAGCGCAGCGAAGATATTGCCCAGGTGCAGATCGGACAGACGTTGTTTGAGTGCCGGTGGATCGGACATGGTAGTAGATGAGATCGAGGCCTGCCCCGGCCGAAACCCACCAGCGATGGGAAACGTGTGCGTTCCGCGCAAGCCATACCCGATGCTGAAATCGTTTTCCGTGATCTTCTGATCGGTCGAGCTGAAGACGCCGGGAAAGGCGAGGCTGCTGACGGTGCCGCTGTATTTGGTTCTGGAATACTGGTACCGCAACGTGGGCTCGCCCCATATCTCGGAATCCTTTTCGTTCTTGATCGGGTGCGGCAACAGTTCGCATGAAGCATCGAGTATCGGGTCTTGAGGTTCACATTCGCCCCGAGAAGCGGGGGCTGGAGATGCCGATGCTCGATCGGTAACCGCGAGGTCGCTTGCCTCGGAAGGGCGGTAGGGGTATCGTGATTTCCGTCGCGCAGTCGCATCGAGCATCGCGGCGCGAGAAAAGTTTGGCACGTTGCGATCGCTACCATCGTTCGTAGTGCACAGGAAGCAAGAATAAGATAAGCAAGCGGGGGGATTCACTGGCAGCACCGGCCCTGGCGCAATAAGCCACGTCCGCACGAGGGTCACGCTCGTGCGTAACGCCATGCACTTCCTGCATACCGCGACGACGGCGCGTCCGTATTGTTCGCAAGTAGCACTGCGGGGAGGGATCGATGAAACCGTCCAATGCCTACGGCTCCTGGGGCCGGACGCTGCTGCTCCTCGTTGCGCTGCTGACCTCGTGGCTCTGGATCACACCGGACTGGCCGGCCCAGGCGGCGTCCACCAATAGGTTGCCAGTCGCCAATGCGGGAACCGATCAGACGGTTGTCGCCGGTGACACTGTCGTGCTCGATGGTTCCGCATCGACGGACGCCGATGGGAACGCACTTACCTTCCAGTGGTCGTTCGTCTCGCGTCCGAGCGGAAGCATCACGACCTTCTCCGATCCGCACGCGGTTCGTCCGAGCTTCCTGGTCGACAAGCCCGGGGTCTACGTTGCGCAACTGGTCGTCAACGACGGTCAAGGTGACAGTGCGCCGGGTACGGTTTCGATCTCCACAGCGAACTCGGCGCCGGTCGCCAACGCCGGCCCGGATCGGACCGTCGCCAAGGGCCAGACAGTCACGCTGGACGCCAGCCGCTCCTTCGATGCCGATGGCGACCCGCTCGCCTACGCTTGGTCGTTCGTCTCACGTCCCACGGGCAGCGCCGCGGCGTTAGCGAACGCCACCAGTATCAATCCCTGGTTTGTTGTCGACAAGCGAGGCGATTACGTCGTCCAACTCGTCGTCAATGACGGGCACGTCAATAGCCTGCCCGACCGCGTCACCCTATCCATCCTGAACTCGCCGCCGACCGCGAATGCGGGCGCGAATCAAACCGCGTTCGTGGGCGACACCATCGTGCTTGACGGCAGCGCCTCCACCGATGTCGATGGCGATCGGCTTGCCTATTCGTGGGCACTCATAGCGCGCCCGGTCGGGAGCACAGCGCCGCTGCAGCAACCCGCGAGTGTGCGTCCGCGTTTTGTCATGGATAAGTCGGGCGACTATGTCGCGCAGTTGATGGTCAACGACGGCGCGGTCGATGGTGCGCCGGCCACGGTCACGATTTCCACGCTAAACTCCCCGCCGATCGCTCATGCCGGTGCGAGCCAGATCGTGCGCGTGGGCGACCTCGTGCAGCTCGATGGCAGCGGCTCGACCGATGTGGATGGCGACTCGCTGCAGTTCATCTGGTCGATCCTGTCCAAGCCTTCGCAAAGCCTCGCCACGCTGTCCTCACCGTTTGTCGTCAATCCGACCTTTGGCGTGGACCAGCCCGGCAGCTACGTCGTGCAGTTGTTCGTCGATGACGGCACGTTCACCAGCGCACCTGACACAGTCACCATTTCGACGCAAAACCGCGCCCCGCTGGCTAATGCGGGCCGGAATCAGACGGTGCAGCCTGGCGCGACGGTGCAGCTCGATGGCAGCGCTTCCAGTGATGCCGACGGCGAGACGTTGTCGTTCAATTGGTCGCTATTGTCGAAACCCAGCGGAAGTCATGCCGCCCTTTCCGGGCCCCATCGCGCCAACCCGACGTTCGTAGCGGACCTGCCCGGCGATTATGTCGCTCAGCTCATCGTGAGCGATGCGGGTACTTCCGCGCTGCCTAAAGCCAAGACAAGGCGCAACCGGAGCGCGACGAGCAGCGCGCCGGCTACCGTCCTCATCTCCACCGTGAATTCCGCGCCGATCGCCGATGCTGGACCAGCGCAGACGATCGCCGGCGGGGCCAGGGTACAGCTTGACGGCAGTGCGTCGTTCGACCCTGACGGGCAGGCGCTCTCCTTCGACTGGTCGCTCACGGCGGTGCCGTCAGGCAGCAACGCGACATTGTCCGATCCCGCGATCGCGAAGCCGAGCTTCGTTGCCGATCAGGCCGGCGTTTACGTTGCGCAGCTCATCGTCAGCGACGGGCTCCTCGAGAGCGCGCCGAACACAGTCCTGATCTCGGTCGGAGGCCAAATCAACCAGGCACCGCAGGTCGACGCAGGAGCCGATCAGACCATCACGCTCCCAGCGACGGCGGCCTTCAACGGCACGGTCACCGACGACGGCTTACCCAATCCACCGGGAGCCGTAACCACGACATGGAGCAAAGTGAGCGGCCCGGGCACAGTGAGTTTCAGCAGCGTCAACTCGCTCGTCACCAGTGCCAGCTTCTCGCAAGCCGGTGTCTATGTGGTGCGGCTCACGGCGAACGACGGCGCGCTCAGCTCGAGCGACGATGTGCAGATCACGGTCAATGCTGGCGCCAATCAGCCGCCGGTTACGCAGAACGATTCCGCGACGACATCGGTTGGCGTCGCGGTGCCGATCAATGTCCTGGCCAACGACAGCGACCCGGATGGCGATACGTTGACGGTCTCCGCGTTTACGCAAGGCGCCAACGGGAGCGTCACCTGCCTCGCCAATGGGCTGTGCACTTACACCCCGAACCCCGGCTTCACCGGTCAGGACACGTTCACTTACACCGCCAGCGATGGTCACGGCGGAGCGACGATCGGCCAAGTCACGGTAACGGTCAGCGGCGGCGGTGGCGAAGTGAACCCGCCACCGGTGAGCGGCTCGGTCGCGACGACGGTCGCCAATTCGACCCAATTCCTCTATAGCGGACCCAATCCGATCCAGACGGGTGTGGCGCCCGGCACTATCGCACCTGTGCGCGCGGCGGTGTTGCGCGGGAAGGTGTTGAAGCGCGATGGCAGCCCGCTTCCAGGTGCGGCGATCACGATCCTCGGTCATCCCGAATTCGGCCAGACTGTCAGCCGCAGCGACGGCCAATATGACATGGCGGTCAACGGCGGCGGAACCTTGACGATCAACTACGTCGCGGCAGGATTCCTGCCGGCGCAACGGCAGGTCAACGTGCCTTGGCAGGACTACGTTCCCGTTCCGGAAGCGATCCTGCTTGCGCTCGACGGCACGGCCAGCACGATCGCCATGAACACGCCGGCCATGCAGGTGCATCGCGGCAGCGTTAGCAGCGACGCCGATGGCAATCGTCAGGCCACCGTGCTGTTCCCGGCCGGCACGACCGCGACCATGGTGATGCCGGATGGCTCGACGCAGACGCTTTCGAGCCTCACCGTCCGTGCAACCGAGTTCACGGTCGGACCCAACGGCAAGAAAGCCATGCCGGCGCAGCTTCCGCCGACCAGCGCGTACACCTATGCCGTGAGCTTCAGCGCCGATGAAGCGGTTGCTGCAGGCGCGAAGAGCATCGTCTTCAGCCAGCCGGTGATTCAATACGCCGAGAACTTCCTCAATTTCCCGGTCGGCATTCCTGTGCCCACCGGTGTCTATGATCCGCAGAAAGCCGCCTGGCTCGCGATTCCCGATGGGCGTGTCATCAAGATCCTGAGCGTTACCGGCGGGCTCGCGGATGTCGACAGTGACGGTGACGGCATCGCTGATAACGCACTGGGGATGAGTAACGAAGAACGCCAGAACCTCGCGCAACTCTATGCGCCCGGCCAGACGCTGTGGCGCACGCCGCTGCCGCACTTCAGCAACGTCGACAACAACTGGGGCTTCATCTCGGTAGGCGCGACGCCGCCGACCGAGGCGGGACCCGTTAACGACGATCCGCTGCAGGATCCTGAGTGCAGCTACGGCAGCATCGTCGAATGCGAGAACCAGGTGTTGGGCGAATCCGTGCCCATCGTCGGCACGCCGTTCACGCTCAATTACCGCAGCGACCGCGAGCCAGGTCGCCTGCGCGAGCGCACGATTCAATTGAGCGGCGCGTCCCCCCTGTCGCCGCAGCTCGCCTCGATCGGCCTCACGCTCTCGGTGGCCGGTCGCACGTTCGAGCAGACCTTCGCGCCTTCGCCGAACCAGAGCTCAACGTTCATGTGGGACGGCAAGGACGCCTACGGCCGCACGCTGCAAGGCGGGCAGACTCTGACGGGGAGCGTCGACTATCACTATCCGGCGAGCTACGCGTCCGCCGCCAGCGCAGGTGGACCGTCCTTCGGCGTAGCGCCCAGCGGCAATGTCGTGTTGCTCGAAGGATTCCGTGACCAGACCATCGCGGCGTCGCTCCGGTTCTCGACCACGATAGGCGAGGGACTCACCGACGCGCGTGCGCTCGGACTGGGCGGATGGACGCTCAGCGCGCACAACTTCTACGATCCGATTGCGCGCGTGCTGCACATGGGCGACGGAACGCGACGGCGCGCGGAGTCGTTGAGCCGCGTCATCAACACGGTCCTGTCGGGGCCGGCGAGCGGGGTGGCAGGCTCGCTCGCCGGAACGAGCTTTGCCGTCGCGCCGGACGGAAGCATCTACTTCCTCCGACAGAAACCCGACTTCACATACACGGTGCGGAGACTCTCGCCGGACGGCAATGAGACCATCGTGGCCGGCAACGGCAGTAGCTTCACCCCGCCGTTGGGAGATGACGGTCCGGCGATCAACGCGAGCGACATCAGCGGTCCCCTCGCCCTCGGCCCGGACGGCAGCATCTATGTCCAGAGTCAGGACGTGATCCGTCGGATCGGTCCCGACGGCATCATCCGCCGATTCGCCGGGCGATATCCCACGCAGAGCGGGGGAATCGTCGTTTCCGCATGCAGCGTCCTCGTCGGCGCCGATGGCGTGCCGGCAACCGACACCGACCTCTGCCCGCTATTTTATACGGTCGCTCCGGACGGCAGCATGTATATCTCGGAGCACCACTTCGGCGGATGTGACACCAACGGCTGCACGCCGGAATTCGCTCGGGTGCGTCGCGTCGGAGCCGACGGCATCATCAACACGGTGGCGGGCACGACGGCCGGGCTTTGCACTGACTCCTTCGACCCGGGCGGGTGCGACGACGGCGCGCCGGCGATTGGCGCTCGCCTCGCTGGTGTCGGGCCGTTGCAGGTCGCTGCCGACGGCACGCTGTATCTGGCGGACTACGACCGCATCAAGCGCATCGGACCGGACGGCACCATCCACACCATGGCGCAAGGCGCGACCAGTTGCCTCAACGCCGTCAGCGCGATCGCGATCGCTCTCGGAGCCAACGGCTTGGTGTACGCCTCAAATCTCTGCGGGCAGGTCGTCAGCGTCGCACCCGACGGTACGGTGACGACGTTCGCGGGAACCCTGGCCAATCCCAACAACGGTGCCGGGGACTTCGTGCGAAGGGGCGATGGCGGTCCGACGCTCACGGCGGGCCTCGGCTTCGTTGACACCCTGGCCGTCGCACCCGACGGCACGGTCGTTCTGACGTCGAACGGGTTCGAAGCCGCCGCGGACGGCACGCTGGTCCCGGGCTCTCTCGCCACTACGATTCGTCGCATTGGCGCTTTCATTCCGGGCATCTCGACGAACGACTTCACAATCGCCTCCAACGACGGTAGCCAACTGTACGTCTTCGATCCGAGCGGGCTGCACCTGCGCACGCTCAACGCTCTCACCGGTGCGACGCTCTACGAGTTCGCCTACGACGCGAACGGGGTCTTGTCGCAGATCACGGAGAAGACCGGCGGCACCGACAACGTCACCACCATCGAGCACGACGCGTCGGGCAATCCCACTAAGATCACGGGTCCCTTCGGCCAGGTCACGACGCTCGCGGTGGACGCCAACGGCTTTCTCAACGGCATCACGAATCCGGCCGGTGAGGCGATCCAGCTCGCGTCCGATACCGGCGGATTGCTCCAGACTTATACCGATCCGCGCGGAAAGACCAGCGCGTTCACCTACGATGCCGATGGACGCCTGCGGCACGATCGCGATCCTCTGGGAGGTGCGCAGAATCTCGTGCGCGCGACCAGCGGCGATACCTTCACCGTGACCCGCACGACCACGCTCGGGCGAACGACGACGTACTCGACGCAGCGCCTGACGGATAACACTCAGGTGCGAACCATCACCGCACCGGACACCACGCAATCGCAAACCCAAGAGACGATCGATGCCGGAACGACGCACGCGGTAGCCGCGAACGGCACCACGATCGACGGCATGATCGGTCCCGATCCGCGCTTCGGTATGCAGTCGCCGCTGCCCAAGTCGGTCGTCATCGTCTCGCCGGGCGGGCTGACGATGACGGTCTCCGACCAGCTGTCGGCAACACTGACCGATCCTCGGAATCCGCTGAGCCTCAGCAGCCTGGTCGAAACGCGGACGATCAACGGACTCTCGGCAACAAGCGTCTATACGGCTTCGACAAAGACGGTTGTGTTTACGACGCCAGCCGGTCGTGTTTCGACAATGACCGTCGACTCGCTGGGGCGTCCGACCGCGGCCCAGGTTGCCGGGTTCGATCCTGTGAACGTGACCTACGATAGTCGCGGCCGTCTTGCCGTGCTCACGCAGGGAATCGGTGCGAGCGCTCGGACGACGACGCTTGCTTACAACGCCGACGGATTCTTGAGCTCCTTCACCGATGCGGCGAGCCGCACGATGTCGTTCGGCTACGATGCGGCGGGGCGCGTAACGAGCAGGACACTCGCCGATGGCAATACGGTGAGCCTGGCCTACGACAGCGCCGGCAATCTGACGAACCTCACTCCACCGGGCAAACTCGCGCATACGCTCGGGTACTCGGATCGCAATGAACTGATCAGTGTCACGCCGCCTGCTTTGCCTGGATCGGGTTCGACGATCTACGCCTACGACGTCGACAGAAAGGCAACGACGCTCACCCGTCCGGACGGCCGTACGATCACCTTGGGTTACGACAGCGCCGGTCGGATCGTTACCCGATCGCTTGCCGCAGGCGGCGTCACAGTCGGTACGGATACGTTCGGCTACGATGCGACGGGTCATCTTTCGGCCATGGCTGCGGCGAACGGCGTCACCCTGGGCTACAGCTACGACGGCGCGCTTATGACCGGACGAACGTGGTCGGGCCCCGTGGCGGGCAGCGTTACACGGAGCTACGACAACAGCTTCCGCGTCGCAGCTGAGTCAGTGAATGGAGGTGCGACCATCGCGTACAGCTATGATGCCGACGATCTGCTCATTGGCGCAGGAGCCCTGACGATCGCTCGTGATGCGCAGAGCGGATTCCCCACCAGCACTTCGTTGGGCATCACGACGACGGCGTTCGGATACAACGGCTTCGGAGAACAGACGAGCTATACCGCGGCCGCCGGAGGAAGCCAGCTCTTCGCTCAGACCTTCACACGCGATGCGCTCGGCCGAGTCGCGAGCAAGTCCGAAACGGTCGGCGGGCTGACCGATACTTACGCCTATTCGTACGACCTTGCTGGCCAGCTCACAACGGTGGCGAAGAACGGCGTCACTTCGGAAAGCTACGTCTACGACGGCAACGGCGACCGGATCAGCGCTTCCGTCGGTGCGAACAGCGTCAGCGGCACCTACGACGATCAGGATCGGCTCACTGCGTACGGATCGACGAGTTTCGCCTACAGCGCCGCCGGCGACCTGGTTAGCAAAACAACCGGCGCGGCAATCACCACTTACCAGCACGACGCTCTTGGAAACCTTCTGAGCGTCACCCTGCCGAACGGTACCACGGTCAGCTACCTGTCCGACAGCAACGGCCGACGCGTCGGCAAGAAGATCAACGGTTCGCTCGTCAAAGGCTTTATCTATAGCGATCGGCGGCGCATCGCGGCGGAACTCGACGGGTCCGGCGCCGTGGTCACGCGCTTCGCATACGCCGGCGACGACACCCCGGTTGCGATGATCAAGGGCGGCGTTACGTTCCGCGTCATCAGCGATCAGAACGGCAGCGTGCGCCTGATCGTCGATTCTGCGACCGGAGCCATCGCTCAGCGCATCGATTACGACAGTTTCGGGAACGTTATTCTCGATACGAATCGCGGGTTCCAACCGCTGGGGTTTGCCGGCGGCCTCTATGACCCGGACACGGGGCTCACGCGCTACGGCGTCCGCGATTACGATCCGAGCATCGGGCGGTGGACGGCCAAGGATCCGTCGTGGTTTGCGGGGAACGATGGAAATCTCTACCGCTACGCCAGCAACGATCCGGTGAACCTGGTCGACCGAACCGGCAAGGCGGCGACACCACCGAAGACGCCGAATCCTTTCGAAGAGCTCGAGAACATCATCACCAAGATCGAGAGGGCGCACAATCCGGAAACGGGCGAGCCCTTGGAGCCCTTCGCGGAATTCTCGAAACGGCGGAAAGGCATCGTCGAGCTTAGAAAGGTCGGGGAATGGAAGAAGTTGCAGGCGCAATGTTTGAAAGAGATCGACTCGATCATCGACAAGTTCTTGAAAAAACTGCACGGGATCGGAGAATTGCCGGGCATCATCGACGTCGTCGTCGAGGCCATCAAAGCGGACCGAGAAGGGCGTGACTTCACTCTGAAGGACGCGGCCGAGACGTATCTCGGTTATCCGCTCCTCGACGACCTCCTCGGTGTCCCGAACTCGCGGCTCGAGATATGAGTGAAAAGCCCGGCCGGTCGCGAAGCCGGCAGGGAAGACGGAGCTCAGGAATGTCGGGGCGGGATGTGCTCGAACGCCGCGTCTACGCCCCGAACGCAAGCGCCGCGCTGAGCGCCTCCAAAGAGGAGCCAACCATCAGGCCGATGCTAATCGCGAACCAGAGGAAAACACGCTGCGTCGTGGGATCACCGCGCCGCCGCGGTGCGCCCGTGCGCACGCGCAGCAGATCGACTTTGAAGCGCTCAAGAGCGAAAGTGCAGGTGGGCGTTGAGCGCGGAGCGGAAGCGGCGAATGAAGGCGATCGCGCCGATCCGCGCGCAGCGGCCTGAGCCCGGGCAGTGCGCGCTGGTCACTGCTCCACCGCGGCCAGGAACAGGCGCAGCGCCGCGCCCTCCAGGGCGGCGTCAGTAGCGCAGTCGCTTCGGCACCGCCACCACCCACTGGCGCACCGGCAACGGCGGCAAGACGCGATCGGCCAGAGGCGCCACCGTCTCCACCATGCGCCGGGTGTTGCACGATGGACACACGTCGCGCCCCTTGCAGGAGAAGGCGATCAGCAAGTCGTGCCCGCACTGCGCGCAAGGGGCGCGGGCGAAACCGTGGGCGAGAATGCCGCACTCCGGGTAACGACGGAACTCGCGCTCAACGTCGTCGGGGACCGGATCGGAGCATCGTTGCTTCGTTCGTCCAGTTTGCATGCGGCTTCGCGAACCCGCTATCGGCAACCCCCTCTGTTGGCGCTGGCATTGCGGTCCTGGCGCATTCCGGTTCCTACTCAATCACTTCGTCGGCCTGAAGAAGGATGGTCCTCGGAATGGTCAAGCCGAGCGCCTTCGCTGTCTTCTGGTTCACCACGAGCTCGAATTTCGACACTTGCTCGAAGGGAAGATCGCCCGGCTCGGCGCCCTTCAGGATCTTGTCCACATAGTCTGCGGCGCGCCGATGCATGTCGCGGACGTTGGCGCCATAAGACATGAGACCGCCGGACTCAACATAGATCCGGTCTTCGTAGAGCGCGGGCAGGCGCAATTTCGCCGCCCGGTCCACAATCGCGCGTCGGTGCGACGCAAGGATGGCGTCGCCCGAGTTGAGGATCGCTTGCGAGCCGTCCCAACCGATTGCATCGAGTTGGATGGCAAGTTCATCGCGCGAGCGCACCTCGCTCGATCGGACCTTGACTTCCAATTGGGCGCCGGCATCCTGCATCGCCTTCACTTCGAGACGGTTCTCCGGACGCGCGGGATTCCAGAGCGCGGTGGCCTGCGTGAGTTTCGGAACGGTTTCCTTCAGCAGCCCGACGCGCTTGGCACTCAGTTCGAGCTGTAGTCCCGAGACGCCAGTGATGTTGCCACCGGGCCGCGCCAGGCTTTGGGCGAGACCGGCCGCCACAGGATCGCCCGTAGCCGCCATGACAATCGGAATCGTGCTGGTGAATTTCTTGGCAGATAACCCCTCAGGTGTACACATCGCAACGATGACGTCCACCTTGCTTTGGACCAGCGCGTCCATGATGGCGTCCAGCTCCGTCGCGTTGCCATGCGCGTCACGATGCTCCAGCACGAAATTCTTGCCGTCGATCCAGCCAAGTTGGCCCATTCGCTCGCGGAATGACTCGGCATAGGGTCCGGAAGGCCCCTCGCTAAAGAGCCAGACGTATGCCACGCGTGGAAGTTTGGGAAGCGCGGGCTGAGCTGCCGCACCGGCGCAGCCGCGACGAAGGCAAGTGTCGCCAGTGCGAATATAGCGCGGAAGGCAATTTTCATGCTTGACTCCTTGGCCCACAATCTTGCAGGATCAGAGTCTAGCCGCCCTGCGGTCGCGACGTTGCCTGACCCCGACCCGGTCAGGGCATGTATTGTCCGCCGTTGACCGCGATCACCTGGCCCGTCGCGCCGCTGGCCGCGACCGGCAACCCCGCCATGCCGCCTCCGTGCTCCCGATGAATCGGGATCGGTGGTCATGGTGGTGCGGCGGGTGGCCCCCGCGATCAGACGGAAGGACTACGATAAGCGGATGGCTACCGCGATCCTTGCCGCCGGCTCGTCAACCGCCGCCAGCAATTCGGCACGATGATTCTTTCACACCGTTGCCCAAGTACGGAACGCTGACGCAGCACAGCATCCAGCAAGGCGCCCTCGAGGCGGTGATCATCACGGAACGCGCGGGGCCGAGGCGAATCTACTCGGCGCATCTGTGATACGCAAGATGCAGCTGCCGAGCCTCGTCTGGTTGCCCCAGGAGGAAGCGTGCGCAACGGAACTCGTTACGCAAACGTTGCATCGAGCGCTCGTCGAGTCCGTGCAAGATGCACTTGACTGGGGAATAACGCAGCTTGGGTTCGACAGCTTTGTCTTCGGGATTGCGGCAAATGACAGGCGGCCTGACGCGGAATCGCGGGCCTACAACCTGACGAATCAGGCCGACAAATGGGTCCGCTCGTGTGATGAGCATGCCTACGTGGAAGTCGATTCCCGTGGTCCACCTTGCAGGAGAGCCGGGTTATGCCTTTTGGGAGGCAAGACATTTCGATGCGAACCCACGGCACAAGGTCTTTCTGACCGAAGCAGCGTGCTACTAGTAGCGCGCTGGAGCCCCGTTCTTACGCGTGCGGGCCCCGCGCGCATCGCGGTTCGCGTGACGCTAAGCGGCGCGCTTGCGGTGCGCCGCTTTCGCAGCCTGCTTGCCGACCTTGGTCGGCCGGGCACTCCGGGTCTTCCCGGATTTGGCCGCAAGGAGCGCGACCGCTTCGCCCAGCGTTACTGCATCGACCCGATCCTTGTCGGGCAGCGTGGCGTTGATTCCACCGTGTTTCACGTAGGGGCCGTAGCGGCCCGTGTGCAATTCCACGGGCTGCTTGTCTTTCGGATGCGGCCCGAGCACGCGCAGGGCCGTCGCGCCCCGTCCAGCCCGCGTCCCACGACCTTTGCCTCTCTCCTTGGCCTCGAACTCGAAGCCGATCTTGCCGTCCGGCTGACGGACGAGATACGCGGCAAACGGACGCCGGGTCCGCGCCGAGACGAAGGGCAGCAAATCGGTCTTGCCCGAGGCCAGCAGCTTTTGCATCTGCGCGCGTTCGATCGGCCGCTGCAGGATCACGCGACCCGAGCGAAAGTCGCAGGTCTTCGCCGGGCCCACCGCGCGTTCGCAGACGTACGCCGCGGGCAACTCGAACACCCGGCCGCCGCACTTCGGACAAAGACCGAGCGGCTCCTGACCGCTGAAATCCGGCGCCTCGGCAGCGCCGCCCTCCGTTCCGTCGCCGAAGTCAAACTGGACTTCGTAGTCGTCGTTGAGCTTGAGCCGCGCGGCAAACGGGCGGCCGGCCTTGCTGCGGAAACCCTCCAGCGGACCGACGGCGCGCTCGGTAAGCAGCGTTTCGGCCTCGGGGATCTCGAGCTGGCGGCCGGCGATGATCTTCCACATGCCGAAGTCGCAGGACTGACACTGGAACTTCTTGTATTTCTCGTGTACTTCGCCGCCGCATTTGGGGCAGCGCGCCGACAGTGTCGCAAAATCGCCCGGAATCGTGTCGCTCTCGTAGTTCTTCGCCTGCGCGACGATGTGCTTGGTCATGCGGATGATCTCGCGCATGAACTGCTCGCGCTTGAGCTTGCCATGCTCCATCTGCGCCAGCCTGAATTCCCATTCGGCCGTAAGCTCGGGCGAGAAAAGCTCCGGAATACCGAGGCCGTGCAAGAGCGTCATCAGGGAAAACGCTTTCGCGGTCGGCGTGAGCTCGCGCCCGTCGCGGTGGACGTACTTCTCCTGGATCAGGCCCTCGATGATCTGGGCGCGGGTGGCGGGCGTGCCGAGTCCTTTTTCGCGCATCGCCTCGCGGAGCTCGTCGTCCTCGATGGTCTTGCCCGCGCCCTCCATCGCGGAGAGCAGCGTTGCCTCGGTGAACCTGGCCGGCGGCTTGGTCTGGTTGCCCAGGACGCGCAGCTCTTCGGTCGCGACCTTCTCGTTGGGGCGCACCTTCGCCAGCATCGGCTCATCGGCGGACTGCGCTTCCTTGCCGTAGACCGCGAGCCAGCCGGGATTCAAGAGCACTTTGCCTTCGGTCTTGAAAGGCTCTTCCGCCACGCGCGTGATGCGCGTGGTCAGCAGATACTCCGCGGGCGGGTAGAAGACCGCCAGGAAGCGCTTGACGACGAGGTCATAGAGCTTCGCTTCGGCGTCGGTCAGGCTCTTGGGCTTCTGCAGCGTCGGAATGATCGCGAAGTGGTCCGAAATCTTGGCATTGTCGAAGATGCGTTTGTTCGGCTTGACCCATTTCTCCTTCAGGACCTGCCCCGCGAAGGCGCCATACGGATTCGTCGCTCGCAGCGCTTCCAGCGTCGCCTTGACCGTCGGAAGATAATCCTCGGGCAGGGCGCGCGCATCGGTCCTCGGATAGGTGAGTACTTTGTGCCTTTCATAGAGCGCCTGCGCCAGCGACAGCGTCGTACGCGCCGAGAAACCGAAGCGGCCGTTGGCCTCGCGCTGCAAGCTGGTCAAGTCATAGAGCAGCGGCGAGCTTTGCGTCGAAGGCTTGGACTCTTCGCTGACGGTACCCGGCTTGCCTTCGCACTTGGCCGCGATCGCGCGGGCTCGGACTTCCTCCCACAGGCGTTCGGCCCGGGTGTCCGGGTCGTCCTCCGGCTTCCGGAATTTCTCATCGAACCAGCGACCTTCGTAGGCGCCGCCCGCGGCGCGAAACCGCGCCACGACTTCCCAGTAGTCGCGCGGTTTGAAATCGCGAATCTTTTCTTCCCGTTCGACCAGGATCGCCAGGGTCGGCGTTTGCACCCGTCCCACTGTCGTGAGCTGGAAGCCGCCCGACTTGGAGTTGAACGCGGTCATCGCCCGCGTGCCGTTGATGCCGACGAGCCAGTCGGACTCCGAGCGGCACACTGCGGCATCGGCGAGGGGGCGCATCGCCTCGTCGCTGCGCAACGCGGCGAAGCTTTCGCGGATCCCGCCGGGCGTCATCGACTGCAGCCACAGGCGTTTGATGGGCTTGGCTGTCCTGGCGTACTGAACGATGTAGCGGAAGATGAGCTCCCCCTCGCGGCCGGCGTCGCAGGCGTTGATCAACTCGACGACGTCCTTGCGCTTGATCAGCTTGAGCAGAAGCCTTAGCCGCGACTCCGTTTTCTCCAGCGGCCTTAACGCAAACTTCGAGGGGATCGCCGGCAAGTGAGTGAACGTCCACTTGCCTCGTTTGACTTCCTCCTCCTCGGGCATGCCGATCTCGAGCAGATGGCCTACCGCCGAGGAGAGCACGTAGCGATCGCCCTCGAAGTATTCATCGTGGCGCGCGAGTCCGCCCAATGTGCGGGCGATGTCCGCCGCGACGGAAGGTTTTTCAGCAATGATCAGGCGCTTGGCCATCGGCAGCAGGCGCTCGGGTGAAGTTGAAGCCCGAGCGAGAGGGGGTGAATGATAAGCAAGGACCGGCGAGGGAACAAGGAAAGCTTCGAGGCGAGACGTGCAAGCGGCTCGCGCGCAGAGCCTGTGATGCGCCGCCGCGCGTCGCCGTGAGTCAGCGCAGCCGCTGGTAGGCGCCGCCGGGGAGCGGAGCGATTTTGCCGGAGAGCTCGAGCTCGACTAAGGCGACCGCGATTGCGTCGGCCGCGAGGCCGGTGCGTTCGCAGAGCGCGTCGATGCCGGCCGTATCGTGTCCCAGCGCCGCAAGCACGCGCGCGGCGGCACCTTCGATCGCGACATCGGTTTGCCCCGCGGTGGCGGGCGGAGTCTCGACAGGTGGTCCCGCGAGTCCCAGCTCGTCGAGTACGTCCTGCGCCGTCTCGACGAGCTTGGCCCCGTCCTTGATCAGACGATGGCTGCCCTTGGAGAAAGGCGAGTGGATGGATCCGGGAATGGCGAACACGTCACGGCCCTGTTCTGCGGCGAACCGTGCGGTGATGAGCGAGCCGCTGGCGAGCGTCGCCTCGACCACCAGCACACCGCGGGACAAACCGCTGATCAGACGATTGCGCCGAGGAAAGTTCGCTGGCAGCGGAGGCGTTCCCAACGGAAACTCTGACAACAAGCCCCCGCGTTCCGAAAGCTTCTGCGCCAGAGCGCGATTGGCTGCGGGATAGACGCGGTCGAGGCCAGTGCCGAGAACGGCGATGCTGCTGCCGGTGCCCGCAAGCCCGCCGCGATGGGCTGCCGCATCGATGCCGATCGCAAGACCGCTGACAATCGTCAAACCCGCGGCCGACAGCGCCTCCGCGAACGTCTCGGCATGCTCGATTCCTTGCGGTGTCGCATTGCGGCTGCCCACGATGGCCAGCGCCGGCTGGTTCAACAGCTCGCGCCGGCCGACGTAGCAGAACGCTGGCGGCGGATCGGCAATCGCGAGCAATGACGCGGGATAGTCGGGGTCGTCCCATGCGAAGAGCGAATGCCCGGGCAGGGCGAGCCAGGCCAGCGTGCGTTCGAGCTCACCCGGGTCTGGTCCGCGCCGAGTCGCCGCGGCGACCTCAGCGGTCACGAAGCGCGAGAGCGTCGCCAGCGAGGCTGCGCGCACTTCTGCCGGCCCGCCGAGCGCCTTGAGCAGATCGAAGAGCGCACGCGCAGTCAGGCCCGGTACCAGCTGGAGCGACGCCCAAGCCTCGACGCGGGCGTCGATGTCCATCGGCGAACGGCGTGCTAGGAGCCTGTCGGGCTTATGCGTGAGAGCAAGCCCGGCGAGCTCCTAGGGTCTGCGCACGACATCGCCTACGACGATCGGCTCGGTCGTATTGAGCACGATGGCGTAGGAAAGC
>DASXQW010000252.1:0-2407 GCA_036506975.1 Casimicrobiaceae bacterium | reverse complement strand
GCAGGAACGCCGAGTCGCGGCCGAGGATCAGCTTCACCAGATCCTCGAGGATCGGCTCTTCGATATCGTTGCTGTGGAATTCGAGCGTGACGCGATCGAGGCGGTCGACATTGGCGAGCGCCGCCTTCACGATTCCGGTCTGATAGTCGACGCGAAACGAAACCCTTGCCGGGATCGCGGGGGGAACGGAAAAAGAGCACTTGCGCACGTTCCCGTCGGACGCCTCGACGCGTCGGCTCGTGTACTGGAGTCCGGCCTCATCGAGTGCCTTCTCGGCAACGTCGACCATCCCTGAGGCAACCTCGAGGGAAATCGGTTTGGACGCGGAGATTTCGTAGTAGACGTTGATTTCGTCGAGCACCGGGAACCCGACGATGCGACGCTCGTGCTGTCCCACCGATCCGTGCGCGAACCTCGGTGACTCGAACACAAGACCGTGGCCCAGATCGAACCGGTGATCGATGGCAGGCTTGAGCCCGTTCAGGTAGGTGATCGCCTTTTCCAGCCACCGGAATGCCTTGCGCAGCCGCGCGTCGATCGCCTGGAAGCTTTCTACGCTCGCATGCTCATCAGTCGATTCGTGAGCCGCTTCATACTGAACGCGCAGCTCGTCGAGCAAAGAACCGGGTTTATCCATTGGCCATTCGCCGACACTCTTCCGCGCAGCGCCGGCACGCCTTTGCGCAAGCCTGGCAGTGCGCCTGCGGATGCCGTGCGCACTCCGCGCCGCATGCCTCGCAGATCTCCGCGCATAGACGACAGAGCTTCACTGCATACCCGCTGTCGCGCGACATGTAAGAGGCCGCCATGCGGCAGATCGCCGCGCAGTCCAGGTCGAGGCGAATGCACTCGATCATCATCTTGACATCATCCTCTCGCAGACACGCGCTCGCGCAGTAGTCACAGGCATCGGCGCAGAGGTTGCAGGCCTCGATGCACGATTGGTACCGTTGCAGACCCATGTTGTACTCCTGGATGTTCAAGAAGTTTCGTGTCAGAGTTTCTGCGCTGGTCTTTGCGTCACTATGGTTTGACATCCATAGCGACGTCAATCTGCACGGGAGGTGAGTCGTTCGGCCTCTTCGACCCAACCGCCGCCCATCGCCTTGTACAGATTCGAATACGACTGGAAGAGCTGAGCCTGCGTCGCGACATAGGCGAGCTCGGCGTTGAACAGCGACTGCTCGGCGTTGGCAACTTCGAGATAGATGGTCGCCCCTTCACGGTAGCGCAGATCCGCCAGATCGCGGAAGCGCCGCAATGCTTCGACGTTTTTCGCCTGCTCCTCGCGCACCTGCCCGAACTTGGTCCGATCGATCAGTGCGTTCTCGACGTCCTGGAAAGCGCTGATGATCGACTTTTCGTAGGCGTGAAGGGCCTGGCGTTGCAGGGCTTCGGCCTGCGCGACCTGACTGCTGATGCGGCCCGCGTTGAAGATCGGCTGGAGCACGCCGGCGCCGAAAGACCAGGCTTTGGAAGGGCCTTTGAACAGATCCGAGAGCTGCGCGCTTTCCAGTCCAAGCAGCGCGGTCAGGCTGATGTCGGGAAAGTACGCGGCCCTGGCCACGCCGATGTTGGCGTTGGCGGCGATGAGGTTCTGCTCGGCTTGACGGATGTCCGGCCGACGCTCGAGCAGCGATGCTGGCAATCCCTCCGGCACCGCTGGGAAAAGCAGCGCATCGATGTCCCGCCCCCGCGCGATCGTGCCGGGATTGCGACCGAGCAACACGCTGATGAAGTTCTCCTGCTGCGCGATCTCACGCTCGAGCTCGGGCACCCGAGCGACCGCGTCGCGGTATTGCGACTCAGCTTGCAGGTAGTCGCTCTGGGGAACGGCGCCCTCCTCGAAACGCACCCGCTGCAGGCGCGCCGCCTCGCCGAGACTCTTCGAAGTGTACTGGGCGATTTCGAGCTGCCTGTCCAGCGCGCGCAACTGGATGTAGCCGGTCGCGACCGCCGTGACCACGGTCAACACGACGGTACGCTTTCCTTGTTCGCTCGCGAGCAGGCTGGCGCGCGCCGATTCCGTCGTACGGCGCAGCTTGCCCCACACGTCCAGCTCGAAGCTGGCCGACAGATTCACCGCGTAATCGTTGACGATCCGGCCGCCCGGCGATGGGGCGTTCGCACTCGAGCGCTCGCGCGCCGCCGAGGCGCCAGCGTTGACCTGCGGAAACTGCGCCGAGCGCGCGATGGCGTATTGCGCGAAAGCCTGATCGACGTTCGCGGTCGCGATCTCGAGATCCTTGTTGTTCGCGAGCGCGGTTCGTACGAGGTCCGACAGGGCCGGGTCCTGGAATTGATCCCACCAGGCGATGTTGGAGATTTCGCCTGCCTCGGTCTCGCCGAGCCGCCACGCGGCAGGCACCTCGACTTCGGGCCGGCGGTAGTCGGGTCCTACCATGCA
>DASXQW010000251.1:0-1758 GCA_036506975.1 Casimicrobiaceae bacterium | reverse complement strand
GCTCGGGATGCTCGCGCCGAGCATCGCGAAGCCCGAAAAAATCTGATCGATCGTCCTGCCGCGCCACACCGCGGCGATGATCCCGCAGGGAATCCCGATCAGCGTCGCGATGACGATCGAAAAGAGGGTGAGGAAAAAAGTCGGCTCGGCGCGCTCGAGGAGCGCCTGCGTCACCGGTCGCTGCAGAAAGATCGACTCGCCCAGATTGCCATGGGCGAGCTCGCCCAGCCAATACGCGAACTGCAACGGCAGCGGCTTGTCGAGCCCGTAGGACGTGCGCAGTTTCGCGATGTCGGCGGCGGTCGCCTGATCGCCGAGCATGACCGACGCCGGATCGCCGGGTGCGAGCCGCGTGATGAAAAAGACGAGCGTGGCCACCAGCAGCATGACGATCACCATGCCGGCGAAGCGCGATGTGAGATAGCGGGTCATGCCGTGTGCGTGCAACCGGGTCTCCCGATAAAGCTGCTGTTAGCGTGGAGAATCAGAAGTTCGCGAGACATTTCTTGTCGTCATTCCCGCGGAAGCGGGAATCCAGCGTCTTGTGTTGAACGCCACTGGGTCCCCGCTTTCGCGGGGACGACGATATGCATTGGTCCACGCGTACGCCGCTCACTTTTGCAGTCCCGTGTTCCAGAAGAACGGCCACGGCATCGCGACGTAGCCGTCGAGCTTCGCCGAGCGCGCGGTAAGGCTGTTGAAATTCCCGACCTTGATGTAAGGCACTTCGGTGAAGACGACCGACTGAACATTGCCCCACAGCGCGCCGCGCTTCTTCGGGTCGGACTCGGCGTTGAACGCCGAAAGCGCGGCCTCCTTGGCGGGCGAGCTCCACCAGCCCGGCGCGCCCTCGCCGAGTTGCGGCGGGGTAAGCGTGGGCTCGGGCAGCACGGCGGAATGCGTAATGTAGATGTCCCACAGCGCGGGATCGTTGCGGCGCTGGATAAGCGTCGCCCAATCCACGACCTGCATGTCGGGCTTGAACCCGGCGGCCTTGAGGTTTTCCGCCATCACCAGTGCCATGCGGTAGTGAAACTCGTATTGCTGACTGGTGAGAATCTTGATCGGGCTGCCGTCGTATTTGGCGGCCGCGACGAGCGCCGCCGCCTTCTTGGCGTCACCCTTGCCGTAGTTCTCGGTGCCGGCCGTCGAGTAGAACGGTGTGTTCTTGGCGTAGTGGCTGCTGTCGGTGGTGTAGAACTTCGGGTCGCCGAATCCAGCGCCCATCATGTCGGCATTGTTGAGCGCCGCCTCCACCGCCTGGCGCAGCTGAAGGTTCGCGAGCGGTCCCTGCTTGGTGTTCAGCACCAGGTATGGAAATCCGAAGGGCGACGTGAGCACGGCTTTCACGCCCGGGTTGCCCTCGAGCCTGGAGTACGATTCGACCGGCAGGAGATCCGCGAACTGGTACTGCCCAGAGAGCATTCCCTCAACGCGCGTGTTGGCGTTGGGCACCGGGATGAAACGCAGCTCGTCGAGCAGCGCCTCGCGCTTGCCGGCATACCCGCTCGCCGGCTCTTTGCGGGCGCTGTATCCGTCGAAACGCACCATCTGCACGTACTGATCGGGCTTGCGCTCCTTGAACATGTACGGCCCGGTGCCGACGAATTGGGTAAGAGGGTTGGCGATCGAGTCCTTCGCCATGATCACGGCGAAGCCGGATGGGAGCGCGAAGTGTGCGGGCAGCGGCGCGTAGGGCCGGTTGAGCGTGATCACCACCGTATACGGACCTTTGGCCTCGAGGCTCTTGACCTCCTT
>DASXQW010000250.1:0-13673 GCA_036506975.1 Casimicrobiaceae bacterium | reverse complement strand
GCCTCGATCCGCGGCGCGTAGCGAGGGCGGCCAGCGTCGGCCGCGATCGTGATCCGCGGCACCAGGTCGAGGACGTCCGCGGCGCGAAAATCGGTGAGGCCCGCCAGCGTTACGTCACCGCGAGCCCATGCCAGCGCCGCAATGGTGCGCTCCTGCGCGAGGCCGAGCGCGTCGGACAGAGCGCCCCCATCAACGCCTTCCTCACGCAATTGGTACGGGCGTTGGAGACGAAACAGGTCATGCTGCGTTCCGCATACGGACCCGTCTGATGTCGCATCGTTCTCCTGCCGCGGGACTAGCGGCGTTCTTGCGCTTCGACTGGGCCTGTCGTGAAACCGGGCAACCGGGTGGCGTCCGTGCCGTAGCGTTCCTCGAGCGCACGCGCCTCGGGCAAACCGGTGAGCTCGGTCCATTCGGCAAACGTGATCATTCGGTCCTTGACCGCATCGCTGCCGCCCGTTTCCTTGAGGACTTGCAATACCTCGGTCACGGCCTTAACGGCCGCGAGCCGCGCCGTTGCCGGGTAGATGACGACCTTGTAGCCGAGCCTCCCCAGCTCGGCGGCCGGAAGGCGGGGCGTCTTGCCGGTTTCGGCCATGTTGATCAGGAGCGGGACGCGGTCACGGAACCGGGCCGCGATGGTTTCGACCTCCTCCGTCGTGCGCGGGGCATCGAAGAAGAGCATATCGGCGCCCGCCTCCACGTAGGCTTCGCCGCGCCGCAAGGCGGCCTCGAATCCTTCGACCGCGATGGCGTCGGAGCGGGCAATGACGACGAAATCCGGATCCTCCCGCGCTTCGCGCGCGGCCCGGATCTTCTGCATCATCTCGTCGACCGGAATGACGCTCTTGCCTTCGAAGTGGCCGCACCGCTTCGGCCAGACCTGATCCTCGATATGGATTCCCGCGACCCCGGCGTGCTCGAACTCGCGCACGGTGCGCCGCACGTTGAGCGCGTTGCCGAATCCCGTGTCGGCATCGCAGATGACGGGGAGGCCGACCGCCAGCGCCACATTGCGAGCCACCTGCACGAGCTCGGTCATCGTGATGAGGCCGAGGTCGGTCATGCCGAGGAATGCGCCGGTGATCCCGGCGCCGGTCAGGTACACGGCCGGAAACCCGACACGCTCGATGATGCGCGCGCTGAGCGCGTCGTATGCGCCCGGTGCGACGACCACCTCTGCCCCGCGCAGCAGTTCCCGCATGCGACCAGCGCCGCTCATGGCAAGCCCTCCGATTGTTGCGGTGCGCACTCGTCCGCCGCGACCGTCGATTCGATCGCAGCATGGGCGTGGCTGACAGCTTCTGCGAGCAAAACTGCGTGGTAGAGTGCCCGATCAACCGGAGTGTACGACGAAGGAGAGCCTCCATGTACCGTAAGCATATGTCGTGGTATTGCGGGATCGTCGCCGTGGTGTGCACGCTGGCGATGCCCTCGGCTTTGGCGCAGGAAAAGTTTCCGTCGCGTCCGATCGAGATCATCGTGCCCACCGCCGCAGGCGGCGGAACGGACATCGCGTTTCGCATGCTGGCCGAGATCGCCGAGCCGACGCTGGGACAAAAGGTGGTCGTGTCCAATAAGGTCGGGGGCGGGGGGATGATCGGCATGACCGCCATCGTACGGGCAAAGCCCGACGGGTATACCTTGGGCGGGTTATGGAATGCTCCGTTGACCATGACCCCGCACATGCAACCCGCGCCGTACTCGCCGAATGACTACGCGACGGTCACGCTCGCCGATTCCGCGGCCACGATCTTCTGCACCAAAGCCGATTTCCCGGCCAACAGCGGCAAGGAGTTCATCGAGTATTTGAAGGCGAATCCCGGAAAGTTCACCTATGGGAACGACGGCGTCGGCGGTACGCTGCACCTCGCCGCCGAGCGTATCTTCTCCAAGGTTGGCGTCAAGGCGCGTCCGGTCCCTTTCACCGGAGCGGGTGAAACGCTCAAGAATTTCCTTGGCGGTCACATCGACATCTATGCGGGGTCGATAACGCCAATTCTGCCCTACCTCAAGGACGGCCAAGCGAAGTGCCTGCTGGTCACCACGGCAAAGCGCGTGGCAACGATTCCGCAAGCGGCAAGCCTCACCGACATCGGCGTTCCCGAGGCGCAGACAGTGCTGTGGCACGGACTGATCGCGCCCAACGGTGTGCCGGCCGATCGCATGGCGGTGCTGGAGAACGCGTTTCGCCAAGCCGCGCGCAGCGATCGCTTTCGCCAGTATATGGAGTCGCGCGGCATCGAAGTCGAAGCGAGCAGCGCCGCCGAGTTCCGCAAGCTGATCGATACCGAGTACGTCGCGATGGGCGAAGTGATGAAGAGCCTCGGCCTCGCCAAGCAATGAGCGGGTCGAGCCGCTTCACGGTCTCGATGCACCGCGGCGAGATCGCGGCCGGCGCCGTGCTGCTGCTGTTCGCCTGCGCGATTCTCTGGGGATCGTTGCAGATGCCCGCCGGCACGTCGGGCGCGCCCGGCCCGGGATTCTTTCCCCGCGCACTTGGTTCGTTGCTCGCCGTTGTCGGCGTCGGCCTGCTCATTCGGGCAATGCGCCTCGAGCCTGCCGCCGATGTAAAGGTCGCACTCGGCCACCGCGACATCGCGCTGACGGTGCTCGCGCTCGCCGGCCTCGGGCTCATCTTCGAGCATGCCGGCTACGTGCTGAGCGCCACACTCTTCATGCTAGTGCTGCTGCGAGCGTTTTCCGCGCTCGGATGGATGCGGTCGCTCGCCGCGGCCGTCGCGACCGCGCTCGCGTCCTACTACTTCTTCGTCAAGTTGCTGGGCGTGACGCTGCCCGCCGGCGCTTTGCATTTCCTTTGAGCGCGACGGGCGAGCCGCATGCTTGAGTTTCTGGCCAACGGCTTTGCCGTCGCGCTTACCCCTCACAACCTGCTCTACTGCTTCATCGGCTGCTTGTGGGGAACGATCGTCGGAGTATTGCCGGGCCTGGGGCCGCTCGCCGGGCTGACACTCCTTCTTCCCCTGACCTTTCAGCTCGATGCCACGAGCGCGCTCATCATGCTCGCCGGGATTTTCTACGGCGCAATGTACGGAGGATCAACGACGTCGATCCTGTTGCGTATTCCCGGCGAGGCCGCCTCGGTCATCACGTGCATCGACGGTCACGAGATGGCCAAGCAGGGTCGCGCCGGACCCGCGCTGGTGGTCGCCGCAGTGGGCAGCTTCATCGGAGGCTCGGTCAGCGTCATCGGCTTGATGCTCTTCGCGCCCTCGCTGGCGAAGGTGATGCTGCAGGTCGGCCCCGCGGCTGAATTTGCGCTGATGGTGCTTGCGCTCATCGTCATGAGCTTCATCAGCAGCGGACCGGCGATCAAGACCATCGCCATGATTCTTCTCGGGCTCATCATCGCGACCGTGGGGCTCGATCCGATCACCGCCTATCCGCGCTTTACGTTCGGTTCGATACAGTTTGCCGAAGGCGTGAGCTTCGTCGCGATGGCGCTGGGGCTGTTCGGCGTCAGCGAGATCCTGCTCAACATGGAGGATATCGTCAGCGTGAAGCCGATCAGTCCGACCCTGCGCAGTCTCGTTCCGCGCTGGGCGGACATGCGCGACTCGGCTCCGGCGGTCGGGCGCGGCACGCTGATCGGCTTTTTGTTCGGATTCATCCCGGGTATCTCGCACGTCATCTCGACCTTCGTTTCGTATGCGGTGGAAAAGCGGTTCTCGCGCCACCCCGAGCAATTTGGCCACGGAGCGATTGCCGGGGTTGCGGGCCCCGAGACCGCCAACAACGCGACGACCGGCAGCTCGATGATTCCCTTGCTGGTGCTGGGTATCCCGGCGATACCGGCGACGGCGATCCTCCTTTCCGCGATGATGATCCATGGGATCCAACCCGGACCGCAGCTCGTATCCGAACATCCCGAAGTGTTCTGGGGACTCATCGCCAGCATGTACGTCGGCAACGCCATGCTGCTCGTCCTCAACCTGCCGCTGGTGGGCCTGTTCGTGAACCTCCTGCGCATTCCGTACGCGTATCTGGCGCCAGGCGTGCTCCTCATCTGCGTGATCGGCATCTACAGCGTCAGCGCCAATGCGAACGAGATCCTGATCATGGCCGTCTTTGGTTTGCTCGGTTATGCGCTGCGCAAGTTCAAATTTGATATCGCGCCCCTGTTGCTGGCTGTCGTCCTGGGCGATCGCATCGAGGTTTCCCTGCGCCGGGCGCTGATCATCAGCGAGGGCGACTACTGGGCGTTGCTGCAGGGCGCGGCGTCCAGAGTCATCGTCGGCGCGGCGCTGCTGCTCCTGGTGTTGCAGTCCATCGCCTGGGCGCTTGGCTTTCGCAAGAAACTGCTGGCCGCCGCAGCGGACGAAGAAACACCACCGCCCGCATGAATCGCGGCCACGCGAGAATGAGGAGTCTCCGATGAAGTTCCTGGATGAACGGATCGCCCGCACGCCGGGCCACAAGCTGCGCGAGCTCCTGAAATCGGGACAACTCATCCTCGGCGGCGGCGCGCACGACGCCTTGAGCGCGCGCATCGTGCAAGAGGTGGGTTATCCGTTGTGCGTGGTCACCGGCGCCGGAGTCTCGATGTGCCGGGGCTACCCCGACGTGGGCTTCGTCACCCTCGAAGAAATGGTCGCCAACGCGCGCTACATCGCCGAGGCGGTGCGCATACCCGTGGTGGTCGATGCGGACAACGGCTACGGCAATGCGCTCAATGTCATGCGCACGGTGCGCGAATTCGAGCGGGCCGGGGTCGCCGGCATTCATATCGAGGACCAGGTGTGGCCCAAGCGTTGCGGACATATGGTCGGCAAGCGGCTGATCGCCAAGGAAGAGATGGCGGGGAAGATCCGCGCGGCGCTGGATGCGCGGCGGGACGAGGATTTCCTGATCATCGCCCGCTGCGACGCCGTGATGGTCGAGGGCCTCGACAGGACACTCGAGCGCGGCGAGGCTTATCTCGAGGCCGGCGCCGACATGCTGTTCTTCGAGATGCGCGAGTCGCAGGACGAGATCAGGGCCATGGCCGAGCGCTTCCGCGGCCGCGTTCCGCTGCACTACAACCACTCTCCGAGCGGCATGGTGCCGCGGCTGCACGTCGACGAGATCCACGCGCTCGGCTTTTCCACCGCGTGCTTCTACGTTCACGCCCTGATGGCGGCCTGCAAGACGATGCGCGAAGTCCTGACCGAGATCCGGGCGAGCGGCAACTCGCTTTCAGTCTGGGATCGGATGGTGGGCTTCGAGGAGTTCTGGGCGCTCAATCGCCTGCCGGAGATCCGCGAGCTGGAGAAGAAGTATGGCGTATGACCCCGTTCGTCTCGAGCTCATCAAGAACGGCATCGGGTCGGTGGTCGACGAAATGGTGCTCACCGTAGTCCGCATCGCCTATTCCTCGATCATGAAGGACACCATGGACATGTCGAGCGCTTTTTGCGACCGGCATGGCCGGATGATCGCGCAAGGGTTGAGCTTGCCGCTGCATCTGGGCTCGATCCCCGACGCCATGGACGCGGTGCGCGCCGAGTTCGGCGACAGTCTCGCGCCCGGTGACATCGTGATTCTCAACGATCCGTACCAGGGCGGGATGCATCTGCCCGACATCTTCATGTTCAAGCCGGTCTTCGTGGACGCGCATCTCCTCGGTTACGCCGTCCTCGTCGCGCACCACAACGACATGGGAGGACGGGTCCCTGGCTCCAGCGCGTCCGACTCCACCGAGGTGTTCCAGGAGGGTTTGCAGATCCCGGTGCTCAAGCTCTACGAGGCTGGCGTGCGCAACGAGACATTGTTTCGCCTGATCGCCCGCAATGTGCGCGTACCCGAAACCATCCTGGGCGACCTCCATGCCCAGGAGGCGGCATGCCGCATCGCAGAACGGGGAATGACGGAGCTCGCCGCGCGCTACGGCGTGGCCGAGCTCGAAACCTTCTTCGACGAGCTGCTCGACTATTCGGAGCGCGAAGCACGCCGCACCATCGCGGCCATTCCCGATGGCACTTACAGCTACGTCGATTACCTGGACGACGACGGCGTGCATGCCGATCAGCCGGTGCGGGTGCAGGTGACTCTGCATGTCCAAGGCGAGGCGCTTACGGCCGATCTCGCCGGAACGTCGCCGCAAGTCGCGGGCGCCATCAATTCCACGCTGTCCTTCGCCAAGTCGGCGATCTATTTCGCGGTGCGGGCGATCATGGATTCCGATGCACCGAACAACGCCGGATTCATCCGCCCGATCCGGGTCATCGCACCGGAGCGCTCGCTCTTCAATCCCGCCCGGCCGGCGGCAGTCGCTGCGCGGGGCGTGAGCGGCTTTCGCCTCATCGACGCCGTATTCGGCGCACTCGCGCAGGCGGTCCCGCAAAAGCCTCGCGCCGCGGGCGAAGGCGGCACCACCAGCTACAGCATCGGCTCGTTCGACCCCGCCGGACGTTACCACCTTTATCGCGAGGCGCTGATGGGCGCCTGGGGCGGCGGGTTCCAGCGCGAGGGCATCGACGGCGTGGCCAATCCTGCCGCCAACATCGGCAACGCACCGATCGAAATGGTGGAGAACCAGGCGCCGATCCGCATCGAAAAATACGAGCTCGTGACCGACAGCGGCGGCGCGGGGACCTGGCGCGGCGGCATGTCGGTCGAGCGGCAGCTGCGGTTTCTGGGCGAGCGGGCGACGTTCCAGTTGCGCTCCGACCGCCGCCGTCATCCGCCTTACGGGCTGTTCGGGGGCAAGCCGGGCGCTTCGTCGAACAATCTGATCGAGGAAGACAGCGGCTGGCAACAGCTTCCGACCAAGTTCACACGAACGCTGCGCCACGATCAGGCCTTCCGCCACCAGACCGCCGGCGGCGGTGGCTACGGCGATCCGCTGGAACGCGATCCGGCGAGCGTGCTGCACGACGTGCGCAACGGCAAGGTTTCGATCGCCGCCGCCGCCGCCGATTACGGCGTGCGAATTTTGACGTCGCCGTGGCGGATCGACACAGCGGAGACGGCAAGGCTTCGCGCGAGCCTGCGGACGCGCAGCGATCGTATGCCGGCGGATGCTCTCGCTCGATGAGCGCATCCGCGAGAGCGCTGCGCGTGGGCGTCGACATCGGCGGGACGTTCACCGATCTCGTCTTCCTCGCTCCGGACGGGACGCTGCACAAGCGCAAGCTCTCCTCGACGCCCGCCGACTATTCCGATGCGATCATCCAGGGCGTGGTGAGCTTCTGCACCGAGCAGGGACTTCCCACGCAGGATGTGAGCGAGGTCGTGCACGCCACCACGGTCGCCACCAACGCGATCCTGGAACGCAAGGGCGCGCGCACCGCCTTGTTGACCACCGAAGGCTTTCGCGATGTGCTCGAGCTGCGGCGCATCCGCATTCCGATGTCGTATGACCTCGGATGGCAAAAGCCCGCAGCGCTGGTCGATCGCGAGCTGCGCTTCCCGGTCAGGGAACGCCTTGATGCGCAGGGCAATACGCTGGTGGCGCTCGATCCGAAAACGCTCGACCCGCTGCTCGAGCAACTCGAACAAGCCGGCGTCGAGGCGGTCGCGGTGTGCTTTCTTCACGCCTATCGCAATCCGCGCCACGAGGCGGAGGTGGGCGCCATCCTGCGCAAGCGATTGCCGCATCTCTACGTCTCGCTGTCGCACGAGGTGCTGCCCGAAATGCTCGAGTTCGAGCGCACCAGCACGACGGTGGTCAATGCGTACGTCGCGCCCCTGATCGCCCGCTATCTCGACGTATTGCGTACCCGGCTCGACAGCTTCAGCGTCAGAGCGCCACTGCTGGTCATGCAGTCCAACGGCGGATTGATCAGCGCGAGCGTGGCGGCGGAGCGGCCGGTCACCATCATCGAATCGGGTCCCGCGGCGGGGGTGGTCGCCGCCGCACGGCTCGCGCGCGACAGCGGCTACGAGAACGTGATCACGCTCGACATGGGCGGCACGACGACCAAGGCGTCGATCATCGAGCGTGCCGAGATCCTGCGCGCCACGGAGTACGAAGTCGGCTCGGCGGTCTCGATCAGCAGCCGGTTGATGCGCGGCAACGGCTACGCCTTGCGCATTCCGGTGATCGACATTTCAGAGGTCGGCGCCGGCGGCGGAAGCATTGCCGCCATCGATGCCGGAGGCTCGCTGCGGGTCGGACCGCGCAGTGCAGGTGCGGTTCCGGGGCCTGCCTGCTACGGTCAAGGCAACGAGACGCCGACCGTCACCGACGCCAATCTGGTGTTGGGCTACCTCAACGCCGACTCGCTCGCGGGCGGAGCGCTCACTGTGCGGCGCGATCTTGCAGAAGCTGCGGTCGAGCATCACATCGCCGCGCGCAGCGGCCTCTCCTTACTGGACGCGGCGTACGGCATCCATGTGGTCGCCAATTCGAACATGGTGCGCGCCATCAAATCGGTGTCGGTCGAGCGCGGCCGCGATCCGGCCGATTTCTTGCTGATGGCATTCGGCGGCGCGGGACCGATACACGCGGCTGGAGTCGCGCGCGAGCTCGGCATCCGCCGCGTGCTCGTTCCACCGGGCCCCGGCGTATTCAGCGCGTTCGGCCTCTTGCGGGCCGAGGTCGAGCAACATGCCGCGCGGACGGTGCTCACGCCCACGCACCATGCCGATCTCGGCACGATCCGCGCCGTCATGGCAACGATGCGTGCCGAGCTCACGGAGCGTCTGCGGCAGGAAGGGTATGCGCGGTCCGCGATCAAGGTGCAGAACCTTATCGACTTGCGCTACCGCGGCCAGTCGTCGGAGATCACCATCGCCTTGCACGGAGAGCTCGATGAGAGCGAGCTGCGTGCGGTGGAAGAACGATTCGAGCAGGAGTTCGAGCGCACCTATGGGCATCGCGGCCAAACCAAGAGCTTCGAGCTCGTCACCTGCCGCGTCGTCGCCTCCGTGGCGCGCAGCGCCGAGCATGCTGAGAGCTGGGCCACGGATCGCACGGCGGGCAGCGCGCGAGCGGAGCAGCCCGGATACTTCGGGGCACGGCTGGGCGTGTTGCCGATGCCGGTACTCGATCGCGCCGCTCTGGCCAGCCAGCCTCAATACGGCCCGTTCGTCGTGCAGGAATACGATACCAGCGTGATCGTTCCGCCTGGCTGCAGCGCGACCCTCGATGCCCACGGCAGCATCATCGTCGAGGTCGGAAATGCCTGAGCACCTCATCGTGGCACGACCGCGGGTGCGGATCTGCGATCCGGCGAGCGGCATTGCCCGCGCTCGCGCATCGCCCCAGCCCGGAGCACTCACGATTGACCTCCGGCGAAAGCAATGGCGTCTGCGCTCTGACGCGTGACTACATGATTCTCGATGACGAGCGCATCGAGTCCCGCTGTGAGAAACGTATCGATCGCCTCGGCCGGCGTGCAGACGATCGGCTGACCGCAAACGTTGAACGATGTGTTGAGCAGAACCGGCATTCCATTTGCATCGCCGAACTCGTTGAGCAATGCCCAAAAACGCGGGTGGTCGTTCTTGCAAACCGTCTGCACGCGCGCCGACCCATCGACGTGCGTGATCGCCGGAAGCCGCTCACGATACGCCGGCCGCACTTGCGTCGCGAATAGCATGTGCGCGTAAGGCGCCTCGTCTCCGGCCGCAATCTCAAATATCTGCGCCGCCGCCTCGCTCGTGACAGCGGGCGCAAATGGACGGAATTCCTCGCGTTTCTTGACCAGCCGATTGATGCGAGCGCGCATCTGCGGGTCGCGCGGGTCGGCCAGAATGCTGCGAGCACCCAGTGCGCGCGGGCCGAATTCCATTCGTCCCTGGAACCATGCGACGATTTCTCCTCGCGACAGACGTTCCACTACGTTTTGGATCAAACGGTCCACGTCCGGGAATAACGTCGCCTCGCAATCGCGGCGGCCGGCGAGACATTGAGCGACTGTTTCATCATCGAAATCCGGCCCCCATAGCGGAAGCGTCATCCTTGGTCGATGCAGTTCAGGTTCACAGGAGTTTTGGACGTGCAGCGCCGCGCCGAGAGATGTGCCTTCGTCACCGGCGGCCGGCTGAATGAATAGCCTCTCGAACAACCCGCTGCGTTTTATCAACCCGTTCGCTGTGCAATTCAGAGCAACGCCGCCGGCCATACACAGATTCGTCTGCGCCGTTTTCTGTTTGAAGTGGCGCAGAACGTGCAGCAAGCACGTTTCAAGCGCCGCTTGCAACGCCGCCGCGATATCCATGTGCTGCTGTGTGACCGGCGCCTCGGGTTCGCGCGCAGGGCCAAGCAGCCCGGCAATCACTCGCAGGGTTCCGCCATACGTCTCCTGTTCTTCGAGTGTCTTGTTTTTGTACAAGACGGGAATCGCATAACCGCCATCGGGTTCCAAGCGAATCAGATCCATGACCTTGCCGAAAAAACGGCGCCGGTTTCCGTATGGCGCAAGGCCCATGACTTTGTACTCATCGAGAGCCATGCAAAAACCGAGATACAGCGTAAACACCCCGTAGAGAAGTCCCAGCGAATGCAGTCCTCGAACCTGCGCAATGGTCTCGATTTTCCTGCCGCAACCGATGGCCAGCGTGGTGCTTGCGACTTCGCCCATTCCATCCGCGACAAGGATCAGTGATTCGTGAAAACCGCTCAGGTAGAACGTGCTGGCGGCGTGCGCCGTGTGGTGCGGCACCGGCAGGAACTTGCTGCTCCAGCCGCAAGAAGGAAAATGTTCCGCAAGACAACGCAACTGGGTGTCCGGCGAATAGACCTCGGCATACTGTTTGCGCCAAAAGGCGTCGTGCTCGAAGAGCGATTTGTACGGAGCGTAGCAAAAACCATGGGCGACGTAGTCGATCGCGCTGGGCGTCAGGCCGGCGGCCTCGAGGCAATATCGGATAGCGTTGCACGGAAACGCGCCGGTTGCCTTCTCGCGGGTGAAGCGTTCTTCGGCCGCCACCGCCTGGATTCCCTCGCTGGTCAGCAGCGCTGCCGCCGAATCGAAGCCTTGGGCGATGCGATATTCGCGCGCAGAAAGATGCGGTAATTCCCGCTTTTTGAACGGCACGCTGTCATGCAATCCGCTAATGCCGAGTATGTTCAGCGGTATCTCCGGTTGCGAGGCGGCAAGCGCGCGTGACTGCCGCATTGGCGAGATATAGGCTCGATGTTCACGTTCATGGTGTCCTTATGCAAGGGCAATCCCGTATCGATATCGCAGCCTATCGGCCAATGCCTTGCCGGCAGTGGAGACCAGGAACACGATGGCGATGTAAATAGCGGCGGTCGCCGTCAGAATTTCGATAGGTTCGTACCAGATATTGACGATTTTCTGCGACTGGAACATGAGATCCTGCACTGTGATCACCGATACCAGCGTCGACGATTTTACGATCACGGTAAATTGATTCACCAGCGACGGCGCGGTGCTGAGAGAAACCTGAGGCAAGACGATCCGCCGAAAGACGAGTAGCGGCGGCATGCCGACCGAATAGGCTGCCTCGCGCTGCCCCCGCGGTATCGCCTCGATCCCGCCACGAAAAGTCTCGGCCAGGTATCCGCTCGACTGCAACGCGAGCGCGACCCACGCAGCAGTGAAGAACGTGTCGGGCCAACCAAAGAGCGCCGGCCACACATAGGTCACCCAAAGCAGTTGCACCAGAATCGGCGTCGCGCGAAAGAACTCGATCAGCCCGATCGCCACGAACCGTAGCGGCCGGACGTACATTCGCACCAGACAGAGGAGCAGACCGACGACAATCGCGCAGGCAAAGGCGATGACACAGATTTCAACGGTGATGACGAGGCCGCTGAAAAGTGCATCACGCTGGTTCCAGACGAGACGTTGCCAGTTGCCCATGTTGCGATCGCCTCAGGCGAAAATCTTGTTGCGCCAACGCTCGGAGGCTGCTCTCAGCGCGTAGCTGGCGACCAGAATTACCGCGAAATAGACGAGCGCTGCACCGGTGTAGAGCGGCAAGGGCCGCATTTCCTGCTGGATGATCATCGACACCTGATACATGAGGTCGGGGACGGCGATCAGCGAGACGATGGTCGTCGCCTTGAACAGGGAAATGAACTGATTGATCGATTCCGGAAGCATCCGCCGTACGACCTGCGGCAGGACGATGCGCCACAGAATGAGCCGCTCGGACATGCCGCAAGAGCGGCCCGCTTCGATTTGACCCCCGGGGACGGCTTCGATGCCGGCGCGAAACGTCTCGGCAAAGTATCCGCTATAGACAAATCCCAGGGCGATGATCGCCGATACGAACGGATTCAGTTCGAAACGGGTATGAAGCAGCGTGCCGATCAGCAGCGGCAGCACGAAATGCACCCATACCACCATGATGTAGTCCGGCGCATTTCTGAAGATTTCGACGTGCAGGGTGCCGACCCAGCGCAACAGGCGCTGGCGGCTGATGCGCAGCAATGCAGCCCCAAGTCCGAGCGAGAGAGCGAGCGCCGCCGCACAGACAAAGACGTAGAAATTGACCGCGAGTCCGCGCAGCAGGACCGTGCGGTATTCCCAGAACACGGAGACATCGAGGATCTGCTGCAGGGATTCGGACATTAAGTAGGGTCAGAGACGACTTTTCAGGAGATCAGTAAGAACGATTGCGGCTGGCCGAAAAGTCGTCTCTGACCCTACTTAAACTTGGCGATGAACTGTCGATAGCGTTCCGACTTCGGTGCACCGAACATCTGCTCGGGGGGACCTTCCTCTTCGATCAATCCGTTGTGCAAAAACATGACCCGGTCGGAGACCTCCCGGGCAAAACCCATTTCGTGAGTCACGACGATCATGGTCGTTCCATCCGCCGCGAGCTCGCGCATGACACCGAGAACTTCGTCGGTAAGCTCCGGATCCAGCGATGAAGTAGGCTCATCGAACAACATCACCTTTGGCTGCATGGCCAGCGCGCGCGCGATCGCGACGCGCTGCTGCTGCCCTCCGGACAAGCGCGCAGGGTACTCGAGCGCCTTATCTTCGAGATGAACGCGGGCGAGACACTCGGCGCCGAGTTCGGCGGCCGCCTTCCGCGAGAGACCGCGCACCCGATTCGGGGCTTCGATCACGTTGCCCAACACGGTCATGTGCGGCCACAGATTGAATTGCTGAAAGACCGTGCCCAGATCGCGCCGCATCCGGTTGATCTCCGCCAGCGGCCGCGGCTTGCGGCTGCCCGCCGCATCGCCGCGAAAACACAACGACTCGCCTTCGATAAAAATATCGCCGGCGGTTGGGGTTTCGAGATGATTGATGCAGCGTAACAGCGTGCTTTTGCCGGAACCGCTGGCACCGATCATGCTCACTACGTTGCCGCGATGCACGTCGAAGGACACGCCCTTCAACACTTCGAGCGCCTCGAATCGCTTGTGGACATCGACCACCCTGATCGTCGGCATCTCGCTCATCGCATGCACGTCCGCTATCCGCTTCCGATTCGTGTTCTGATCAAACCGCCACCCTGTCGACATCGGGAAACCAGTCCTATATGATCAATTAGCAACAGCCACATTGGCAAGAGGTTGAATGAACGTAATCCCCGCGCAGGTCGGCAGCACGATCGACGAGATCGACACGCCGGCATTGATCGTCGACCTCGACGCTTTCGAACACAATCTTCACAAACTGGCAGGTTTTTCCCGTTCGGCCGGCGTCCGGCTGCGCCCGCATGCCAAGACGCACAAGTGTCCGACCATTGCGCTAAAGCAAGTCGCTGCCGGCGCCGTCGGACAATGTTGCCAGAAG
>DASXQW010000249.1:0-1686 GCA_036506975.1 Casimicrobiaceae bacterium | reverse complement strand
CCGGCAACGGCGCGACTTGCGGCCGTTAAGGCCGTGACCGAGGTATTGCAAGTCCTCAAGGAAACGGGCGGCAGCGACGCGGTCAAGGACCGAATGATCACGTTTGCCGAATGGACCGAGCTCACCGGCTTGCCCGAGGCGCGCGCGCTCGAGGAACGCTACGGCACGGACGCCGCCCGATTGCCCGGATTCACTACAGGCACAGTGGAAGCGCAAGAACGCCGCTAGTCCCGCGGCAGGAGAACGATGCGACATCAGACGGGTCCGTATGCGGAACGCAGCATGACCTGTTTCGTCTCCAACGCCCGTACCAATTGGGCGAGGAAAACGTTGGTGGGGGCGCTCTGTCCGACGCGCTCGGCCTCGCAGCAGCGCGCGGTTCAGGGCATCGATCTCGGTCAGCCGGCCAGCATGTCGAGGCGCATCGACGGCATCGCATTCGGAATCTACCACGGTTATCGACGACAGATGCTGCGCATCGGAATCGCCCGTGACCGCCGACGCTAGAACTGGGTGAATTCGCGCAGCAAAGAGCGCCGAACGTGAACGTGAACCTGCAATGAGCGACCACCGCCTGCGCGAGCTGGCGCGTTTCGCGGCGCGGACCGATGCGCGGACGTTGCCGTCGGAAGTCGTGGCAAAGGGCAAGGCCTGCCTATTGTGCGCAATGGCGGTAGGCATCGCCTGCATGGGCGTCAAGCAACCCGCGCAGGCTGCGCGCGCGGTCGCTGGGGCGGGTGCCGGCGCAGCAACCCGTTTCTTCGACGGCGCAAAGTGCGACGCCGGCCTTGCTGCGTTCGCCAACGGCACGCTGTTCCATTCGCGCGTGCAGGACGACGCCCATTCGGCGGGCCATGTCGGTGTTGTCGTCATCCCCACCGCGCTGGCGGTCGCGGAGACGGTGGCTGCCGACGGCAACGAACTCATCGCCGCTCTCGTCGCCGGTTACGAAACCGCGCTCAGGATTGGACGCGACCATGCGGCGGACTCGAGCGCGCGCGGCTTCCGCACGACGCCGACCTATGGCGTGTTCGGTGCGGCGGCCGCCGCCGGCCGGCTGATGGGCCTCGACGAGCACAAGATGGCGCACGCGCTTTCTCTCGCCGCCAACATGGCCGGAGGGTTACGCGAATACGCGGAGTCGGGCAGCGAGGATTTTCCGTTCCAGGCCGGGACAGCGGCCAATAACGGCATCATGGCCGCACGGCTCGCTGCGGCGGGCGCCACCTCGGCCCCGACCGCTCTGGACGGGAAAGCGGGCTTCTTCCGCGCGTTCGGCGAGCCGGGGCGCGACTACGCGGCGCGGCTGACGGCGGACCTCGGCCATGTGTTCGAGATGCTGGCGGTCACGTACAAGCCCTACCCGATCTGCCAGTTCCATCGTGGGATCGTTCGCGGCTGCTGCACATTGCGCGACCGCGCGGGCTCGACGCCGCTCGTTGCCCTCACCGTTCGCATGCATCCATTCGAGGCCGATTTCTTCGGCGTGCGCTTCGCGGGACCGTTCGCGACGTTTTCGCAGACCTTCATGAGTGCGCCTTTCTGTGCGGCGCTGGCATGGGCTCGCGGTGACGTAACGCTGGCGGGCCTCACCGATTTTCGCGCCGCGGACGTCCTCGACCTGGTGCCGCGGATCACGATCGCGGCCGACGCTGGCCGCCCTCGCTACGCGCCGCGGATCGAGGC
>DASXQW010000248.1:0-3053 GCA_036506975.1 Casimicrobiaceae bacterium | reverse complement strand
TCGTCGATTGATGCGTATCGCCTAACACTGGTGGTCGCCAAAGCGGGCGAAACCTCCTTGGAGGCGTAGTATGGCCGGACTTCCAATCGTCTTCGGAGCGATTCAGTGATGGATCGGCGAAGGTTCGTTGGCAGCGTTGCGGGTGGACTCCTCGCCATGCCGCTCGCCGCGCGCGCGCAGCAGCCGGCGATGCCTGTGATCGGGTTTGTTCACCTTACATCGCTCGAAGAGACGCGCGAGTATCTCGCCGCTTTTCATCGAGGTCTAGGTGACACCGGTTACATCGAGGGCAGAAACGTCGCGATCGAATACCGGTGGGGACAAGGTCAAAACGATCGACTGCCGATGCTGCTCGCCGAACTTGTTCGCCGTCAGGTATCCGTGATCGTTACATTGGAGAGCACACTTGGTGCCCTTGCAGCCAAAGCGGCGACCCAAACAATCCCGATCGTTTTCATGCAAGGCGCCGATCCGGTCCGAATTGGGCTCGTCAGCAGTCTCAACAGGCCTGGTGGAAATCTCACCGGCATCGACCTCATCTTGTCCGAAGTGGCCGCAAAGCGCCTTCAGCTGCTGCTCCAATTGATCCCTGCGGCCACGTCGATCGGTTACCTCCATAACCCGACCAACCCGGTTTTTTCTGAGACCGAAACGAGAGACGTGGAGATTGCAGCGCGAGCTCTTGGGGTGCGCCTGCTGCATGTGAATGCAAGTCGCCCAAGCGAGATCGAGACGGCCTTTGTCAATCTCGTTCAGCAGCGGGCTGACGCACTCTTCGTCAGTGGCGATGGTTTTCTTCACACTCACAGCGATCAAATCGCGGCCTTGGCCACGCGCTATGCCGTGCCGGTGACTTACGCGCGGCGCCAAGCTGCCGAAGAAGGTGGTCTTATGAGCTATGGAACGAACTTTTTTGATGCTTGGCGGCAAGCCGGTGTCTACACCGGTCGCATTCTCAAGGGCGAAAGGCCTGCCGAACTGCCTGTCCAGCGTGCCGCGAAGTTGGATCTGGTGATCAACCTGAAGACCGCCAAGGCGCTCGGCCTCGCGATCCCGCAATCGCTGCTACTGCGCGCGGATGAGGTGATCCAGTGATCGGAGCGGTATAGGTCGCCCGCGGCTTTGGCGGAACTCGTTGCGTAGCGCTGCGGCCGGATAAATCCAGCCCTACGAACCCCACACGCCGTCTCGCGTAACGCCGCGGGCCGGATAAATCCGGCGCTACGAACCCCGGCGCTTTTCGCAGGTGCGAATTCATTCGCAACCTTTTTTGTCACACTAAACTTTCGCAGCGGTGCACAACTTGGTGGAAAACCGGTGCACAGCCGGTGCAGCGATCGCTGAGCGCTGGGTAGCACCCTGATTTTTCAATGCTTTTGGAACGTCACTTTTGTGCATTAAAAAGCCCTTGCGTCCGCAGGCCTAAGCTACTATGATTAGTGTTGATTCAGTACTTGAACACAAGATATAGTAGGTTTTGATTCCTAAGGGATTTCCGAAAGCCCCACGTAAAGCGTCTTCGTGGCGCCGCTCGGCGCCGTGGAGACCGGCAGCCGGAAACCCGCACCAGCGCTGGATTCGCAGGAAGGGGGCGTTCCAGCTCCATGCGGGTGCTCGACACAAAGAACGACAAGATTTCACGAGGAGTTAACATATGCAAGTCGCCAGCTCTGCCGTCGCGCCGTCGCCCGCAACCCCTCAGAACCCGACGGCCGGCGAGACTAGCTCGCCGCTGGCAGTGAACATCGATCCCCGACTCGCGCAATACAAGGTCATCCGCCGCAACGGCGCGGTCGTCGGCTTCGAGCCGTCGAAGATCGCGATCGCGGTGACCAAGGCGTTTCTCGCCGTCAACGGCGGCCAGAGCGCCGCGTCCTCCCGCGTGCGCGAGTTGACCGCGCAGCTCACCGATCACGTCGTCACCGCACTGATGCGCCGCAAGCCCGAGGGCGGCGCGATTCACATCGAAGAGATCCAGGATCAGGTCGAGCTCGCGCTGATGCGCGGCGGCGAGCACGAAGTCGCGCGCGCGTACGTGCTCTACCGCGAGAAGCGGGCGCAGGAGCGCGCGCACGAAAAGCAGAAAGGCGCCAAGGGCGACGCCGCGACGACCGCGATCAACGTCGTCGAGCAGGGTGTTTCGCGGCCGCTCGATCTCGCGCGGTTGAAGGAGCTCGTGCAGAGCTCCTGCGCGGGACTCGGCGAAGTCGAGCCCGAGCGCATCCTGAAGGCGACGCTCAAGGATCTGTACGAAGGCGTGCCGATGGACGAGGTGAGGAAATGCGTCGTCCTCGCCGCGCGCACGTTGATCGAGAAGGATCCCGCGTACAGCTTCGTCACCGCGCGGCTGTTGCTCGACTCGATCCGCTACGAGGCGATGGGTGAGGAAGTTACGCAAGCCGACATGGCGACCAAGTACGCCGATTACTTCCCGCGCTTCGTCAAGCACGGCATCAAGATCGGGCTCTTGAACGAAGCGCTGGCGCAATACGACCTGAAGGCGCTGGGCAAAGCACTGGCGCCGCAGCGCGACCTGCAGTTCGGCTATCTCGGTTTGCAGACGCTCTACGACCGCTACTTCCTGGTCGATCAGTACGTCGGCGGACGCCGCTTCGAGCTGCCGCAGTGCTTTTTCATGCGCGTGGCGATGGGCCTGGCGTTGAACGAAGTCGACCGCGAGGCGCGCGCGATCGAGTTCTACAACGTGCTCTCGACCTTCGACTTCATGTCGTCGACGCCCACCTTGTTCAACTCGGGCACGCACCGCTCGCAGCTCTCGTCGTGCTATCTCACCACCGTCGCCGACGATCTCGACGGCATCTACGAGGCGATCAAGGAAAACGCGTTGCTGTCCAAGTTCGCCGGTGGCTTGGGCAACGACTGGACCAACGTGCGCGCGCTGGGCTCGCATATCAAGGGCACCAACGGCAAGTCGCAAGGTGTGGTGCCGTTCCTGAAAGTGGTGAACGACACCGCAGTCGCGGTCAACCAATGCTTCGCGCCGGAGACGCCGGTCTACACCGCGCGCGGCGTGCAGCCGATCCGCGAAGTGC
>DASXQW010000247.1:0-6331 GCA_036506975.1 Casimicrobiaceae bacterium | reverse complement strand
TTTCCAATCGCCACGACCCTTCGGGTCTTGCTCTTGGACAGCCGCGTCACTTGAGCAGGCGCCGCCGCGTCAGCACCAGCGCGATGTAATAAGCAAACGAGGCGTAGCCGAGGAGCACCGCCAGGTGCAGCGCGATGTTGTCGGGCACCTTGCCCGCGAGCAGCGGCCTTGCGATGTCGATCGCGTGGGAAAGCGGCAACACGACAGCGACGGCGCGCAACGCAGCCGGCATCTGGTCGACGGGAAAGAACACGCCCGAGAGCAGCAGCATCGGTGTCAGTACGAGGGTGAAAAAGTAGGTAAAGAAATCGTATCCCGGCGCGAGCGAATTCATGACCAGGCCGAATGCGCCGAACGTGAGCCCGACGACGAAGCCGAGCGGCAGAACCCAGATGGCGAGCCACGAATGTCCGAACCCCAACCCCAGGACGACCATGAGGATCGCCAGCACCGACATGACGCTTTTCGACGCCGCCCAGATCCATTCGGCGAACACCACGTCGTCGAGCGAGATGGGCGCGTTGATGATCGCTTCCCACGTGCGCTGCACGTGCATGCGCGAGAATGCGGAGTACATCGCCTCGAAGGACGATGTGAACATCGCGCTCTGGCAGACCATGCCCGTGCCTATGAAGGCGATGTATTTCATTCCGCCGACCTCGGGCACGAACGCGCCAATGCCGTAACCGAGCGCGAGCATATACAGCAGCGGATCGGCGATGTTGCCGAGCACCGACGCAACGGCCAGCTTCCGCCAGACGAGGAGATTGCGGCGCCAGACAGGAATCCAGCGCAGCGACAGTTCCGGGGTGCGAAGCAGCGAAGCGGAGTACATGCAGCGGCGTACGAATTATCCCGCGAGTATAACCCGAACACCGATACGGGCCGGCGTGCACGCCGACTCGGAAAGGAGTATCGTTTGCGGCCGTCTGCGCCAGGTAAGAGTTTTTCCTGCGCGCCCGAGCTGACCCGAGGAGCCTGCCATCATGGCTGAAGCCGCTGTCTCCAACGACGAGTTCACCGCCTTCTGGAACAACGTACTGGTCGACAAGTTCGAGCGCTTCCGCAACATTCTCCTTGAGGGCTTGAGCTACCACAGCGAAGCCCCGCTCCGGACTCTCGAAATCGCGCAAGGCGCCCGTGCGCTCGATGTCGGCTGCGGCTGGGGGGACACCGCGATAGCGCTCGCCCGCAAGCTGGGGCCGTCGGGATCGGTCCTGGGGCTGGATTGCTGCGATGCCTTCCTGGAAAAGGGAAGGCAGGACGCCCGCGCGGCCGGCCTTGCAAACCTGCGCTTCGTGGCCGCAGACGTGCAGACGTATCGCTTCCAACCCGAATTCGATTTCTGCTTCTCTCGCTTCGGGATGATGTTCTTCAGCAATCCCGTCGTGGCGATGCGCAACATCAGGAACGCCCTGAAACCCGGCGGGAGATTGATGTTCATCACCTGGCGCGCACTCGCCGAGAACCCCTGGATGGCGATCCCGAAGCAGATCGTGCTGCAGTATCTGCCGCCGCCGGGAGAGAACGCGCAGACCTGCGGGCCGGGACCGTTCTCCATGGCCAACCCGGAGGTCGTCACCGCGCAGCTCAAGGCGGCGGGATTCGAGGATGCACGGTTCGAGCGGACCGACGGGCCGGTGATGATCGGCGCGACCGTCGAGCAGGCGATGGACTTCCAGCTCGCATTGGGGCCGGCCGGCGAGATTTTTCGCGAAGCGGGCGTGCACGCGGAGCAGCGTCGGCAGGAAATCGAAGGCGCGCTGCGTACGGAGCTGTCGCATCATCTGAAGAACGGCAAGGTATACATGCAGTCCAGTTCGTGGGCCATCACCGCCCGCAAGCCAGCCGCATGACGGAAGTAGGCGGCGGTTTGCCGTGTTGTCCGCAATGTCGCCGGCTACCGACTGACGGCGGGGTCTAGAGATCGATGCTCGATCTGCTGCTGGATCCGCAGGCATGGATCGCATTGGTCACGCTGATCGCGCTCGAGCTGGTGCTGGGCATCGACAACATCATCTTCATTTCGATCCTGGTCGACCGGTTACCGCAGAGACGGCGCGAGTTCGCGCGCAAGACGGGATTGTTCCTAGCGATGTTCATGCGCGTCGCGTTGCTGCTCCTGCTGTCGTGGATCGTCGGGCTCGTTACGCCCTTGTTTACGATCTTGGGTCAGGAGATTTCCGGTCGCGATTTGATCCTGATCGCGGGTGGCGTATTCATCATATGGAAGAGCACCAAGGAGATCCATCAACTGCTCGCCGGTGGCGGGGGTAAACCATCGAGCGCGCCCAGCGCGACGTTCACGGCGGTGATCATTCAGATCGCCATCGTCGATCTCGTGTTCTCGCTCGATTCGATCATCACCGCGGTCGGCATGGTCGACCGGCTGGAGGTGATGATCGCCGCCGTCGTGGGGTCGGTGCTGCTCATGATGGTGTTCGCCGGCGCGATCGGCCGCTTCGTCTCCGGCCATCCGACCATCAAGATGTTGGCGCTGGCCTTTCTCCTCGTAATCGGCGTTGTGCTTATCGCCGACGGCTTTGATCACCACGTGCCCAAGGGCTATGTGTACTTCGCGATGGCCTTTGCGGTAGCCGTGGAGATGCTCAATCTGCGCCTGCGCAAGCGGCAGGCGCAGGCGCTGCGCAGGCGCGGCGGCCGCGACCATCGATAATCGCACCGGCGAGATCATGATCAGGCACGGAACCAGGACGATCCGCCTCGCGCTCGTCGCGCTTTGCGCCGCCGTCGTCACGGCGCACATCGCGACGCCGACCGCGTTCGCGCAAGCGGGTTATCCGAACCGCCCGATCAAGCTCGTCGTGCCATACCCTCCGGGTGCGCTGACCGATCTTCTCGCACGCTCGATCGGCGACCGGCTCGCAGTGAGCCTCAAGCAGCCGGTCGTCGTCGACAACAAGCCGGGCGCGGGCACGCTGGTCGGTGCGGAGTTCGTGGCCAAGCAACCGCCCGACGGCTACACGCTGCTGATGGCGACCAGTACCACCCTCGGCATCAGTCCGGCGCTGTATCGACCGTCGCCGGTCAATCCGCTGCGCGACTTTGCGCCCATCTCTCAAGTCGGCTCGGTCAACTTTTTCCTCATCGCCAACCCGTCGTTCCCCGCGAAGAACGTGCGCGAAATGATCGAGGCGATCCGCAGGAATCCCGGCAAGTACAACTATGCGTCGGTCGGAAGCGGCAGCCCGCATCATCTGTTCATGGAAGCGCTGAAGGCCGAGCTCGGGCTCGACATCCAGCACGTGCCATACAAGGGCACTCCGGCTGCGCTGACCGACCTGCTCACCGGAACGATCCAGGTCATGTTCGCCGACGCGACGATTGCCATACCGAATATCCAGGCTGGCAAGGTGACGGCACTGGGGACGTCGGCAGCGAAACCGACGACGCTTTTGCCCGGGCTGGCGCCGCTCGCCGACACCGTCGCGGGCTTCGATTGGCAGGCGTGGCAGGGCATCGTTGCGCCGGCGGGAACGCCGAAGGAAATCGTGACGCGGCTCTCGTCCGAGTTGCAGAAGATCCAGGCCGCACCGGATTTCCAGGCGCAACTGTTCAAGTTCGGCATGGAACCGTTCCCGCCGCACAGCGCCGAACAATTCGCGGCAACGATCGAGGCGGAGCAGCCGCGATGGGCCAAGGCGATCCGCGATTCGGGCGCCAAGGTCGATTGATGCAAAGCTGGTGCGCGGCCCGACCCCCCTCATGAGCACGGTTATTGACGTTCACACGCATTGCCTGACCGAGGGATGGTTCAAGCTGCTGCAGGCCTGCGGCGGCCCGCGCTACACCGTGCGGCAGGTGAGCGGCGGCATGCGCGCCATTCACCTCGACGGCGCACCGTTCATGACGCCGGTACCGGCGATGTTCGACTACGACCTGCGCCTGCGCACCATGGACCAGGTCGGGGTCGATGTCGGCATCGTTTCGCTGACCTGCCCGAATTGTTACTGGGGCGGCGCGGACGTGAGCCTGCAGGCGGCGCGCCTGATGAACGACGACATGGCCGCCGCGCGCATCGCGCATCCTGACCGGATTCGCTGGCTTGCCTCGCTGCCGTGGCAGTACCCCGACCGCGCGCTCTCCGAGCTCGAGCGCGCGATCGCTGCCGGTGCGTCGGGCGTGATGGTGCTGGCGAACGTCGACGGGCAGTCGCTCACGGATCCCGCGTTCGAGCCGATCTGGCAAGCGATCGATGCGGGATCATTGCCGGTGCTGGTGCATCCAACGGCGCCGCCCGGCGTTGCCGAGATGGACATGGTGCGCTTCCAGTTGACCGCGTCGCTGGGCTTCACGTTCGACACGTCGCTCGCCATCGCGCGCATGATCTACGACGGTTTCTTCGACCGCTATCGCGGACTAAGGATCATCGCGGCGCATGGCGGCGGCGCGCTGCCGTACCTTGTCTCGCGCATGGATCAGTGCTACGACAACATTCCCGCATGTCGCGAGAAGATCTCGATACGTCCTTCGGAATACCTGCCGCGGATCCACGCCGATGCGGTCGTGTTCTCGCCCGACGTGCTCGAGCTGTGCGTGAAAACCTTCGGCGCCGATAACGTGCTCTACGGCTCGGATTATCCGCACACCATCGGCGACATGCCGGGATGCCTAAAGCGCGTGAATTCGCTACCGGATAGCGCGCGCGCCAAGGTGCGCGGCGGCAATGCGCTGCGAATCTTTGGGCTTTAGGCGTACCGCGCTCGCGATTGATGAAAAGCGTCGCGAGCAGGGCCGGCTGCTAGGCGTCCCGCAGCGAGGCCCGAGATAGTACAAAGGAGTACAGCGAGGGGCTGAGCGAGGCACAACAACGCAGCCGGCCCGCGCAGCAGCTTTGCATCAATCGCGAAGCTCGCGGCCGGTGAGCTTGATGAATAAGTCTTCGAGGTTCGCCGGCCGATGCAAATAGCGCACGCCCGGGGCGTGCCCGAGATCGGCGAGCAGCGGTGCCGCATCGCGTGCGTAGCAGAACGCGGTTTCGCCGGCAAGCTCCAGGCGATCGGCGAGCTGCCGGCCGCGTGTCATCGCCCAGGTTCGCGCCTCGTCGCCGTATACCTCGACGACCTCGGGCTCGACGTGCGTGGCGATCAACGCCCGCGGCGAATCGCTCGCGATCATCCGGCCATGGTCGATGACGGCGAGCCGCGTGCACATCCGCTCGGCCTCGTCCATGAAGTGCGTCGTCAAGAGAATCGTCTTGCCCTGCGTGAGAAGCTGTCTCAAGCCGCTCCAGATCAGATGCCGCGCCTGCGGGTCGAGGCCGCTTGTCGGCTCGTCGAGGATGAGGAGTTCCGGATCGTTGACGAGCGCGCGCGCAAGGGTCAGACGACGCTTCATGCCGCCGGACAGAGTCCGGATATTGGCATCGGCTTTGTTGGCGAGGCCCGCGAAGTCGAGCAGCCGGGGGATGCGTTCGTTGATCAGCGCGTCGGGCATGCGGAAGTAGCGGCCGTAGATGATCAGGTTCTCGGCCACGGTGAAGTCCGGGTCGATGTTGTCCATCTGCGGCACGACGCCGACACGAATACGCGCCTCGCGGGCAGCTTTCGGCACCGGCTCACCGACCAGCGTGATCGTTCCGGCATTAGGGTCGATGAGTCCCAGGCAGCAGCGAAGCGTCGTCGTCTTGCCCGCGCCGTTCGGCCCGAGCAGCCCAAAACACTCACCGCGGCGGATCGCGAAGTCGAGCCCGCGCAGAACCTCGTGGTTACCGTAGGACTTGCGCAGGCCCGATACCGATAGGACCGGCACGTCGCTCACGTTCATCGCTGCCACATTCCGGTGATGACGCGCTGCAGCTGCGGTAGTCGACCGTGGAAGAAGTGGCCGCAACCGGGAAACACGACGATCGGCAGCTGTTGCGGCCGCGCCCACGCGAGAACGTCGGCGAGCGCGACGACATCGTCTTCCTCGCCATGGATCACGATGGTGTCGGCGGGAACGGCGTCGACGGCGAAGCGCTTCACCGCCGGGCCGACCAGCACCATCCGCTCGGGCGCTACGATGCGGCCGACCCGGGCCTGTACAAAGCACCCGAAAGAAAAGCCCGCGAGCACGGGGGGTGTTGCCGCCATCGCGGGAAACTCGCTTCGCGCGAACGCCAGCGCGGCCAGCGCATCGTCGGTTTCACCGATGCCGTCATCGAACGCCCCTTCACTCTTGCCCGCGCCGCGGAAGTTGAACCTCACGCCGACGTAGCCAAGCGCCGCGAACGTTTTCGCGAGTGTCTGCGCCACCTTGTTGTCGAGCGTTCCGCCCTGCAGCGGGTGGGGGTGTGCTACCAGCGCGATGCCGCGCGGCAGCTTATCCG
>DASXQW010000246.1:0-2916 GCA_036506975.1 Casimicrobiaceae bacterium | reverse complement strand
CTGGTAGGGCCGAATTTATTCGGCCATGACGATCTAGTCGGATACGCGGGCCGATGAGGCCCCGCGTGGCGCCGAATTGGCGCCGGCGCGCGGCGTGTTGGAGGGCTGCTTCAACGTGCGCGCTTCCACGTTTTCCCTTGCGTCCTCCATCAGCGCGCGGCAATCGGCGTCCGTGGCGCCGCCAAAGTCGATTAACGGCAGGAGCGCCGCCACCGGCGTCGCTGCGACGCCCAGCGCCACCGACGTCCCGACGCGAACGGCGATCGGACCGACCGCCGGATGAATCTTCGGCGACTTGAAGCTGCCGTCGATGAGGATCGGACCGCGCAGCGCCACTACGCTCGCTTTCTTGGACTTCGCGTTGAGCGTCAACGCATAGCGTTCGTTCGCAAAGTCGACGCTGCCTTCACCAAGGATCTTTTCCGCCTCGGTATCCATCACCAGGGTCCGTGCCGCCATGGTGCCATTCTCGGCAACGAAGTTGGCCACCACGCAGTGTACGGGCGAATTCTCGTCGCCCTTCAACAGCAGCGGCACCGCGCGCGCCAGGTCCAGATTCGTCAGCACGACCGCGAGCGCGCTGGCTTCGCCGCCGCGGCTGATTAGCGCGACTTCGCCATTGCTCGACGCCAGCATGTCGGCGATCGAGTTGCCGGTGGCGGTAAGGCGCGCGCGACCGCCAACCTTGCCGGCGCTTCCCTTCGGCGGCTTGAACGCCGGGAGGATCTGCTTCAGCTCGACATTGCGGACCGTCACATCGGCATTGGTCTTGATCACCTTGTTGCGCGCATCGAGCACCAGCGTCGACGTCACGTCGCCGCCGCCGATGCCGAAATCGAGCGGCTGCAGCTTGAGCACGCCTCCCCGCAGATCCATCGTCACCTTCATGTCGTCGAACGGCAGTTTCGATGCCATGAAGCGCTTGCCCTTGAAACGCAGCTTGGCGTCGACCGAGCGCAGCTTCTCGAGGTCGTAGGGCCTGTCGGGCAGCACTCGCCCGGACGCCGCGCGCTTGGCCGCTTCCTTGTTCTGCTCGGCCGTTCTCGCGCTCGGCGGCGCATCGGCGGGCGGCAGGCCGATCAGGCCGCCGAGATCCTTGTAGTTGAGCAACTGCGATACGATGTCGGCGTCGACGCGCGGAATCGTCTGGCTGCGGTCGAGCGCGAAATTGCCAGCGACGTCGCTTTCGCCGACCTTGCCGGTGAACGCGTTGAAGGTCCAGAGCTTGCCGGCGTGCTTGAGCTGCCCGCTGACGCGATACGGCGGCGTCCACGGAAACGGCACGGGAACGATCGGGTAAAGTTGCGACAGGTCGCGACCCTGCAACGTGAGCGATCCTTCGACGTTCTCGATGTTGTTCGGAATCACAGTCCCGTCGAAACGGGCGCTCGTGTAACCCGCACGCGCGCTGGCGTTTACCCGATACGGCCGATCGCCCTTCTCCAGCGCGAGCAAGGAAGCCGCGTCTCCTTCGACCGTGAAGGGATTGTTGCGCAAGCGGCCGGAGCCTGAGAAATGCACAGGAGTCGTTCCACTGTCAGGCGCTGCCGAAGAGGCGACCTTGACGGTGACGTCGGTGCCAACATCGCGATGTAGAAATCGAATGACGCCATCCTCGATGCTCAAGCGGCCGATCACCGGTATGTCGCTCGGGCCGGGGAGCTCCCAGTTTGCCTGCCCGTCCGCGCCGCGCTCCAGCAGAACTTGCGGCTGCACCAGGGTGATCTCCGGTAGCGACACTGGCCCGCTCAAAAGCGATGCAACGTCGACGCGGACATGGACGCGCTGAGCTCGTGCCATCAAAGGCTCGGCCGACCAGGAAGCATTGCGTACGGTGACCGAATCGACGGTAAAGAGTGGCTTGAACGACCACTCCCCACGCAGGTCGCCCTCGATCGCGACCGGCCGGCCGACTCTTCCGCTCAGGTAATGGGCAAGGGGACTGCGCAGCCAATTCCATTCGAACAGCGCGACCACGACCACGATCAGGGCGGTTACGCCGAGGAAAATCCAGGCTTTTTTGGGTATCTGCATCGCCGCCCGCCTTCTATCGAGGCTCTAGCTTGGAAGCCCCGGTATCGGGGGAAGTTCGCCTATGTTGGCCACGGCTTTTTGTAGGACAATCACCTACAGACCGCCGGATAGTGATAGCATCTTCGCCCGCGAGGGGTCTCGGTGGGAGCCAACGATGGATCGCCGGCTTGATTGGATCGTGTGGAAGGGCCTGTTTGCCGCGGCGCTGTATTTCGCCATCATCGAGCAGGTCGGCTGGGTCCAATACGCTCTCAGCGCCTTCGTCTGGTCGATGCTCATCGTCAGTCTATGGAGCACGCCGCAAGGCTCCGCATTGCGGCAGAGCGCGCCGGCCGCGGTCCCACAGGTCTACGTCATGACCTTCGATCTCGGCGTCCTCGTTGCGATGTTCCTCGCGCATTGGTACTGGACCGCGTTCGCCTACGCGGCGACCTGCGGGTGCCTCGCGCTGATCCAGTCCCGAAGGACAAGCCGGCCGTAGCGTGCGAATAAATTCGCACCTGCAAAAAACAACCCGGCCTTCGTAAGGCCGAATTCATTCGGCCCACCCGGTGCGGCTCAACGAGCGCGCAAAGCTGTGACGTAACGCACTACTGCCGCTAACTGTCGATCCTTGGCGTCGCCGGGAGCTGCGGAGGCTTGGGGGCTGTTTCGGATCTCTTTCTGGGCGTCATACGGCGCACCATTGATAACCGTCTCGTCCGCCGGGTCGGCCGGTTCGGCTTTCCCAGATGCCCGGAATCTGCTCATCCAGTCCATTGTTGTTTCCTCCACGACAACCCATCATTAGCGGTCCGCCGATGATGCGGGCGATTTGCTCTGCACTGCATCGTTCAGCCAGTTTTCCTGTTTGCCTTATCGAGTGCCTGCTCGACATTGCCC
>DASXQW010000245.1:0-2111 GCA_036506975.1 Casimicrobiaceae bacterium | reverse complement strand
CGGCGCGGCCGTCGAGGCGGGTTGACTCCGCACGAGTGTGTAGCTAAGTTGGCAGCGAAATCGCGGTTTCACCCAACCCGAGGAGGAAAGCGATGTCGACCAGACACGGCTTCTTGTGGCACCTGAGCGCGGCCAGCGTCGGATTGGCGAGCTGCATCATCGTGCAATCCGCGCGCGCGGAGACGATCATCGATGAGTGGGCGTCCGTGCAGGCGGCGCCGCCGCCTGCCTTGAAGCCGGTGACGATCGACAGGAAAACGACTGCGCTTCTGCTGCTCGACCTCAACCAGCAGACCTGCAATCCGCAACGCAGACCGCGCTGCATCGCTTCCATCCCGAAGGTCAAGACCCTGTTGACCGCCGCGCGCGCCGCCGGTGTGCCGGTAATCTACAGCCTCGGCGGCGGAGGCAAGCCCGCCGACATCGCCACGGAGCTCACTCCCGCCGCCGATGAGCCCGTGGTCTCTTCCGGCGTGGACAAGTTCATGAATACCGATCTCGAGAAGATCCTGAAGGAGAAGGGCGTCGCGACCGTGATCGTAGTCGGCACAGCAGCGCACGGCGCGGTTCTCTATACCGCCAGCGGCGCGGCCATGCGAGGCATGAAGGTGATCGTCCCCGTGGACGGCGTTTCGGCAGACGCGCCCTACGTGGAACAGTATGTGGCATGGCATCTGGTCAACGTACCGGTCATATCCCCCGCGATCACGCTTACCACGATCGACAACGTCAAGTTCTGACGATCGCCGGACCGTTATCCCGGCGGGCGCTTTTCAGGTTAGCTTCCGAGTCACGGCACCGCGGCTCTTCATCGCGGACTTTAGCGCTGCTCTGCGTACGAGGCGCTTGTCCAGCGCATGATGATGGCGTGCAAGGCATCCAACCCATCGGTGAGCGCCGCAGGCCCCGGCTGCAGGATGATGGGCGACTTGATCTCGTGGAGTTCTCCGTTCTGCACGGCTGGGATGTCTGTCCAGCCCACTCGCGCCGTCACGCGTTCCGGACGAAACTTCTTGCCGCACCACGAGCCGATGATGATATCCGGTCGGCTGCGCACAACCTCCTGTGGATCGGCGACGATGCGGCCGCGGGCAAGGCTGCTCAGCGCCCGCTCGGCGAATATGTCGGAGCCGCCGGCGATGTCGATGAGCTCCGATACCCAGCGGATCGCACTGATCTGTGGTTCGTCCCATTCCTCGAAGTAGACGCGCGGCCGACGAGTCAGGAGAAGCGTCTCTGAGCGCACTTGGGCGATGTGTGCCTCGAGCTCCGCCGCGTAGCGCTCGCTCCGCTCCCACGCGCCGACCATGGCGCCGAGGCGGCGCACATAGGCGAGGATGCCCGCCACCGAGCGATGGTTGCTGATCCATACCTCGATGCCGCGTTTGATGAGCGCCGCTGCGATATCGGCCTGGATGTCGGAGAACCCGATCACGAAATCCGGTTCGAGGCGAACGATGTCATCGATCCGGGCGCTGGTGAAGGTCGATACTTTGGGCTTTTCTCGCCGCGCCGTTGCGGGTCGCACCGTGAATCCGGAAATGCCCACGATGCGATCGGCTTCGCCGATGGCATAGAGCACTTCGGTCGGTTCCTCGGTCAGGCAAACAATGCGCTGGGGAAAGGCGTTGAACATGGCTCACGATCATGGGCCAGCGCGGTGGCCGGAGCAGCAACGACGACCCATGATTGCCGATAACATTACGTCGTGAGGCAATATGGGTCAATTTACACTGTCGCCTGACATCGAACTCCGGGAAGTCCATCGGCTTGCTCCCGCGCATGAGCTCGCGCGGTGATCGCTGGCAACGTGGCAACGGGGAAAGGCAGGCCCGGTGACCGCGATCCTATGGATTACCGCAATTGCGCTTATCGTGATCGGCGTCGCGGGTACCGTCCTGCCTGCCCTGCCCGGCGCCATTCTCGTCTTCGGCGGCATCGCACTTGCGGCGTGGATCGACGACTTCGCCCGTATCCCCGTGTGGCTGCTGATGCTCTTTGCCGCGCTGACCGCAATGGCCTGGGCGGTCGACTACGTTGCAGCCTCCCTAGGCGCGAAGCGGGTCGGCGCGAGCCGGCATGCGATCATCGGTGCGGCTATCGGTACTGTA
>DASXQW010000244.1:0-6478 GCA_036506975.1 Casimicrobiaceae bacterium | reverse complement strand
ATCGTGGACTACGCCAACGTGTTCGCGTCGCTCGAGCGGGCGCTTGCGATCTACGCCAAGGGACGCAGCGGCGAGATGCCGGTGCGCGACAAGAAGGCCCTGGTCGACGAACTACGGCAAGCGGTCGCAGATGCGACGGCCTGGTGCAAGGCGCACGGCGTTGACCTCGCCAGAATCGAGGGCACGGCGGCGGAGAAGTTCGAGCGGGCGCAGGCGGTTGAGGATGGGGCCAACCGACTGCTCGCGCCGGAGACGGTGAAGCGCGACTTTCTCTCGCGGGCGCGGCTCGTGGACGCGCTCTATGGCGCGGTGAAACCCGACCCCGTGGCGGTTGAATTCGCCGCGCGCTGCGGCTCCATACGCGCGCTCGCGGACTATATCCGCAACCGCAGCGACCCGCCCGACATCTCACACGTCCTTCAGGGAATTCAGGAATTGCTGGACAAATCCATCGGTGCCGAGCCGTTCAAGATCAGGGGCGGAAGCCGTACTTATGGAGCGATCGATCTGTCGAAAATCGACTTCGAGGCGCTGGCGAAGCGTTTCGAGAAGAAAAAGCCGACTAGCAGCGACCTGGAACGGCTCAAGGCGGCAGTTCGGGCGCAACTCGAGCGAATGGTGCGATTCAACCCAACGCGGGCCGACTATCTGGAGAAGTTCCAGGAACTGATCGACGCCTACAACAGCGGCAGCCGAAACATCGAGGAGATCTTCAGGGACCTCGTCGCGCTCACGGGGGTGCTGACCGAGGAGCAGGGGCGGCACGTGCGCGAGCACTTGAGCGAAGAGGAACTGACCATCTTCGACATCCTGACCCGTCCCGGACCGACGCTGACGACCGAGGAGCGCGACGAGGTTAAGAAGGTCGCGCGGCAAGTGCTCGAACGGTTGAACGCGTTGCTGGTTCTTGGCTGGCGGCAAAAGGCTCAGGCTCGCGCCGGAGTGCGGCTTGCGATCGAGGACGGACTGGACGAGGGCCTGCCGCGCGCTTACACCAAGGAAACTTACCAGACAAAGTGCAATGCGCTGTTCGAGCACGTGTACGAATCGTACATGGGTGACGGCAAGAGTTCGTACACCGAAGCAGCGTAGGGGGCGTGGACCTCAGCACCGCGCTCCTCGCCTCGGCGTTTCTCGGCTTGGCGGTCGTGCTCGCGAACGTCGGTCTTCGCTACCTGGACCCTGCGATGCGCGTTAGTCAGCATTCCATCGACGACGTGGATCTTGCGTATGCCCTGGAGATCATCGATCGCAAGGCGCATCGGTCATTCGCAGTGGAGGAAATCCGACCGCAAGAAGGGTGCACCCGAGGCGGCGTATCACGATTTGACGAGGGCGCGCGAGTGCCATCCACATCTGCTATGCGTGGCATGCTCAATTCCGATTTGTCTGCGTCCGCTTTCCAGGACTAAGCTAGAGCGCCTGTCCCGGTAAAAGGGACCGCCTTGATCGAAGCCAGGGGGAGAACTTGATTGGTGCCTATCCTTGCTCGCCCGCATCTATGAACTGTTCCCACTCGTGTGTCCGACGTGTGGCGACAGGATGCGCATCATCGCCTTCATCACCGACGCCGCCACGGTGCGCGACCTCCTCGCCCACCTCGGTGAGCCGACCGCGCCACCTCGGATCGCGCCCGCCCGCGGCCCGCCGCTGTGGGAGGCGGCCGACGCCGAGTGTGTCGACCCCGGCCGGCCTGGGGACCCGTCGGCTCAGCCGGAACCGGCCTACGAATTCGATCAGCGCATCGCCTGGTAGCCAACCGCCGACCGCCCGTCGTCGCGGCGCCACGCCGCCTCCCGCCTGTGGCCGCCACGCCCGCGCCGCGGGCCCACCAGCGCACGCAAGCAACCGCACTCGGGCCGAAAACCGAACCCGCGGTGAACTCCACCCACCCCATTTCCGTGTCTGCCTGGTCGCGTCAAGCCGTCATACGGTGCCTCAGCAGGCGCCGCGCGGGTTGGATTTTCTATCCTTCGTCGGCGCAAACGAATCATAGCAACGTCGCGGCCGGAGCCCGTCACGCGGCGTCGAGCGCAGTGCCGATCTCGCTCTCGCCTTGCGTGCCCATTTTCATGCGATGCGTCGAGGAATCTTACAGGTCGGCCCAGGGTGGTTCCGATGCAATTGCCAAGCACCTGAATCGGCTGACTATGAGAAGTTGGGAACGGATATTGCATGCTGGTTTCATGGCTTTCGAGTCCGCGCTTAACGGCGATCGGGGTGCCAATCTCTAGCGGGGGGACACTACTGTGAAGCTGCCTGAATCTTTTGCGATATTCCTGCTGGCCGTTGCCGTAGCTTTGCCTGCTTCGGCGACCATCGTCACGTTTGCGACCGACCTCGATGGCATAACCGAAATACCGCCCAACGCTTCACCTGCAACGGGGGATGCGCTGATCACGGTGGATCTCGACATCTTTACGATGCAGGTGCAAGCGACATTCGCCGGTCTCATCGGCACCACCACGGCGGCGCACATTCACTGCTGCACCGCTACACCGGGAGCGAGTAACGTGGGCGTGGCGACGAACCTTCCGTCGTTCACCGGCTTCCCCCTTGGGGTGACGTCGGGCACTTACGACCACACGTTCGATATGGCGCTTGCGAGCAGTTGGAATCCTGCATTCGTCACAGCCCAAGGCGGGATTAGCAATGCATTTAACGCATTGCTAGCGGGCATGGAAACGGGCAACGCCTACTTCAATATTCACACGACGCAGTTCCCCGGCGGTGAAATCCGTGGCCTGCTATTTCCGGCGCCTGCGCCCGCTCCGGAGCCCGCGACGCTTGCTCTGCTTGCGTTCGGGCTGGCTAGCCTAGCCGCCGCGCGTCGGCGCACGCCGAGCTAGATTCGCTGGTTTCGCGCATGTGCCCCCGCCTCGCGATGCGGGGCACGCGTGCGTCGCCTCATATCAGCATAGAAGTGGAGGAGGCACCCGGGCGGGCTCAAGTTCCTGCATTCCGCCTCGATGAGGCTAAAGATGGTCAGTGCGGCTGCCCACACCTTTTCGGCCGCGTCATATCGGACCTTTCGAGCTTTGGGCCGATTATCGCGATGGCTTGCGGCGCTCGCCGGCGTCCAGCTTGCGGAGCGCGCGTGACACGATCCCGCAGCGCACGGACAGGGTCAACAGCACGACAGCCAAGACGATCGCTGCAATCAACAGCGCCCCGCCGGCGGCATTGCCACTCGGCTCGGTGAATGCCGGGCCGGCGCCGAGCCGACTCGCCGCAACTCCGACCAGAGCGGCGCCGAGCAGAGCAGCGGCGCACTGCCAGTCGAAACGCTGCAGGATTCGCAGTCGCTCGGCCTCCTTGCCGTACACCGGCTTTTGTCGCCGTCTAGCGGCAAGCCGGGTCGTGCGCGCGAGGCCGATCGCAAGAACGCGAATGCGACGACCGACAGTGCGGCGCTCAGCAGGGACAGCAGCGAGGCGAGCGTCATCGTCGACTGCGCCCGGCACCCGCCGCAAAACATTCACGCCGCCTGCACGCGCGCTTTGGGCTCGACGTCCTGTTGCCGGCGACTGGCGTCGATGAACGCGTATCGTAACGGCCGCAAGACAAACCAGGCGCCGAGCGCCGCAACGAAGTTCAGCGCGGCCGCGACGAGGAGCACTGCGTGCCAGTTGCCGGTTGCCGCCGTCAGCACGCTCGACAGCGGAACGTTCCGAAGACGACGCAGTGGACCACGCTCGGCGTCGCCGACGAGGAGCTTGCATCGCGCCCGGTTACGCCGGCGAATTGAGGCGGCGATGTGAGCAGCGAGCGAGATGGCCCTGTTGGCAAGACGCCTTCGCTCTTCGCTGCGAGTACAATCAAAGGTGCGCTGCTGACCCCATTGACTTCTCGATACCGGAGCAAGCATCAACAACGCCTTTCGTCTACACCTTCAGCCTTGCCGTGGATGATCGTTACCTTCAGATATTGAAAGGGTCCAATTGTTGACTCGACCAGCATGCCAGGTCCGCTGCTTTCACAACCCGCGGATGCGAGTTCGCATGACCGGCGAATTGGCGTTGGCCGGCATCCTGCTCTTGGCCGTGATACCCGGCGCCTGGGCACAGGTCTACAAATGCACTGGCGCCGACGGCAAGGTCATCTATCAGCAGCAGGCCTGTGGAGCTGACAAAAGAAAAGCGGCTCTCCCGATTGAGGCCCCTGGACCGACCGGTTCGGAAAGATACCGTGGCGATCTCGGGCTTGACTATCATGTCGCCATGGTCCTTCTGATGAAGCTGAGTTGCGATGACGCCGTGCCAGGGTACCGTGAGCGTACTGCCACCGACTATGCGATCTGGCGGAAAAAGCATTACGCGTCTCTTGTCAAGGTTGAGAATGACCCCGACGTCCGCAACATGGTCGATAACATGCGCAAGCTGAATAGGGCCAATCCGTCGTCGGAAGCTGCTACGCAGATGAGGTCGGAATGCGACGGTTATGCAGGACAAATGGCCGCAGAGGCTCAGGGTCCCGACCCGAGGTTTGCATCCCCTGAAAAAACTTGGGAAGCCTGGCAGTCATCGTTGCGCCGCGGGGATCGCGAGGGCGCCAAGCAGTGTCTCATCGATACTGTGAGAAAGAAGGCCGAACCAATACTGAATCGAGCCACACCCGACGAATTGAAGGCGATGGCGGATGCAATCGGGACGTTCAAGCTTACGGAAGGGTCTGGCGAGGTGCGACAAGCAGTCGCAACGAGAAAGGATGGTCGCAGTGGTTTTGTGTACTTCTTGAATGTCGCAGAAGAATGGAAAATCAATGAGATGTAGACTAAATACTATCTCGGGCACAGCAGAAAAATAAGTCAACGGTTCGCCCGCTTGACGCCTCCCACGACCGCACGCCACACTGCGCCGCTTGGACGAGATTCGCGGCCCGTAAGCTATCAGTGCGCGGGTGCGCGCGACACCGCGCACAACGACCGCGCGAGGAGGAAATTGATGGGCAAGCTCAAGCTGTTCTGCGGTGCAATCACTTTATTCGCGCTTGGCATCTGTCTGCCGGCGGCGCAGGCACAGGACACGCTCAAGATCGCCGCCGGTCAGCGCGGCAACTGGGATACGACCATCGCCGAGATCGACCAGCTAGGGGGCATCTTCAAGAAGCACGGGCTGACCCTCGAGATCCTGTACACGCAAGGCGGCGGTGAAACGCAACAGGCGGTAATTTCGGGCAGCGTCGACATCGGCGTCGCGCCGGGGATCATGGGCGTGCTCTCCGCGCTCTCCAAAGGCGCACGCATAGCGGCCCCACACCCGTAATTCCGACGCAGCGCGATCCATGCCGCCACAGCGTCGACACTCGGCGCGGCGCATGCGCTTTATCTTGACGATCGGATCGGCAATTTCGTCGCCGGCAAGGAAGGCGATTTCATCGTGCTCGATCTGGCGGCGACTCCGCTGCTGGCCCGGCGCATGGCAAACACGGCCGATCTCGTCGAGCGGCTGTTCGTGCTGATGATGCTCGGGGACGATCGCGCGGTATTCGCCACTTACATCATGGGCCGGCGCGAATCCGCGACATCGCCGCGTCTGCGCCAATTTCGTCCCGAGCGCTGATCGCGCGTCATTCGATTGAACGACAAAGCAAGCTTGCCCGCTTCGACTGAACAACAGCCGAATCTCCGGGCTGATCGCGCGTCATTCGATTGAACGACAAAGCAAGCTTGCCCGCTTCGACTGAACAACAGCCGAACCTCCGCGGATGGTTCGGCGCACAGCTGCGCGTCGTCGCGATGTTCGAGTTCGCCAAGGGCGCGCTGGTGCTCGTCGCCGGCCTGGGCCTGCTCGCGTTCGTGCATCGCGACATACGCGACGTCGTCGAAGAGCTGTTGGAGCACCTGCATCTCGATCCCGCGAGCCGCGTACCGGAAATCTTCGTGGCGCTGGCCGAGCGCGTTACGTCGATGGATTTGTGGCTGCTGGCGATCGGCGCGACAGTCTACGCGGCTGTGCGCATCGCTGAAGGATTCGGTCTGTGGTTCGATCGCGAATGGGCGGAATGGCTGGGCGTCGCGTCGGGGCTGATCTACGTGCCTTTCGAGATCTACGCGCTCGCGAAGGGCGTTACGCCGCTCAAGCTCGCGACGCTCGGAATCAACCTCCTGGTCGTCGCCGTGTTGAGCGACGCGCTTTGGCGGCGGCGACGCCGCTGACGCGGCGCGGCGCGAATCGTGCGTAGCCCGGGCTGACCCCGGACTTGATCCGGGGGATGCCCGAGGTAACGCCGAGATGAAACATCCCCCCGGGCATCGCGCTACGAGCTCAGCCCGGGCTACGCGATCGACGCAAGCTTCTTCAGGATTTGCAGAACTATGTCGAAGCGCTTGCGATAAGGCGGATAGAGCAGCCATGGCGGCGCGAAGCGCGACTGCTTGAACACCGCTTTCTCGTGCGTGAAGGCGAGAAACCCCCGTTCGCCGTGATAAGCGCCGTACCCCGATGCGCCGACGCCGCCGAACGGCAGCTCTTCGTTG
>DASXQW010000243.1:0-13100 GCA_036506975.1 Casimicrobiaceae bacterium | reverse complement strand
ATGAATTACCTCACCCAGAGGTTCAACTCCTTGCCCCAACAACACGCCAAGCATGATCACAACCAGCGAGGCTCGCTTCAGCACACTGGGCCACCGTCGCGCGAGCAACCACGGGATGGGAGCGAAGGTGATGACCCCCAGCAACCAGTGGTACGCCAGGCCGAAGCTCAGATGGTTGTGCCCGGGCCGGCCGAGATGCCAGTCAACGTGAATCAAGACGCCGATCCACAGCGCGCTCAGCCAGACATGCGGAGATCTGATCATGACGTCGGGCCGCGGCCTAACCGATCGCGCGGAAGCTGCGGCGCCAAGCTGTGTCGCTCATAACCAAGCTGTGTCGCTCATAAATAGAAGACTTCCTCAGAAAAACGAGACCGAGTTCCGGCGCCGCCCCACGTCAGTGGGATTATCAAGCTATCGCAGAGAATCGAGGCGGCTCTGCAACGACGATGACAAATCCTCCTTGCCCCACGTAATTGATGAGCCCTTGCAAAAGCTCACGGCTTGAGCTCCAAGCAACTGTTCGTAGCCCGATGTCTTGATCGTGACGAATGGAGTCCACTCAGCCTTGGCCCGTTCCTGGGCGGGCAAGAACTGGCCGCACAACCTGTAGTGTGTTGTACCATCGGGACCCATGACGGACCCAAAGCGCACCTTACGAAAGCGGACCGCGTGCGGCAGATGGCTGTGGAAATCAGTAGCGGCTGCAGTTAGGAGAAACTCAACAGGTGCGTTCATCCCTGCTCTCTGCGGCTGGGCCTGACCGCGAGCCGCTGGAGCGGTAGCGCAACCCACGAGCACGAGCGCCGAGAGGACTTTCACAATGGATGGCACGATTTCTCCCTGGATATCAATCGGCCGAACGGATGGCGCGTAAGCTGCGGCGCGCTGAAGAAAAAGGTGTCATCCAATATCCTCCGCGCGCCGGCAGCTTCAAGCGCGTGTTAGGCGGCCGCAGCGGATGGGCCGCAAGGAAGGTCCACATCAGCCGAGGCTGCCACTTACGGCTGCAGCAGTTTGGCCAGGCTCCGGTCGTGGATGCGAGCAAGCAGCAGCTGAGCCGAGATCGCGCCCAGCAACGCGCAGAACATGTCCCACTGCGTGTCCCACACGTCGCCTTGCGTACCGAGGAAGGCATCTGCCGCATGGCCGCCGGCGAGCGCGGACCACCATTCGAAGAACTCGTAGCACGCACTGAACGCTAGGCACATCGCCGTCACAATGACGAACAGCCAGCGGCCGGGCCGCAAGGGCGATGTGCGCAGCAGGATCTCGCGGATCAGGATGGCGGGGACGAAGCCTTGGACGAAGTGCCCGAGCCGGTCGTAGTCGTTCCGCGCCAGACCGAGGACGTTTTGAACCCAGAAACCGAGTGGCACGCGGGCGTAGGTGTAGTGGCCCCCGACGATGAGGATCAGTGCATGGAAGGCGAGCAGGGTGTAGGTGAGCCGGGTCAGCGGAAAGCGACGCGCCGTGAGTACAAGGACAGGGAACCCGATCAAGACGGGGAAGATCTCGAGCCACCAGGTGGTCCGATCGTAGGGCGCGATGCCCGACACGATGAGTGCCGCACCGACGATAACCACGAGCACGCGCAGATACCGGCTGGTCACGAGATCCTCCGAGCCTTCAGGCGCTTGTTAGGCGGCGGACCGGCACCCATGTCCGCAACCACCTCCGCGCTTACCGCTGCGCCTCCGCAAAGTGCTTGAACGCCTCCATGTGTCGGCGATGAGCCTTCCGAATGGCACCCCGCGCAAGAAAGCCGAAGATCCGTGCACCGAGGCCCCGAAACCGGAACACTTGCTCCGAGATCAGGTGCGTGGTCCCCGGACCTGTCGCCACGAACCGTCCACTCGCCCCAATGATCACGTTGGACGCCTCTAGGCTCAACTGTGCCTCGTGGGGCAAGTTTCTCGTGAGGACGGTTGCCGTGAACACCATGCCGCTCTTCTTGGGCACAAGGCGATACGTCGAACCAGGCACGCCGAGCGGACCGGCAACCGGCTCGACCCGGTCGACGTCCTCCATCCACGCCGTGTTGCGACGTGGGTCGGTGAATAACGTCGCCACTTCAGCTTGTGGTGCGTTGATGTCGACCTCGACCGTGCTCTTCATTGCTTCCCCCTGCGCTGATCAGACGCACGAGATTCTGCCCAGCGACTGCTAGGCCTTGAGCGGCAGGACGTTTTCGATGCGCCGGTCCGGAATCAGCCACATCAGCGCCACAGTCACGAAGATCGCCTGGGCAATCCACGGCGAAACCAGGGTCGCGATAATCGCCATGACATACAGCACCGGCGACAGGTTGCCCTTCCAATCGCGCCCGACCGCTGTTTGCAAGATCGACTCCGGCCCTTGCGCGCGGATGATCGCCTGCTGGAGCACGTAGTACGCAATCGCGGCCATCAGCAGCACCACGCCGTAGAGCGCCGTGGGCACGGCGGCAAAATGGTTCTCCCCCATCCAGCCGGTGGCAAACGGAAACAACGACAGCCAGAACAACAGGTGCAGGTTGGCCCAGAGTATCGTGCCGGTGACCGTGGTGCAGGCATGCAGCATGTGATGGTGGTTGTTCCAGTAGATGGCGACATAGACGAAGCTGAGGACGTAGCTGAGGAACACCGGCAGCAGCGGCAACAGCGCCTGCAAGCTGTCGCCATGCGGTACTTTCAGCTCCAGCACCATGATCGTGATGATGATCGCAATCACAGCGTCGCTGAATGCTTCTAGCCGTCCCTTGCCCATTTCCACTCACGGTCGATCTGCGCAGAACAACCGGATCTCAGAGGTTGAGGCAGACGTTGGGAGTCGTACCGACTCGCGGAGCTGCCGCCGAACGGATCGCGCTTCAGCGCAGGCGACTCGCCCGCCAGCGCAACTGTTGTTGAACGATAGTTCGTGCGCGCCAGCGCACAACACTCCGCTCCCACTCGAGCGATCGCGCCGGCCAGCTTCAAGGCTTTTTAGGCCGCAACGCCGTCACGTGTTGAGCCTGCGAGCAGGGCTGCAATAGTGGCGAGGTGGTGATCATCGTGCTCCGCGATGAAGAGCGCCACATCCACGAGGCGCATGGGCGTACGCAAGCGTGGATGAATCGCGCTACGGCCCAACACTCCGTCGTCCGCCTGCGCCAGCCGGCATACCAACTGGGTGCGTGCAGTGCGAAAGTCGCGTAATAGATCGGTCAGATTGCGGTCGTTGTGATGTGCTTCGTGAGTCCGTCGATTCGTCAGGTCGGCGGCAACCAGTTCCTTGTCGCCCGCGAATAGTTGTTCCGTCCGCCGGAACCAAAGTGGCTCCAGATCGAGTAGATGGCCCACATTCTCCTGGACCGACCACCGATTATCGTGTCGTTGAGTGAGAACGGCAGGGGACAGTGAGGCCGTGCGTTCCTCAAGTCGAGCTGGGGTGCCGCGAAGCCGCTCAAGGATGCTGGGGAACCGAGCGATTGGCACGGTGAGATCGAACGTGCGCTCGAACCACTTTTCTTGCTTCACGCGGTGGTCCTTGAGAGGAGGTCGTAAGGTGTCATTCAATATCCTACGCGTGCTGTCAGCGCAGCCAGGGCCTCGGCGTCAGCGCGATTGAAGGCCTCAACCCAGGCGTTCACCTCACTCGTGCCGCGCCGCGGTCTGCGCCTCTCGAAGCCGATGTTCACGAAAGAAGGCCCACATCAGACTCGTGGCGTCGATGCTGTTGCTCGTGGGCCCGACGAACCATTCCGGCAGCGGCTGGCCACCGGGCCAGGTATGGCCTCCTCCTTTGATGGTATAGAGCACCACGGCCGCGTCGTCAGCGCATTTCGTGTATTCGAGGCGCGTGACGTCCGTCGCGACCAGGGAATCGACCGGGTTCGTTTCGCACCGGTTTCTTCGGGCCCAACTCGCCGTAAAGGCACGCACGCCCTGAAATCGCTGGGGAGCAACCCACGAGAACCCTCCCTTGTACGGAGCTGCCGAATCGGCGGTCCCGTGAAACGCGATCATCGGCACCGGTCGCTGGTCCGTGCACCAGCTGAACGGCAGCAGGAGAGCAGCTCCCACCATCCCGACCGCGGCGATCCGGTCGGAGAGCGTGCAGGAGAGCGCGAATGACATGCCTCCGCCATTGGACAGCCCGTTTGCGTAGATCATCCGCGGATCGATGTTGTACCGCACCTCCAGCGTGTCGATCAGCTCGGAGATGAACCGGACATCACGCGCCGGTGCGGCTCCGCCGCCCTCGTGCCAGACCCGTGGTCCGCCGCCGCCCTCTCCCGACGGGTACACGACGATGAAGCCGTGCTCGTCCGCCACGCGGTTCCACTGGCTCGTCTCCTTCTGTGCCGCACCCCACATCCCCGCTCCGTGCAGGCTGATGACCAGCGGCGTTGGCCTCGCGCGATCGTAGCTCCTCGGCACGTAGAGTACGTATTCGCGCTTCCGCCCGGAGGACCTGAACGAACCGTTGGGTCGGTTCGCCACGCGGAACGACACCGCCTCGACCAGCACCAGCAGCACGGGTAGGCTCAACAACGCCAGCACCGCACCGATGGCGCGCTTTCCCTTCCGCATGATGGCTGGTGCGGTCACCAATGCCGGTTCCACGCGAGCGCCAGCGGCGCCGCCGAGATTCGCGCGAGGGGGACCGCCAGGATCGCGATGAGCGCGAGCAGGTAGCGCGCGACGAATGGCGTGGAGCAAAACCACACGAGCACACCGTAGAGCGCGAGTACGGCGAGGACCCAGCAGGCCGCGCCGGCGACGAGCGCGCGGTCGCCCAGCAGCCGGCTGCGATCGAGGCGCGTCGCGATCCAGGCGGCAGCAGACATCTTGAGGCCCACCAGGCCGGCCAGGATTGGGGGCAGCGCGTTCCACAAGGCGCGCGGCACGCTGGGGGTGTCGATGATCCACTCCACGATCGGTCCGAGCAGGATGAGGAACGTCAGCGTGAGCAACATGCTCCCCTTGACGATCCATTCACGGCCGGTCAGGCCGACGTGCAAGCTCTGCACCAGCTGCTTCCAGGTCGCGACGATGAACCCCGCCAGGATGAGCAGCACGACTGTCGCCGCACGTGGCGTCCCGATGGCGTCACTCATGCGCCGCGCCCGTTCCGTCACCACGGACCAGGTGCCCGACCACTCGAGCGCGAGCGGCATCGCGACGAGCACCAGCAGCCACGCGGCCAGCGTGCTCCACATCGCCATCTGCAGTTTGGCGGCGATGAGCTGGGCGGTGGTCAACGGCCGCGTCGCGGTGAACGGCGGCACACCGTAGGCATCGCTCACATTTGGGTTCGGCTTGCTCACCGTCCACGCCGTGAAGGCGGCCATGAACGGCGGCGTGATCAGCACGAGAAACAGTATTTCGAAGACGAATGCCGGCGCGTCCGTGGCGAGCCAGAGCAACGCCAGCTCGAACGGCAGCAGGAGACCCACCAGCGCCGGCAGCGACCGGCCGTGCCGCCGCCACTCGAACCACGCCTGAGCCCGGGCGGGCGAGGGAAAATGGTCTCGCCGCGGTGTCAGAACGGCGTTGATCCTGGGCCGGGCGAACATTCCCCGCCAATCGGGTACGTCGCCGCGGCGAGCCCGTCCAACCGCGACGCGCGCGACGAGATACGCGAGGGGCAGGTGCGGCGCCAGGATGGCCAGCATCATGGGCTCGCGGGCGTTGAAATACATTGCCAGCAGGACGACAGTGTCCAGCGCAGCCAGGCCGAGCACCGCGACGATCACGCGAATCCCCGGCACGCCATACGGCAACCACATCAGGGCCTGTGTCCACGCGAGCAGGCTCGCGGCCAGGAGCGCCGGCCAGATCAACGGGATTTCGATTCCCGACGGCCACACGGCGACGAGCCTTGCGGCCAGCCACAGGATCGCCATGGCCGCGGTGCCATAGAACATCGGCCAGCCCACCAGCGCGGCGTTCGTCACGGGCAGCGTGAACATTCGGGCGGGATACATCGAACGGCGCGCGGCCAGGTCACCGGCAAAACCGAAGCTGAACACGGCCAGGAGATACACGAACGTCGTCGTCAGCGGCACGGACACCACGGCGGCAAAACGGACGCTATCCACCAGGACGGGCTCACCCGGCTCGAGGATCAGGAACCTGATCGTCGCGACGACGAGCAGGTAACCGGCGACGGCGATCAGTCCCCAGCGATGCCGGCGGCGAAACTCCCAGCCGATTGCCCGAGCGGGGGAACGCATGATTTTACCCGTCCGGGGCCGGCGACGCGGCCGCCCCGACATGCGCGACGAAGATCTCATTGAGAGACGGAACGCGCTCGCCGGTGCGATGCGATTCCTTGATGTCGGCGAGCGGCGCGCTCAGCACGATCCTCCCGCTCGCGATCATCGTGACGTGATCGGCGACCTCCTCCACTTCGTCCAGCAGGTGTGACGAGAAGAGCACGGTGCGGCCTTCATCGGCAATCGTACGAATGACGGCGCCGAGTATGTCGCGGCGCACGATGGGATCGAGGCCGGACGACGGTTCATCCAGCACCAGCAGCTCGGGCCGGTGCGCCAGCGCGATGAGCAGTCCCGCGCGCGCCTTCTGTCCCTTGGAGAGATCCTTGATCTTCGCCGGGGGATCGAGCGCGAACGCCCGCCGCAGCTCCTCTGCGTAGTCGTCATCCCACTTCGGATAGAAGGCGCTCGTGTAACGAATCAGCTCGTCCACTCGCATCCAGCCGGGGAGGTCGTTTTCCTCGGACAGATAGCCAATCCGCGACAGGACGCCGACGGGGTCGGCGACGGGATCGAGGTCGAAGACGCGCACCGAGCCGCTTTGCGCCCGCAGCAGGCCCAGAATGTGCTTGATGAGCGTCGTCTTGCCCGCGCCGTTGGCGCCGACGAGGCCAAAGACCGCCCCCCGGGGCAGGGATACGCTCACCGAATCCAGGGCCGTCGTGGTGCCGAAGCGGCGCGTCAGCTTCGACACGCTGATGACCGATTCAGTCACCCTCGAACCACCGCCCAGGCGTAAGGTTGCCTGTTTGCGAGTGCACGGACGTTCGGTGTCATTGTTTTGACTCTTCATCCAGGCGGAACGATGATTCGCGCCGTCCAACGGATCGCGCTTTTTCAATATAAACCACCTTTGCCATGGTCAGTCTCCGCGCCCGCGATGATAGACGAGAGCAACATCCCCCGTTTCAAGCCACGACTTGAGATTCGATATGACCATCGGCCAGCCCTCCGCCACGGCTCCGATGAACTTGGAGTCCGGCCGTTCAATCGAATGGGTGAGTGTGAGCTTCGCGGACGCTCCCGTGGGCTCAATCTCGTAGACGCAACGGGAGTTGCCCTCTGCCTTGAACTCGGGCTTCCATTCACTCAGCCAACTCATCACCAGCCGCCTCTGCGAAACGCTCTCCAGAATCTCGCCCGAGTCCATGAGGCTTCCGTCAGCATACATTCTCCACGTGGAGCCGACCTTCCATTCGCTTTCGACGCTCATTCCGAACCGATACTGCTTTATGATCTCGGGCGTTGTTAGTGCATGCCACAGCTTCTCGGGCGTTACGCGGATGTACGTGACGTAAACAAATTTCGAGCCTGACATTGGATTTTCCTAGGTTTGCGATTCGCTGCCTTCTCGCTTCCCGCTATTCATGCCGCAACGCCTCCATCGGATCGATCCGCGCCGCCCGGCGGGCAGGCACGTAGGTGGCGAGCATCGCGACGCCGCCGAGCACCAACGCCGCCCCGATGAACGTGACGGCGTCCAGCGTCGAGACGCCGAACAGCATCGTGCGCAGGGCGCGCGTCGCCAGCGCGGCGCCGGCCATCCCGAGCACCAGGCCGCCGATCACGAGTAATAAATTCTCCCGCAGCAGCATGCCCACGACCTCGGCGGGCCTGGCGCCGATGGCCACGCGCAGGCCTAGTTCCCGCGTGCGCTGGGTCACCGCGTGTGCCGTGATGCCGTAGATCCCAATCAACGCGAGCAGCACCGCCAGCGCCGCGAACAACGTGAGCAGCGTCATGCTCAACCGCTGCGGCGCCGTCGAGCGCGACAACACCTGATCCAGGCTCACGAGCTCGCCGATCGGCTGCTGGGGATCGACTTGCCGCACGGCGTCGCGCACCGCCCCCGCGAGCGCTACGGGTGAGCGCTTGGCCTTGAGCACGACCCACATCTCGGGCACGCCCGGCGTCCGAGCCGCCCCCGCCGCGGCCTGCAGCTGCGGGAAGTACAGCTCACGCATGGGTGTCGCATCGAGCGATTCGTATCGAATGTCCCCGATGGTACCGATGACCGTCGCGTCGTATCCGCCGCTGCCGGGCCGCCGCACCGGGAAGACCTTCCCCACCGGGTCCTGCCCCGGCCACAGCTCGTCTGAGAGCCGCCGGTTCATGATGACGACCTTCGGGGCATCGGCGCGGTCCTGCGGCGTGAAGTCGCGGCCGCGGAGCGGGATGCCCATCGCCGCGAAGTAGCCCGGACCCACCACGCTCAGCTGCGCCGCGAGGAACTCCTCGGTGGCGTCGGGACGAATCCGCCGTGGATCGAATGCCAGGATGTTCACGCCGCCCGCGAGCGGCAGCGTGCGGGACACGCTCACGTGCGCCACGCCGGGATTGCGCGCCAGCAGGTCCGTGAGATTCTGGAAGAACTGGTTCTGCAGCGTGGGATCCGCGTAGCGCGAGGGCGTGAGCCGGATGCGCGCCGCCAGCACGTCGTGCGTGTCGTAGCCGGGATCCACCGACGTCAGCTGCACGAAGGTCCTGATGAGCAGCCCCGCGCCCACCAGCAGCACGAGCGCGAGCGCGATCTCCGCCACCACCAGCCCCCTCTGTGTCCTGTGGCGCCGGCGCGAGCCGGTCGTGGCGCCGCCCTCGTCGCGCAGCGCCTCCCCCACGCCGGGGGCCGCCGCGCGCAGCGCCGGCAGCAGTCCGAACGCCAGGCCCGTCACGAGCGAGACGACGAGGGCGAACCCGAGTACCCAGGGGTCGATCCCGATCTCGTTCACGCGCGGCACGCGCGGCCAGACGGCGAGCACGGCGGCGAGGCCCCAGCGCGCCAGCAGCACGCCCGCGGCCCCCGCGATGAGCGCCACCACCACGCTCTCGGTCAGGAGCTGCCGCACCAGCCGCGCGCGATCGGCGCCGAGCGCCCGGCGCACGGCGATCTCCTTCCGGCGCTCGGTGGCGCGCGCCACGTACAGCCCCGCCGCGTTGGCGCAGGCGATCAACAGCACCAGCCCCACGGCGCCGAACAGCACCAGCAAGGCCGAGCGGACGTCCTCCACGCCTGCCACCCGCAGCGGATCGACGTCGAACGCCATGCCGTCGGCGCTGATGCGCTGCGCCACCACGCCAACGTCGGCGCGCGCCTGCGCGAGCGTGGCGCCCGCCGCCAGGCGTGCCACGGACTCGAAGGCGTAGAGGTGTCGGTTGAACTCGAGCCACGGAGCGGAGCGCAGCGCCTCGCCCAGCGGCACCCACAGCTGGGTATCCTCGTTGGGGAACGCGAAGCCGCGCGGCATAACGCCCACAACCGTGAAGCTCTGGCCGTCGAGGTTGATCGCGCGGCCCACGATGTTGCGGTCGCTGCCGAATGCCGTGGCCCACATGCCGTAGCTCAGCACGGCGAGCCGATCGCGCAGCTCGGCGCCGGTGAACCCGCGGCCGATACCCGGACTCACGCCCAGCACGCCGAACAGGTTGGGCGAGACGACGCCGGCGGCCAGCTCGCTTGCCTGGTCGCGCCCCGAGTAGTTGTAGCGCGCGTAGGTATACGCAGCGACACCGGCGAAATCCTTGGTGATTGCCTGCAACTGCTGAATGTCGGGGTAGGACATCGCCCTCCCGTAGATGTCCTTGCCGGGTCCCGGCACCTTCGTGTCGAGCGACACCAGGCGGTCCGCGTGCGGATAGGGCAGCGGCTTGACCAGCACCGCGTCCACCACGCTGAAGATCGCGGTGTTGGCGCCGATGCCGAGCGCCAGCGTCACGATGGCGATGGCGCTGAAGCCGGGGTTCTTGCGCAGACTTCTGAGTGCAAAGCGGAGATCCTGGAGCAAATCACCCTCCGTGACGGGGCACGAGGTACGACCGAAGGGGCAACAACCGTACCGGTTCGTCGCCTCTGGATCAACCCATTGGCGGAATGTGACTTAGGCCGTTACGTGTGGCGCTTGGGCCGGTTGGGGGCGTTCGCTCGTGGGATTGCCAATCCCAAAAACGAGCACTCCTCTTTGCACGATGCTTCGCGGTGAAGGCTCGCGCCCCGATGAGGAGTGCCTCTAGGGCGTGACCACGAGATTCCGGAAGTGCGCGACTGTGCCCGGACCGATCCACAAGGCAACAGCCCCCTTGGCGAGCGGCCCCGATTTGACGTCGTTCACGATCAGTACCGGCTGGGGCTGGTCGTGCACGTACAGCCGCGCCTGTGCGCCGCCCACCTCGATCCGGATCTTCGTCCACGTGTCCGGCAGGAGGTCGACGTACGCCTCGTAGCGGGACGGGGTCTCGCGCCGCAGGCGCGACCAGGTCCAGTCGGGATGCGAGATGTATTGTACCGCGTGATTCCGGCGCTCCTGGTCTTCCGAGCGCCCGTTCGTCGGCCGGAGGTAGAAGGCGTCGTACGCCTGCGGACCGTCTGAGGCGCGGTCGGCCTGGAGCCGGAAGGCGATGCCGACGAAGCCCCGCGCACCGGGGTACGCCCCTTCGCCCGGCGAGCCCGCGACCTCCGCCTCGATGACACCGTTCCCGAACTCGAGCCCCTCGATCCACGCGAACGCCTCCGGTTCGATCTGCCCGGCGCTGTACTCTGGCCGGCGCGCGAGCTCGGGCGCCACCGTCACCCGCACGCCGCGCTTCCCCTGGAAGGTCACCACCTCTGCGGTCACGTTGTGCAGGCGCAGCCCCTCGGTCGTTGTCAGGGCGTAGCGCCTCGCTTGGGCCGAGGCGGCGTCAGGTAGCAGCGTGCTCACGACGCCGAGCAGCACAATGGTGGCATACCGGATCATGGCGGTCCTGTCCGACGGAAGAGGGATTCTCAACCCGATTCAATAGCCGATCACGTTCGGTGCCGCCGGCTTCAAGCGCTTGCTAGGCGGCGCCACCTCGGTCGGCCGCCCGCACCAGCCGCCGGGCGCTCACATAGTACGCAAGGAGACCTGCGGCGGCGAACACGAGAATGACGCCGAGCACGATGGGCTCGTCCGAGCGATAGGGCAGGAACTGAATGAGGATGAGCGCGAGCCCCACGGCACCGGTGAGGATCCCCCATTTCAGCGCCCCATAGAGTCCCGGATCGTCTTTCGGCGCCGCTACGATGGCCCGGGCCAGTTCGGGCGTGGCGCCAGCGTGAATCAGCCGACGGCGCGTGCTCCCGTCAGAGATGACCTTGGTGACCCCCACGAGCGTGAAGGCGACACTGAGAAGGAAGGCAATCGGGACCAGGGTGCCAGTGTCGAACATGGCTCAGCCCTCGGTAGGAGGATGCATGTATTGTCTGGTGGGATCCGGGCGTCGTCAATGGCGCCGCCTAACGGAGCGCGCTTAGAGCTCTACAATTCGAAGAGCCTTAGTCACAACGACTCTTCGCCAGAGAACACACTACGTACTCCAAGAAGAGGAGGGCGGGAATCACCGCCAATTGTGCACCGCTGCTCCCCTTGCGTATCCTCAGGGAGTCCACCTCGATCAGGGGGATGCTGCGCCGGCAACTGTCGCACGCGATTGGCATCGTGTAAGGGATGCCGCTCACTGAATCCCGGCTCACAATGACCGCGTGCCATCGCGCCATCCTTCCACGGCTCCAGACCTGGACTTGCGCGTGGGGCTTGAAAGGAGGCGTCACGGGGCTGACGGGGTTTCGATCCCACCGACCCTGCGGCGCGCACCCTCCAAGAAGGACCATGAGGGCTATGCGGCACTGTCGGGACAAGAGGCTGACGCGGCGCCTCAGTGCTTGGATGAGACCCATGTGGTGCCGCCTAACGGCTTACGGGTAAGCTGCGGCGCGACGCGGGAATGTTCACAAATGGATGGCCTCCATAGGAGAAAGGCGCCGACAGCTTCACGCGCGTGTGAGGCCGCCGCCCGGGTCAATAAATGAACGGAATCAGCCGTCGGCGCCGGCGGATGAAATCGCGATATGGTTCGCCGACGACTCTGAGTAAGGCCCTCTCTTCGACCGCAATGCGATAGCTGTAGACCGCAAAGGCCGCGAGCGCGAGTAAAACGGTGCTGGCCCAGCTGCCAAGCGTCAGCCCAACGCCAATGTTCATGAGAATGCCAGCGCTATATGAAGGATGACGGATTACCGCGTAAGCGCCCGTCGTCATGATGCGCTGATTCGGATCGGCACGTACATCGCCCGTAAACGAAGACCCCAGGACCCGCTGGCAATGGCGACGCAGGAGACTCCCGAGAATGATCAGGCCTAGCCCGGCGCCGAATACGGCCGGTCCCCTGCCAGCCGGCACGCGCAGGACTGGCATCCAAGCGAGGGGAAAGGCAATCACGGCGGCAATGCCACCACCGAACACGATCACCCGATAAGAACCAGCATCTGGGGAATCGGATCGGGCCGCCGGTTTGCGGGCGGCTCTGACGATCCTGAATTCGGGCCAAAAGGCCCAGATCCAGACTGCGCCGAAGAGAAGCCAATAAGGCCACGAGAAAAGTAAGGGCGTCATCATGAAAGCGGCGGCCTAACGGACCGCGCCCAAGCTGCGGCGCGCTGAAGAAAGATTCATTCGACAATTTACGCGCGCCGCCAGCTTCAAGCGCTGGTTAGACGGCGGCCCTCTTAGCGCGACGGGGCGGGGGTCGCGGCGGCACGCTTGGTGGTTATGAGAATCACGCCGCGCGCGCCCTCAGGACCGTACAGGCGGCTTGCCGCCGCACCTTTCAGGACTTCCACCGTTTCGACGGTGGTCGGATCGAGATCCTGCAGGGACTTGTCGGACGCTAGCCGCACACCGTCGACCAGCACCAGCGCGCCGGTTACAAGTGAGGCCCGAGCCTCCTTGGCTTGGGCGACAACGCGCTGTGCCTCAGGGCCGGTGACGGGCTTCCCGTCGCAGCCGGCGGTGGCGAGCGGGACTACGAGAGCGAGCACGATACGCCGCATCGAAACCTCCTC
>DASXQW010000242.1:0-41000 GCA_036506975.1 Casimicrobiaceae bacterium | reverse complement strand
TGCGGCGCTAAGCTTCGTCGCGCTCCTCGGCATCGTAGCCCAAGCTACGACCTTCGTCGCGCGCCTCGCATTCATCCGCATTTTGCCCGCAACGCAATCCGCGTGGGGCTTATTCAGAGGTTCGTCGGCATTTGCTTAGGCCCGCGCCTGCAGCGTTTGTTGCGCAGGTGGAACGGGGTTGCCCGAGGCGGCGCCCACCCTGTAAGGTGGCAACGCCCCACGCGACCAAAGGGCCAGATGGGCCAAGGAATCTGAATGCCCGTCGTTACCACTATCATCAAACCTTCGAAGGAGACATCGATGAAACACCAAACCACCATCCAGGCGGCCGTTGCCGGGCTCCTGGCGCTCGGCTTCGCTGCGAGCACCGCGACGGCGCAGCCCGCCCCGCCGCAGCCAAGCAAGGACAAGTGCTACGGCATCTCGAAAGCCGGGCAAGCCGACTGTGCGACCGCCAAGCACGCCTGCGCGGGCCAGAGCAAAGCCGACAACGATCCGATGGACTGGAAATACGTCGAGAAGGGCACCTGCGAAAAGGTCGGCGGCAAGCTGACCGCACCGAAGTCGTAATCTCGAAGCCGGTGGCGGCACGTGCCGTCACCGGCTTTCCTCACCAGCGCAAACCCATGCCTCCGGCCACTCCCTTGCCTCCCGTCGCCGGCATCGGCTTGCGGTCGCCACACGTGGCGCAAGTGCGCCACGATCGGCCGCCGATCGGCTGGCTCGAGGTGCACAGCGAGAACTATTTCGTCGACGGCGGCCCCGCGCTTGCCGCGCTCGAAGCGATCCGCGCCGACTATCCGATCTCGCTGCACGGCGTCGGGCTGTCGCTCGGCTCCGCCGATGGGCTCGATGCCGGCCATCTCACCCAGCTGAAGCGCCTCGCGGCGCGCGTCGAGCCGGCCTTTATTTCGGAGCACCTGTGCTGGGGACGCATCGACGGCCGGCACCTGAACGATCTTCTGCCGCTGCCCTTCACCGACGAAGCGCTCGCAGTCTGCTGTGATCGCATCGATGCGGTGCAGTCGGCGCTCGCGCGAGTCTTGCTCGTCGAGAATGTGTCAGCGTACCTGCGCTTTACTTCCGACGCGATGGCGGAATGGGAGTTCGTCGCCGCGGTCGCGCAACGCACCGGCTGCAAGCTGCTGTTCGACGTCAACAACGTCTACGTCAATGCAATGAACCACGGTTTCGATCCGCGCGCCTATCTCGCTGCGATCCCGGGCGAGGCGGTGGCTGAGATTCACCTGGCGGGCTTCGACGCGAGCGGCCCCTGCCTCATCGACACGCACGGGACGCGGGTCGCGCCGCCCGTGTGGGCGCTGTACCGCGCCACGATCGAGCGCTTCGGCGCCAAGCCGACGCTGATCGAATGGGACACCGACCTGCCTGGGCTCGACGTGCTGCAGGACGAGGCTGCGATCGCCCAGTCGATTCTGGAGGAAGCCGATGCCGTCGCTGCGTGAAGTGCAGCGCGGATTCGTTGCCGCCACGGTGTTTGGCGATACCGGCGCGCTCGCCGAGCTCGGCATCGTCGCCGGCGCGCTCGACCCGGCGGCCAGGATCGCCATCTATCGCAACAACGCGCTGGGAAACTACCGCAAGGCGCTCGCCGCGACGTATCCCGTCGTGCAGCGTCTGGTCGGAGTCTCGTTCTTCAATGCCGCGATCGATGCCTTCGTTCTCGCGCATCCTTCGGCGCGGGGGGACGTGAACCGCTACGGCGGCGAGCTCCCACGCTTCCTGGGCGCATATCCGCCTGCGCGAGAGCTACCGTATCTGCGTGACGTCGCGCGCCTGGAATGGGCGATCGATCAGGCGAACATCGCCGCCGACGCGCCGCCCTTCGATCCGGCCGCGCTGCGCGCGGTCCCGGAGGCTGTGCTCGGCGAACTGCGCTTCGTCCTGCACCCGTCGACGCAGTTCGTCGTCTCAGCCTATCCGATCTTCCATATCTGGCAGGTGAATCAGCCGGGCCATGCGGAGGACGATCGGGTCGACCTGGGTGAAGGCGGCGATGCGCTGCTGGTGCGGCGCGCCTCCGCCGGCGTCGTGATCGAACGGCTTGCGACGGGCGAGCATGCGTTTCTCGCCGCACTCGCCAGCAACCGCAGCTTGAGCGACGCGACGGAGCGCGCCTGCGGTATCGAGCCGTCATTCGACTTGGCCGGCGCGCTCAAGCGCCACGTCACCGCGGGAACCGTCGTCGCTATTCTCGCGCCCTCCGATGCCTCCCCATGGACTTCACGATGAATGTTGTCACCCCAACCTCACCGATCAGTCGGCTGGCCGGGCTCTACTGCGCCGCCGAGCGACTCATCGGCAAGCTGCAGCCGCTGCTCCTGCTCGCCTTCCGGCTGTACGTCGCGCGCGTGTTCTTCATGTCCGGACTGACCAAGATCCGCGACTGGAGCATCACGGTCGCGCTGTTCACCGACGAGTATCACGTCCCGGTGCTGTCGCCCGCCGTCGCCGCCGCACTGGGAACCGCCACCGAGCTGTCGATGCCGGTGCTGCTGGCGCTGGGGCTGGGCTCGCGCTTCGCCGCCGGCGTAATGCTCATCTTCAATATCGTCGCGGTGGTTTCGTACCAGGCGCTGCCCGATACCGCGGTACAGGATCATATCCTCTGGGGCACGATGTTGCTGGTGCTCACGATCTGCGGTCCGGGAAAGATCGCGGTCGACACCTGGCTCGAGCGGCGTTTTGCGCGTCGCGACAGCTAAGCTCAGCGCGGGTTTCAGCGGGTCGGGGCGAACGGCAAGGGTCCGCCCAACGCGCCGCAAAATCGGCTAAGCTTTGCGCTCGTCGCGCCGCGCGGGCGATTGCGACGGCATGCGCGCGAGCCTTCCCTTTCGGCATCGATCGATGGACGCCAAACCTTCTCTGCCGCCGATCGCCCGGTGGCACGCGCTGCAGTTCCTCGGCGTCGCGATCGCGTTCGCCTTTGCCGCATCGCTGGCGCTGCAGCCGTGGTTCCCGCGGCGGCTGCTGATGCTGATCAGCTGGGACGTCGGCGCGCTGTGCTATCTCGGCTTCGGATGGTTCGTGATCGCACGCACCGACGAGACGCAGACGCGCCTTCGCGTGCAACGCTACGATCCGAGCGGCTATATCATTTTTATTCTGGTGATCACGGCAGCAAGCGTGAGCTTCATCGCCATCGGCTTCATGGTCGGCGACATCAAGGATCTGCCTTTCTGGCCGCGGGCCGGGCGACTGACGCTGTCGGTCACCGCGCTGTTCCTGTCCTGGCTGCTCATCCACACGGTGTTCGCGTTTCACTACGCGCGCTTGTATTACTCGCTACCTGACGGCCGCGACGAGCACCACGGCGGGCTCAAGTTTCCCGACGACGACGAGCCGGACTATCTTGACTTTGCGTACTACTCGTTTGTCGTCGGCATGACCTCGCAGGTTTCCGACGTCGCCGTGCTGTCCCGCCAGATGCGTCGCCTGACCATGATTCACGGCGTGCTGTCGTTCGTCTACAACATCGCGATCCTCGCGATGAGCATCAACATCATCGGCGGCGTCATCTGATCCGGCTGACACCGGATCATCACGTCGACGCCGAGCGCGAGCTCGGAGTGACGACGTCCGTCGCCGCGTCGATATCGCTGAGCGCGGCGTTGAGCATCGACAACGCGACCGAGGTATTGCCCGCAGCAAGCTGGTCTCGCGCGTCGCTGATGAGCTGCCGCAGGCGCTGCTCGAACGCCTCCGCCCGTTCCAGCTCCGCTACGAGCTCGGCGAGCTCGCGCGCATCGGTCTGAGGAGTTTCCATGAGAGGGAAGTGGGGTGGCTGATGGGATTCGAACCCACGACAACCGGAATCACAATCCGGGACTCTACCAGCTGAGCTACAGCCACCGTTGTTGCCGCCTGCCGCGTCGCGTCGTAACGTGGCGCGCCCGACAGGACTCGAACCTGTTACCGCCGGCTTAGAAGGCCGGTGCTCTATCCCAATGAGCTACGGGCGCCCTGTGCATCGAAAAATCGCGACCTGAAGCCGACCGGCTTGTCTGGTCGGGGTGGAGAGATTTGAACTCCCGACATCTTGCTCCCAAAGCAAGCGCGCTACCGGGCTGCGCTACACCCCGAGGAACGGGATTATGCCACCGCGGACGTGGCCCGGGCAAACCGGACGCGGCTCGCGAACGGTCGAGCGCCGTTGCTGTCTTTATAGTGCCCCTTCGAACGGCCTGGTCGGCATGAGCCTCGCTAAAACCAAGAAAGGAATCCCATGAACACGACCCGCGATGTCGCAGTTATCGTCGGCAGCCTGCGCAAGGAATCGTTCAATCGCAAGATGGCCAATGCGCTGATCGCGATGGCGCCTGCGCCGCTCAAGCTCGAGATCGTCGAGATCAGGCAGTTGCCGCTCTACAACCAGGATGACGATGCCAATCCCTCCGCGGCATCCGCGGCGTTCAAGCAGCGGGTGCAGCGCGCCGACGCGGTTCTGTTCGTCACGCCGGAATACAACCGCTCGATGCCGGGCGTGCTCAAGAACGCCATCGACATCGCATCCCGGCCCTACGGCACGAGCGCGTGGGACGGCAAGCCCGGCGCGGTGATCAGCGTCTCCCCCGGCGCGATCGGCGGCTTCGGCGCGAACCACCACCTGCGCCAGTCGCTGGTATTCCTGAACGTGCCCGCCCTGCAGCAGCCGGAAGCGTACATCGCCAATGCGGCGAAGCTCTTCGACGAAAGCGGGAAGCTGACCGGCGATTCGACGCGCGATTTCCTGCAGAAATTCCTGCTGGCATTCGCGCAGTGGATCGAGCGCATTATTGCGAAGTAGCTCGAACCCCGGTCCGGCGCGTCAGAACGGAATCCTGCCGGCGAGGATGTCCCGGAACATCGCCCAGTCCCCGATGAAGCTGTATACCGGATGGGTGAACGTGGCGGGCCGGTTGTGCTCGAAAAGGAAATGACCGATCCAGGCGCAGCCGTAGCCGCCTACCGGCGCTACGAGCAGCCACCAGGCATTGCCGGTGATCACGGCGGCAACGATGGCTGCCAGCACCAGCACCGAGCCCGCGAAATGAAGACGCCGGCACGCGCGATTCCCGTGCTCGGAGAGATAGAACGGATAGAACTCGGCAAAGGATGCATAGCGTCGCGGCATATTCGATTCCTCGCCACCGTAGCCCGGGCTGACCCCCGACTTGATCCGGGGGATGCCCGGGAAAGCGTCGAATCCGTCCGCGGTCCGGGGCATCGCGCTAAAGCGCTCAGCCCGGGCTACGCGACCTCGCCTCGTAGAGTCAGGCTTCCGGCTTGAGCTGGGGGAACAGAATCACGTCGCGGATCGAAGGGCTGTCGGTCAGCAGCATCACCAGGCGATCGATGCCGATGCCCTCGCCCGCAGCCGGCGGCATGCCGTGCTCCAGCGCACGAATGTAATCCGCGTCGTAATGCATCGCCTCGGCGTCGCCGGCCTCCTTCGCCCGCGCCTGTTCCAGGAAGCGCGCCGCCTGATCCTCGGGGTCATTGAGCTCGGAGAAACCGTTGGCGATCTCGCGGCCGGTGATAAAAAGCTCGAAGCGGTCGGTCACCGCCGGGTCGGCGTCGCTCGCGCGCGCCAGCGGCGACACGTCGGTCGGAAATGCGACGATGAACGTCGGCTGGACGAGCTTTTCCTCGGTCGTCGCCTCGAAGAGCTTGAGCTGAAGCACGCCGATGCCGTCCGTAGGCAGCACGTCGACGCCGAGTGGCGCCAACGCTGACTTCAGGTACCCCGGCTCGGTCAGCTCGGCGAGAGGGTAAACCGAGTTGTATTTCGCGATTGCCTCGGCCATGGTCAGCCGGTCGAAGCGAGCGCCGAGGTCGATCGACATGTCCTGGTAGTCGATCGTCGTCTTGCCGACGACCTTGATCGCAACCTCGCGCAGCAGCTCCTCGGTCAGGTCCATCAGGTAGCGGTAATCCCGATATGCCTCGTAGAACTCGAGCATCGTGAACTCGGGGTTATGCCGCGTCGAGATGCCCTCGTTGCGGAAGCTGCGGTTGATCTCGAAGACCTTTTCCAGGCCGCCGACGACCAGCCGCTTGAGATAGAGCTCGGGCGCAATCCGCAGGTACAGTTCCGTGTCGAGTGCGTTGTGATGCGTCACGAACGGCCGCGCCGCTGCGCCGCCGGGAATCGGATGCATCATCGGCGTCTCGACCTCGAGATAGCCGCGGGAGACGAAGAATTCGCGCATCGCCTGCACGATCTGCGAGCGGGCGATGAACACGCGCCGCGATTCGGCGCTGGTGATCAGATCGACGTAGCGCTGCCGGTACTTCTGCTCCTGATCGGTGAGGCCGTGGAACTTCTCCGGCAATGGACGCAGCGCCTTGGCGAGCAGGCGCAATTGCGTCACGCGAATCGACAGCTCGCCGGTCCGCGTCTTGAACAGCGTACCCCTGGCGCCGACGATGTCACCCAAGTCCCAGTGCTTGAAAGCTTCGTGCGTCTCGACGCCGACAGCATCATTGGTGATGTAGAGCTGGATGCGGCCGGTCATGTCCTGGAGCGCGGCGAAGCTCGCCTTGCCCATGACGCGCTTGAGCATCATGCGGCCGGCGACTCCAACAGCGACTGGGGCCGCCTCGAGGGCGTCGTTGGTCTTGCCGTCGTGCGCTTCGTGCAGTGCGGCGGCGAGCGCGTCGCGACGGAAGTCGTTCGGGTACGCCGGGCCGCGCTCCCGCATTAGGCGCAGCTTTGCACGGCGCTCCGCGATGATCTGATTTTCATCCTGCAGCGGCTCGGGCCCGTCAGGCGGACCTTTCTTGTCGGCTTTCGACATTCCTAGACTCCCTGCTTCAGGCTGGCCGCAATGAAGTCGTCAAGATCGCCGTCGAGCACTGCCTGCGTGTTGCCGACTTCGACATTCGTCCGCAGGTCCTTGATCCGCGACTGGTCGAGCACGTACGAACGGATCTGGTGGCCCCAGCCGATGTCGGTCTTGGCGTCCTCGAGCTTTTGCTGTTCGGCCTGGCGCTTGCGCAGCTCGAGCTCGTAGAGCTTCGACTTCAGCATCGCCATCGCTTCGGCGCGGTTGCGATGCTGCGAGCGGTCGTTCTGGCACTGCACGACGATGCCCGTAGGAAGATGCGTAATGCGCACGGCCGAGTCGGTCTTGTTGATGTGCTGGCCGCCCGCGCCCGAGGCGCGGAAGGTATCGACGCGCAGCTCGGCCGGGTTTATCTCGACGTCGATCGTCTCGTCGACCTCGGGATACACGAATACGCTGGCAAACGACGTATGCCGCCGCGCGTTGGAGTCGAACGGGCTCTTGCGCACCAGGCGGTGTACGCCCGTCTCGGTGCGCAGGTAGCCGTACGCGTAATCGCCGGTCGCCTTTACACTGGCGCTCTTGATGCCGGCGACTTCACCTTCGGACTCCTCGAGGATCTCGGTCCGGTAGCCCTTGCGCTCGCAATAGCGCAGGTACATCCGCAGCAGCATCGCCGCCCAGTCCTGCGCCTCCGTGCCGCCGCTGCCGGCCTGAATGTCGATGAAGCACGGGTTGGGATCCATCGGATTGTGGAACATCCGACGAAATTCCATATCGCCGACCGCACGCTCGAGTTCCGCGACGTCGGTCGCCACTGCGGAAAGCGTCGCGTCGTCGCGTTCGCCCCGGGCGAGATCGAACAGCTCGGCGCTGTCCTTCAGCCGCGTAGCGAGCCCGTTCAGCGTGCCGACGACACCTTCGAGCTGCTTTCTTTCCCTGCCGAGCTCCTGCGCACGCTTGGGATCGTTCCAGATGCCGGGGTCCTCGAGTGCCTTGGCGACCGCGGCGAGCCGTTCCGCCTTGACGTCGAAGTCAAAGATACCTCCGCAGATCGGCAGCGCGTTGCTGCAGCCCGGAGAGTGAGTTGGCGATCTGGTTGACTTGTTCCGCTTCCATGTCCGTAGGTTCCATTCTGACTGGCAGACATTATACTCTGCGGCTGCGTCGTCGCCGTGCGGCAGCGGCGCTTGCGTGGGCCGCGTTTGCACACCTTCGGTAATCTCCTATGATAAGCGGCGCGGCGCAGGACTCACCGCCGGCATAGCGTTTCTGCTCCGGAGAAATCATGGCTTTTTTTTGCGCTAACAAGGTGCCTCGCACGTGCGGATGAACACGCCGGCCGGCTTCGAGCCGGCCTTCGCCGTGCCGCCGGAGCTTGCCGCTGACGCGGTGTGCTTCGTCTGGCGCGACGACAAAATTCTCGTCCGCGCCGGCGAGCCTCCGACACTTCCGGCCTTCGCCGATCTCATGCGCTTGTCCATCGACGGCGCAAGGCATTATCTCGGACGCCTCGAGGGCATCGATTGCATCGCGATCCGCGTCGCGGCGGACACGCCCGAACCCGCAGGCTGCCAATGGCGCGGCTTGCGCACGCTCTTCCTCCAGGTAGCGGATCCGCTGCTCGCGCTTGCCGGTCGCGCCTTCCAGATCGTCGAATGGGATCGCAGCCATCAATTCTGCGGGCGCTGCGGGACGCGGTTGCGCGACAGGGCGGGCGAGCGGGCGAAGGAGTGTCCCGCCTGCGGGCATGTCGTCTACCCGCGCGTATCGCCGGCGATGATGGTCCTGGTAACGCGCGGCAGGGAACTGCTGCTCGCCCGCGCCAACCGCTTCCCGCAAGCGATGTACAGCGCGCTCGCCGGCTTCGTCGAGCCTGGCGAGTCGATCGAGGATTGCATCCATCGCGAAGTACGTGAGGAAGTCGGCGTCGAGGTCGATCGTCTGCAATACGTCGCCAGCCAGTCCTGGCCGTTCCCGCATTCGCTGATGATCGCGTACACGGCCGAATACACCGGCGGGGACATGCGTCCTTGCGACGAGGAGATCGTCGAGGCCGCCTGGTTCCCGATCGACGCGCTGCCGCAGCTGCCGAGCCCGGTCAGCATCTCGCGGCATCTCATCGACGCGACGGTCGCCCGCCTCGCCGCGTCATCGCCATCGCGATAGGGCGCCCGGTCGCCGTTCGCGCTCAAGCCGGAGACGTCCGCAGCGGATAGGTTCGGCGAGGCTGCTAGAATATGGCCGGCACTCGTAGCGCCGATTCTGTCCACGTTCCGCAGATCCCCATGACGACCGCACGCATCGCCTGGTATGCCGCAACGGCGCTGTTCGCGACGCTGTTGCAGCCGGCCTTCGCGCAGCAGGCGCCGCCGCCGCCGCCGACGTCCGCAACCGTGGTTCCCCAACGCACTCCCGGGCTCACGCCCGAGCTTGCCGAGGTCGCGCGCCTCATCCGCGAAGGACAATACGCACCGGCACGGGCGAAGATCGACTCGGTGCTCGCGACTGATGCGAAGAATCCGCAGGCGCGATTCCTGAAGGGCGTGGTACAGACCGACGAAGCTGAGACCGAGGCGGCGATTGCCACCTTTCAGACGCTTACCGAAGACTATCCGGAGCTGCCCGAGCCTTACAACAACCTCGCGGTGATCTGGGCGCAGCGGGGCGAGTACGACAAGGCGCGCAAGGCGCTCGAGCTGGCGCTCGCGACGCGGCCCGACTACGCGATCGCGCACGAGAACCTGGGCGATATCTATGCGCGGCTGGCGAACGCCGAGTACGACCAGGCCGTCGCGCTCGACAAGACGAACAAGAGCGCCCAGACCAAGCTCGCGCTGGTCCGGGAGCTCTTCGCGGTCGCGCCGTCGAGCACGGCACCCAAGCCTCCGGTGCCGAAACCGGCTCCGGTCCCGAAAGCCAAGAAGTAACCGCGCTGCTGCCCGCGACCGCAACTGTCATATCCGATTTCAGTCCTTGCAAAGGAGCTGCCGATGTTCCGCCGTCAACTGTTCATGCTTGCCGCCATCGCCTTATCTCTCGCCGCCACCGCTCACGCCGCCAATCCTCAGGTCGACTTCGATACGACCGCCGGCAAGATCAGGATCGAGCTCTATCCCGAAGCCGCGCCGAAGACCGTCGAAAACTTCCTCGGATACGTGCAAGCCAAGCAATACGACGGCACGCAGTTCCATCGCGTAATCCCGGGATTCATGATCCAGGGAGGCGGCTATACCGCCGACTTCAAGGAAAAGCCCACGAAGGCTCCGGTCCGCAACGAGGCCGAGCAGAGCAGCAAGGCGGGATTGCTCAACGCTCCGGGAACCGTCGCGATGGCGCGCACGAACGATCCGCACTCGGCGACCGCGCAGTTCTTCATCAACGTCGCGGACAACAAGTCACTCAATTTTCCTTCGCGCGATGGGTTCGGCTACACCGTGTTCGGCAAGGTGATCGGCGGCATGGACCTCGTCGAAAAGATCGCCAAGGCGCCGACCGCCGCCGGCGGGCCGTTCCCGAAGGACGTGCCGGCCGAGCGCGTGGTCATCAAGTCGGCAACGATCGTCGCGACGCCCTGAAGCCGATGCACATGGTCATTCTCTACACCAACTACGGCAAGATCACGCTCGAGCTCGACCAAGAACACGCGCCCAAGACCGTCGCCAATTTCCTCGATTACGTGCGCGCGGGCCACTTCAGCAATACGCTGTTCCACCGCGTGATCGACGGCTTCATGATCCAGGGCGGCGGTTTTACGCCGGACTTCCGGCCAAAACCGACCGGGGCGCCGATCGAGAACGAAGCCGGAAACGGGCTCAAGAACAATCGCTACACCGTCGCCATGGCGCGAACCAACGATCCGCACTCGGCAACGGCGCAGTTCTTCATCAACGTCGCCGATAATGATTTTCTCAATCACCGCTCGCGCGATGCCAACGGCTGGGGCTATTGTGTATTCGGCCGAGTCGTCGCGGGCACCGACGTGGTCGATCGCATCAAGGACGTTCCTACCGGCAACCGCGGCATGCATCAGAACGTGCCGAAGCAGGACGTCCTCATCGAACGCGCCGAGGAAACGCAGTAGCGCAGGGCGAACGAACGCCCTCCTGCGATGGCGTCGACGCTGTTCATCTCCGACCTGCATCTCGCGCCGGAGCGGCCCGGGCTCGTCGAGGCGTTCCATGCGTTCATGCGCGGGCCGGCGCGCGGTGCTGCCGCGCTGTACGCGATCGGCGATCTCTTCGACGCCTGGCTGGGCGACGATCAGGTGAAGGAGCCGCTCGCTGCGGGTGTCGTCGCGGCATTTGCCGAAGTGGCAGGCGCGGGAACGCCGGTCTACCTGCAGCGCGGCAATCGCGACTTCCTGCTCGGCGAGCGCTTTGCGAAGGCTTGCGGCGCTACCCTGCTCCCGGACGAAGTCGTCCACGACCTCGACGGCACGCCTACGCTGATCATGCACGGCGACCAGCTCTGCACCGACGACGTCGATTATCAGCGCTTTCGCGCGTACTGGCAGGATCCGGTCCATCGCCGGCGGCTCCTGGCGCTGCCCTACGTCGTCCGCCGCGGCATCGCGACCCTGTTCCGCGCAGGCAGCCGGCGTGCGACCGCGGGCAAAGCCGAGCTGATCATGGACGTCAACGCCAACGCGGTCGCGGCGGCGTTGCGTGAGCATCGCGTCACACGTCTGATCCACGGTCATACGCACCGCCCCGCGCGGCACGAGCACGTCGTCGACGGACGATCCTGCGAGCGGTACGTGCTCGCCGATTGGTACGATGCGGGAAGCTACCTGCGCGTCGACGCGAGCGGGTGCGAATCAGTGAAGCTCACGTAGGTTCGAATGCATCTGGCGAGCGCCGCGTGCGAATGAATTCGCACCTACGAGACCCCATCTGCACTTCGTGGGGCCGAATTCATTCGGCCACGCCGTACCGCGAACCGGTAAGGCTTGCGTAGGGCCGAATTCATTCGGCCGCGCCGTACCGAATATGTTCTGTTACGCGAGCGCCTGCGCGAAGTCGGCGATGAGATCGTCGCGATCCTCGATTCCCACCGATATCCGAATGAGCGACTCGGCGATGCCCATGCTCGCACGCCGCTCCGGGCCCATTTCCCAGTAGATCGTCTGCGCGACCGGAATCGCCAGCGTACGGTTGTCGCCCAGGTTCGACGACAACACGACATTGGAGAGCCGGTTCAGGAATTCGAAGCAATCGAGCTTAGGATCGAGCTCGAAAGACAATAGTGCGCCGAAGCCGGAGAACAGAGCGCGGGCCAGCGCATGCTGCGGATGCGAAGGTAATCCCGGGTAATACACCACGCGCACCTTCGGGTGCACCGCAAGGAACTCGGCGAGCGCGGTCGCGTTCGCGCATGCCCGCTCCATGCGCAGCGCCAGCGTCTCCGCGCCGGCTGCGAGATGATGCGCCTGCTCCGCCGCCAGCGTGCCGCCCCAGTCGCGCAGCCCCTTCTTGCGCATTTGCGTGATTCCCCACAGCGCCGGCTTCGCCGACTTGTAGCTATCATAGATATTGGGAAAGCGCGTCCAGTCGAAGCGGCCGGTGTCGGTGACGGCGCCGCCCAGCGCATTGCCGTGGCCTCCGATGTACTTGGTCAGCGCGTTGACGATCAGGCTCGCCCCTACTGCCTTCGGACGAAACAGATACGGCGAGGTCATCGTGTTGTCGACGACGTAGATCAGCCCGCGCGCGGCGCAGAGCTCGCCGATGCGCTCGAGGTCGGCGATCTGCGTGCGCGGATTCGCGATGGTCTCGACAAAGACGAGCCGTGTCGCCGGCGTGAGCGCCGCCTCGACCGCGCGCGCGTCGGTTGCGTCGACGAAGGCCACGCCGAGGCCCTGGGTCGCCAGGGTGGCGAACATGCTGTTGGTGTTGCCGAAGAGGAACGCGCTGGAGACGATGTGATCGCCGGCTCGCAGCAGCGCAAGCATGATCGCGCCGATCGCGGCCATGCCGGTGCCGAAGCAGGCGGTCGCGACACCGTCCTCCATCCGGTTGATCTTCTCTTCCAGCGCCGCCGTCGTCGGATTGCCCTGCCGGCCGTAGGCGTAGCCCTGCGCCCGTCCCTGGAACACCGCCGCCAGCTCGCGCGCATCGCGGTAGCCATACGCGACCGAGAGATGCAACGGCTTATGCAGGGCGCCGTGCTCGACCGCGGCGTCGCGATCGGAATGCAGGATCGCGGTCGTGAAGCCGCGCTTCCGGTGCAAATCGCTCATGTTCTTTTCCCGTCCGCCGACAAAAAACCCGTCGGGCTCGCCGCCAAACGGGTTTTGTGTGCCCCGCCTGGTATCCCCAGGCTGGAGCGGACCTCGCTTTAGCGGCATTTGTTACGCGCCCGCAAGCTGAAGCTCAAATCGGCGCAGATGAAACTTTACCTCATTTTGCCAATGCGGTCAAAGCCTCCCGTGCATCATCCGGCAACGGCGCGCGACTCGAGCGCGAAATCGCCATCGTCTTCTCCGCGCGCCTCGTCTCGCTCCGCCGCGAGATGCGAGAGGTAATCGGCGGTGATGTCGCCGGTGACGTAATAGCCGTCGAAGCACGACGCTTCGAAATCCCTGATACGAGGGTTCGCGGCGCGAACCGCCGACTTGAGCGCCGCGAGATCCTGGTAGATCAGCAGATCGGCACCGATCTCGTGCGCGATCTCCGCTTCGCTGCGCCCGGTCGCGATCAGCTCGCGCTGATTCGGCATGTCGATGCCATAGACGTTCGGGTAGCGCACCGGCGGGCTCGCCGACGCGAAATACACCTTGCGCGCGCCGGCCTCGCGCGCCATCGACACGATCTCGCGGCTCGTCGTGCCGCGCACGATCGAATCGTCGACCAGCAGTACCACCTTGTCCTTGAACTCGATGCCCATGGGGTTCAGTTTCTGCCGCACGCTTTTCTTGCGGATCGCCTGCCCCGGCATGATGAAGGTGCGCCCGATGTAACGGTTCTTGACGAAGCCCTCGCGATACTTCAGGCCCAGGTTGTTGGCGAGCTCCAGGGCGTACGGCCGGCTCGAATCGGGTATCGGGATCACGACGTCGATGTCCTGCGCCACAGGAATACCGGCGATCTTCTTGGCCAGCTCGCCGCCCATGCGCAGGCGCGCCTCGTACACCGACGTGCCGTCCATGACCGAGTCGGGACGCGCCAGATACACGAATTCGAAGATGCAGGGCGAAAGCCGCGGCTCTTCGGCACATTGTCGGGCATGGAAGCGGCCGGTCTGATCAACGTAGATCGCTTCGCCGGGCGCGACGTCGCGTAGCACCGAGAAACCCAGCGCTTCGAGCGCGACCGATTCACTGGCGACGACGTACTCCGTCCCACCCATCGCTTCGTTCACGCCGACGATGAGCGGGCGGATGCCGAACGGGTCGCGAAATGCGAGCAGGCCGTAACCCGCTATCATTGCTACGATCGCGTACGCGCCGCGGCAGCGTCGATGCACGCCGGCGACCGCGGTGAAGATCGCATTCGCGTCAAGCCGGGCGTGATGCGCGGAGCGCTCGAGCTCCAGCGCCAGCACGTTGAGCAGCACTTCCGAATCCGAGTTGGTGTTGACGTGCCGGAAGTCGAGCTGGAAGAGCTCGCGCTTCAGCGCCTCGCTGTTGGTCAGGTTGCCGTTGTGCGCCAGCGTGATCCCGAATGGCGAATTCACGTAGAAGGGTTGCGATTCCAGATCGGACCAGGCCGAGCCCGCGGTCGGATAGCGGCAGTGGCCGATTCCGGCGTTGCCCGAAAGCTCGCGCATGTTGCGCGTACGGAACACGTCGCGCACATAGCCCGCGCCCTTGTACATGTGGAAGATGGGACCCTCGCTCGTGACGATCCCGGCCGCGTCCTGGCCTCGGTGCTGCAACAGCAGCAAGCCGTCGTACAGCAGTTGGTTGACCGGCGTATGCGTAACCGCACCGATGATGCCGCACATGCTCTCTCCGCCTTTCCTCTAGGCCGCTGCCTTTACGACCGGTCTCGCGGGCCGGCGTTCCCCGGAGCCGTAGTCGAGACGATCCGCCCAGGTCTTGGGCAGCCACGGCCGCAGGCTCAGCGCCGCCGCAGTCAGTGCCGGGCTGGTCAGCGCGTTCTGCCACCAATCCTTTTTTGGCAGCGTCGTGAGCCCCGCGAACAATACCACGACCACTGCGATGAGTATGCCGCGCGCGAAGCCCAAAACGGCGCCGAGGAGGCGATCGAGAAATCTTAAGCCGACGGCGGACACGAGCCGCGACAACAGAAACCCGACGAGCGCACCGACGATGAGCACGCCGACCAAGATGAGTGCAAAGGCCAGGACGTACCGGGTGCCTTCCGTCTCGCCGAGATCGGGCAGCAGGGTACCGACCAGGTCGGAGAAGCGAAGCGCGGCCAGTACGGCGATCACCCACGCAGCGAGCGAGGCGGTCACGCGCACAAACCCGCGCCAGAAGGCGAATACGGTGGACAGCCCGACCACTCCGATGACCATCAGATCGAATGCCGTCATCCGGCGTGCGCGACCATGCCGTTGAAGCCCGCGGCCTTGAGCTTCGCCTGCGCCGTCGCAGCGGCTTCGCGCGATGCGTAAGGGCCGACGCGCACGCGATGCAGCGTCCCCTTGTCGGTCGTCACCACCTCGGTGTACCCGGGAAAGCCGTCGCGCTTGAGCTTGGCGACAAGCGAGCGCGCACCATAATGATCGGAAAATGCGGCGACCTGGACGACGAACGCAGGGCCGCTTCTTGCGGCATCGGTCTTCGCCGTCGCCGTGGTCCTGGCGTCGTCGAGCGCGGATTCGGACTTGAGCGCGGGCGCAGGGGGCGTGGACTTGATGTCGGTCGCGCCCGTCGTCGCGCCAACCGCTTTGGTTTCGGACGTCACCGCCGGCGTCGGCGTCGCGATGGCAGTCCCCGAAGTCGGTTGCTCGGCCTCAGGACTCTTGGGATTCGTGGCGGGCGGCGCCATCGTTGGCGCATCGGCGGGCAGCGGCGCGACGGCGGATGCATCGCTCTTGCCCATGGCAATGCTGCCCTTGGCTTTCGGGTCTTGTGCCTTCCCCGAGGAAAGCGGATTGATGAACTTCCCGCTGTCGATCGGCGGTATCTGGATCGACACGTCGTCGCCCAGCGGCTTGGGCTCATTTTCCAACAGCAGCGGCAGCAGCACCGCCGCCGCGAGCGCGAGGATGATCGCGCCGATCAGCCGGCGGCGCGCGCGGCGCCGCAGTTCATCGACTGCGAGATCGGGAGCGTCGGAGCGGGTTGCCATCGAAGAGACTCTAAAGCGCCGTGGCGCCTCAAGCGAGCGCCGCCGCGACGGTGAGAAATGAGCCGAAAACAATAATTCTATCAGCTTCGGCAGCGATCTCCCGCGCGGCGCGATACGCTGCGCCGGCGTCGTCGAACGTACGGATTGCGTCCGGAGCGACTCCGGCCTGCTCGAGGTGCCGGCGCAACAGCACGGCCGTCGCGCCCCGCGGCGGCGGCAGCGTCGCGACGAGCCACTGGTCGACACGCGGCTTGAGCGCCGCGATCACGGCGTCGATGTCCTTGTCGGCCATGATGCCGAAGACGGCCAGCGTCCGCGGATGAAAACCCATTGCCGCGACCGTGTCGGCAAGCGCGCGCGCGGCCTGCGCATTATGGGCGACGTCGAGCACCGTTACCGGTCGTCCAGGCAACACCTGGAAGCGGCCCGGCAATTCGATGCTGACCAGCGCATCGCGCACCGCGCCCATGTCGACCGGAAGGCGCGCACGCAACGCGTCGAGCGCGGTCAGCGCGGCCGCGGCATTGGCGAGCTGGTAGACGCCGCGCAGGGCGGGATACGGCAGGCCATGGCGCGCTCCGCCGGGACCGAAATAGCGCCATTGCCTCTCCTCTGCGACGAAGCCAAAATCGACGCCGATTCGAAGCAGAACGGCGCCGACCGCACGCGCGTGGTCGACGAGCGCAGTCGGTGGATCCGGATCGGCACAGACGGCGACGCGGCCGGCGCGGAAAATGCCCGCTTTCTCTCGGCCGATGTCATCGCGCGTGAACCCCAGGTAGCCGGTATGGTCGATCGCGATGGTCGTGACGATCGCCACGTCGGCGTCGACGATATTGACCGCATCCAGGCGCCCCCCGAGGCCGACTTCGAGCACCAGAGCGTCCGTATGCACGCGCGCGAACAACCACAGCGCCGCGAGCGTTCCAAATTCGAAGTACGTGAGGGGTATGTCCTTCCGCACCGCTTCGACCGCAGCGAACGCGGCGATGAGCTCGGCATCCATCGCCTCCGCGCCGGCAATGCGCACGCGCTCGTTGTAGCGCAGCAGATGCGGCGATGTATACAGGCCGACGCGATACCCGCCTGCGGAAAGCATGCGTTCGAGAAAGGCGGACGTCGAGCCCTTTCCGTTGGTGCCCGTCACCGTGATTACGGGGCACGCGGGTGCGAGCGCAAGCCTGTCGTGAACCGCGCGTACGCGCTCGAGGCCGAGCGAGATCGCCTTCGGGTGGAGTGTCTCGAGGTAGGCGAGCCACGCGGCAAGCGAAGTCGGGTGACTCATAGCCGACGCGGATGGTGTCCGGCAATGGCATCATCGATCACCGCAGCGGCCAGGGAACGTACCAGCAAGTTACCCGTTCGCCCTGAGCATGTCGAAGGACAACGGGTAACAAGTTGACCGGGTCCGTTCATGGTTCGACAAGCCTGTCCTTAGCTTGTCGAACGGGCTCACCACGAACGGAGCTGAGCAACGGTCGCGCGTCAACTCGTCGGCAGCGGTTGCCGCTGCAAAAGGGCAAGCAGTCGCGGCAGCTCGTCACGGAGCTGACGGCGATCGACGATCATGTCGATGGCACCCTTTTCGAGCAGGAACTCGGCGCGCTGAAAACCTTCGGGCAACTTCTCGCGCACGGTCTGCTCGATCACGCGCGGTCCGGCGAATCCGATCAACGCGCCGGGCTCGGCGATCACGATATCGCCGATCATGGCAAAGCTCGCCGATACGCCGCCCATGGTGGGATCGGTCAGCAATGAGACGAAAGGCAGCTGCGCCTTGGTCAACTCCTGCAGCACCGCGGTCGTCTTGGCCATCTGGAACAGTGAGCTGACCCCTTCTTGCATGCGCGCGCCGCCGCTCGAGGTAATGCAGACAAAGGATACCTGGTTCTCGTACGCGACGCGCACACCGCGCACGAAGCGCTCGCCGACGACCGAACCCATCGAGCCGCCCATGAAATCGAACTCGAACACCGCGAGCACCAGCGGCACCGACTTGATGCTTCCTTGCATGACGACGAGCGCGTCGGTTTCGCCCGTTTCCTCGAGCGCCGCCACGAGACGTTCCGGATATTTCTTGGTGTCCTTGAACTTCAGGCTGTCGACCGGCACCACCTCGGAGCCGATCTCGTAGCGGGCTTCCGCGTCGAGCAACTGCTCGATGCGCTCGCGCGCGTTAATGCGGCCGTGGTGGCCGCATTTCGGACAGACATTGAGGTTTTTCTCCAGATCGGTGCGATAGAGCACCGCTTCGCACGAAGGACACTTGACCCAAAGCCCTTCGGGCATCGATTTCTTGTTGACGCCCGGCGTCGCCTTGATCCGCGGCGGCAGGAGCTTTTGCAACCAGCTCATGCGTTTCCCCTGAGGCTAGTGAGCTAAAGTCAAGCCGCTCTCCTGGCGACCTTATCGACCGCAACGCGTATGGCCGCGAGCCAGGATGCGGCGCGCTCTCCCGCTTCGCTCGCCGGACCCGCTTCGATTTCCTGAATGATGCGACTGCCGATGACGACCGCGTCGGCATGCGCGGCGATCGCCTGCGCGCTGGCCGCGTCGCGGATACCGAACCCGACGCCGACAGGCAATGCGACGTGCTTGCGGATCTCGGCGAGCTTGGCGATGACCTCGCCCGTGTCGAGATGCCCCGCGCCGGTGACTCCCTTGAGCGAGACGTAGTAGACATAGCCGCGCGCCATGCGGCCGACCGCCACGATGCGCGCCTCCGGTGTCGTCGGCGAGAGGAGAAAGATCGGCGCGAGTCCGAGCGCGTCGAGCAGCGCCGCGAACTCGCCTGCTTCCTCGGGCGGATAGTCGACGACGATCACCCCGTCGACGCCGGCCTCGTTTGCGCGCGCTGCAAACACCGCGGCACCCATCGCTTCGATCGGGTTGGCATAGCCCATGAGCACGACCGGCGTCGCTGCATCCTTGCTCCGGAACGCGGCAACCATGTCGAGCACGTCGCGCAAGGACACGCCTTGCGCCAAGGCGCGCTCGGAAGCACGCTGGATCACGGGGCCGTCGGCCATCGGGTCGGAGAACGGCACGCCCAGCTCGACGACGTCGGCACCCGCGGCGACGAGTGCATGCAGCAACGGCACCGTTACTACCGGCGTCGGATCGCCCGCGGTGACGTACGGAATCAACGCGACGCGCCCAGCCGCGCGCAGCGTTGCGAACGTTTTGTCGATCCGGTTCACTAGCGCCGCGAAGGATCGCAGTCCGGCCGACAATAGAACTTCAGTCCCGAACGCTCGGCGACCGTCGCCATGTCCTTGTCGCCGCGCCCGGACAGGTTGACCAGCAGCAGCGTTTCGCGCGGCAGCGTCGGCGCGAGCTTCGCGGCATGCGCCAGCGCGTGGCACGATTCGAGCGCGGGGATGATGCCCTCGATGCGGCAGCACTCGTTGAAGGCCGCAAGCGCCTCGTCGTCGGTGATCGACACGTATTCGGCGCGGCCGCTGTCCTTGAGCCAGGCATGCTCCGGACCGACGCCCGGATAATCCAACCCGGCGGAAACGGAGTGCGTCTGCGCGATCTGCCCGTCGGCATTCTGCAGCAGATACGTCCGGTTCCCGTGCAGCACGCCCGGACGGCCTGCGAGCAATGATGCCGAGTGCCGCCCCGTGGCGATGCCCTCGCCCGCCGCCTCCACGCCGACGAGCTTGACCGCTTCATGCGCGAGGTACGGATAGAAGATACCCATCGCGTTCGAACCGCCGCCGACGCAGGCGATGATGATATCGGGCTGGCGACCGGCGAGCTCGGGCATCTGCGTCAGGCATTCCTTGCCGATCACGCTCTGGAAATCGCGCACCATCATCGGGTACGGGTGCGGCCCCGCGACGCTGCCGATGATGTAGAACGTGTCCTCGACATTGGTCACCCAGTCGCGCATCGCCTCGTTCAATGCATCCTTGAGCGTCTTCGATCCCGACTCGACCGGGATCACCTCCGCGCCGAGAAGCTTCATGCGGAAAACGTTCTGCGCCTGGCGCGCGATGTCCTCGGAGCCCATGTACACGACGCATTCCATGCCGAAGCGCGCGGCGACGGTCGCGGTCGCGACACCGTGCTGCCCGGCACCGGTCTCGGCGATCACGCGCGGCTTCGCCATGCGCCATGCGAGCAGCGCCTGGCCGATGCAGTTATTGATCTTGTGCGCACCGGTGTGATTGAGATCCTCGCGCTTGAAGTAGATCTGCGCGCCGCCGAGCCGTTCCGACCAGCGCCTGGCGTGGTAGATCGGACTTGGCCGGCCGACGTAATGCTTGAGCTCGCTCTCGAACTCCGCGATGAACTCCGGATCGCGGCGGTAACGAGCGTACTGTTCGCGCAACTCGTCGAGCGCGTGGATCAGCGTCTCGGCGACGAACACGCCGCCGTACGGGCCGAAATGGCCGCGCTCGTCGGGAAGGCTATATGAGAGATCACCCATCTGCACTACGCACCTCGCGGATGAACGCGGCGATTTTCGCAGCGCTCTTGATCCCCTTGCGCGACTCGCCGTCGGCTTCGGTGACTTCGACGCCGCTGGAGACGTCGACCGCCCAGGGATGCAACTGGCGCACTGCCGCCGCGACGTTTTGCGGCGTGAGCCCGCCGGAAAGGATCAGTCGTCGCGACATCGGATCCGTCAGCTGCGGCGGCAATTGGGTCCAATCGAAGCGCTTCCCGGTCCCACCGGGCAAACCGCCCGGGACGAACGCGTCGAAGAGAAGCCCGTGCGCGGCATCGAAACGCGCCGCGTATTGTAACAAATCGACTTCAGGCCGGACCGGTACCGCCTTGATGTACGGCCGGCCGAAGCTCGCGCAGAGTTCCGGCCGCTCGTCGCCGTGGAATTGCAGGAGATCGAGCGGCACCGCGGCAAGCGCCGCATCGACCGCTTCCGGTTGCGGATCGACGAACAGTCCGACGACGGTCACGAACGCCGGCAGCGCCGCGACGATCGCGCGCGCCTGATCGAAGGTGACCCGGCGCGGCGTCCCCGGCCAGAAGACGAGGCCGATCGCGTCGGCGCCCGCGTGCGCGGCGGCGATGCCGTCCTCGACGCGCGTGATGCCGCAGATCTTGACGCGCGTGCGCGCTGCGCCGGGCTTCAGCATCGTGGAATGGATAGCGGAGCGACGGTTGGCGGCAGATTCCAGTGTTGCGGATAATCGATGCCGGTCAGATAGAGTCCGCACGCGGCAAATGTGGGCGCTCCGCGCGTCCGATCCCGGCTTTGCAGGAGCTCGGCGATCCAGCTGGGCGCCTGACGACCGCTGCCGACGTACACCAGCGCACCCACCACGTTACGCACCATGTGCTGCAGAAAAGCGTCGGCATGAAAGTCGAAGCGGATCATGTCATCCTCGCGCGCGATGTCGATGCGGTCGAGCATCTTCGTCGGCGATTTCGCCTGGCACTCTGCGGCGCGAAACGCCGAGAAGTCATGCTTGCCAAGCAGCAGCGCCGCCGCGTCACGCATCGCTTCGACCGCCAAGGGGCGATGGTACCAGCCGACCCTGTGGTCGAGCAGCGCGGGGCGTACCGGGCGGTCGAGCAGCAGATACGTGTAGTGGCGGCCCGTGGCGGCGAAGCGCGCGTGGAACTCCGGGCCGACTGTGATTGCCCAGCGCACAGCCATCGACTTGGGCAGGAACGCATTCGCCCCCCGCAGCCACGCGGTGTCGGGCCGCACGGCGTCGGTATCGAAATGGGCGACTTGAAGCGTCGCGTGTACGCCCGCGTCGGTGCGTCCGGCCGCCACCGCTTGCGTTCTCGCGCAGGCGATGGCAGCAAGCGCGCGCTCGAGGGCGTCCTGCACGCCACTGCCGTCGGCCTGCGATTGCCAGCCGTGAAACGGCGCGCCGTCGTATTCCAGTCCGAGCGCGATGCGCATGCGTGAAAAAAAACGGCGGCTGTTCGCGCCGCCGTCCTTTAGGGTCAGTATTCCGTCAGGCGAGCTTGGACAGCAGCCCCTGCGCTTCCGCTTTCTGCTGGTCGTCGCCCTCATGCAGCACTTCCTGCAGGATCTCGCGCGCGCCTTCGACGTCGCCCATTTCCTGATATGCCTTGGCGAGGTCGAGCTTGGTCGCCGCATCGTGCCACTGTCCGTCGAGCACCGATGGCGTCGGGTCCTCGAATGTCGAGCGTTGTGGATCGAAGGCGAGGTCGAGCTTGTCGAGTTCGATCGCTGCGGCGGGGCGCGCGAGCTGCGGCGCCGGCGCACCCGCGGTCGCGAGTGCGGGCTCGGCGACGGGCTTGGGCGCAGCGGGCTTCGGCGCCGCCGGGGTGATCGTGGGCATTATCGGACCCGGCCTCGACGGTTCGTCGAGATTGAAGTCGAGGTCGAATTTCGGAATCGATTCCGGCTCGAACGAGACGGTTTCGCGCTGTGCTGGCGTCGCCTCGGCAGCTTTCGCCGACGCCGCTGCGCCGGCGACCGCAGCGGCTGCAGAGCCTGACGCCGCAGCGCTCTTCGCCGCGCCTGTGTCGGTCGTGCGTGTCGACTTCGCCACTTCCTTTTCCGCGCCCGCGAGAATCGCCGCCGGGGTCTTCGCTTCGGGAGCAACGCCGGATGTCGGCGAAAGCGAAATATCCTCGTCGAGCGTGAAATCGATGCCTTTGTCGGCCTTGGGCCAGGGCGGTGTCGCCAAAGCCTGCGCTTCGGCGCGCGGAGGCACGATCGAGAGCTCGCTGTCGCCTTCCACTATCGGCGCGGCGTGCTCGGTATCCCCGGCGGCTGCCGCCGCGAAGGCTGCCGTACCGCTGGCTTCCGCAAACAACGGATTGTTCGGATCGAGCTGGCGACCGAGCGCCATTGCCTTCTGCCAGACTTCGCCTTGTCCGCCCGAGACCGAGTAGAGCTCGCTTGCCACGGTCTCGAATGCGGACGGCTTGTTGTGCTGCGCGTGAATCTCGAGCAGCTTGAGATAGATCTCCTGTCGCTGCGGATCTTTCTTGAGCGCCTCTTTCAGGATTTCCTCGGCCTGCGCATCGCGACCGTACGCGAGATAGACCTCGGCTTCCGCGATCGGGTCGACTTCGTCAGTATCGATGTTGCCCAGGCCTTCGCGGCTGAAATCGCTCGCCAGCGAATTGTCACCGGTGTTTACGACGCCGCCGCCGGTCGAGCCGAACACCGTATTGGTCTTGATATCGGTTCCCGAAATGATGCTGTCTTCAAACTTGGTGGTCTTGCGTCGGCGCGCGGCGACGAGGCCGGCGATCAACGCCAGAATGCCGAGCGCGCCGGCGCCGATCGCCCAGGTCGGCGTATTGCCGATGAGCTCGTCCAGGAAGGAAGGCTCGGGCGGCGGCGCGGCCTTGGGCGCCTTGGCTGGCGTCGCCACGGTCTTGGTTTCTGGCGCCTTGGTCTCGGCTGCTTTGCTCTCCGGCGGCTTAGCTTCCGGAGCTTTGGTTTCTGGGGCCTTGGCTTCGGGCGCCTTCGTCGGTGGAACCGCTGCGGGTGGCGGCGTCACGACAGCGGGCGGCGGTGTGACTGTCGCGGGAGGAACGGCTGTCGGGGCCCGAGTCGCCGTCGACGGAGCCGGCGCGGTCGCCGCGGGCGCGGTCGCCGCTGGCGCAGTCGTTGTAGCTTGCGGCGGCGTCGCCGGGCCCGTCGCGATCTTCGCCGGCTCGGTCTTCGGCACTTCCGGCGCTTTCGCTGCCTTGGCCGCATCAGCCTGCTTTTGCAGATCGGCCATCGTCTGGTTCTTGAGCTCGACAGCTTTCTGCATGTCCTGCAATGATTTCTCGAGCGTGGCAACGCGTACATTCGCTTCGCGCAGCGCTCGGTCCTTCGCAGCGGCGTCTTCGGCGACCGCTGCGCCTGCCGCCGCGCCTGCGGCCGCGGCTTTGCTCGCTTCGCGCGACACTCTGAGCTGATCCTTGCCCGGTTGCGCCGCGGCGCCCTTCTCCTCTACTGCGGTCGTGATTTTGCCGCCCGCGGCCTGGCGCCTTTCGCCCGCTTCGGTTGTCGGCGCTGCGGCGGCAAGCCGATCGCGGTAGGCACGCCAGTCGGTGGCCTGCACCCGCACCACTTGCTTCGCATCGGCCGGCGTCGTCGCCGCGGCCTGGTCGACCGGCGGGACGGTAAGGATTTGACCAGCGCGCAAGCGGTTCATGTTCCTGCCGTCGAACGCGCTTTCATTGCTGCGGAACAATGCGACCAGCATTTGCTCGAGGCTGACGTTCTCGGGCTTGTATTCCTTGGCGATCTTCGACAGCGTGTCGCCGCGGCGCACGGTGTAGGTGTCACCTGCTCCGGCCTTAGAACCCGCCGCCGTTGGGAGAGGGCGCTGGCCTCTTGCACCGCGCGCCGGAGCGGCTTCGGCGCGGACCGGCGCAATCGGTTCGACCGCCTGCGCTACTCCAATCCCCGGTGGATCGAGCAGGAACGTGTAATTGCGGATGACACGACCGGTCGCCCAGTTTACTTCGACGATCAGATCGAGATACGGCTCGTTAACCGCCTGCGTGGTGGTGACCTTCAGATACGGCGGATTGTTCGGGCTCTGTTCGACCGTGACGCGAGCGCGCGACAGGGCCGGAGGGTATTGCACGTTATTGTCGCGATAGATCGAAAGGTCGGCGACCTTCGCCACGAGCGAATCGAGCTCGTCCTTCTGCGCAGCAGTCAACTCGACGCGAGCCGACAGCGGCTGGCCGAGGCCGGAATCCAAACTGAGTCTGCCCAAGCCCAGCGCGAGCGCCGACATCGGGAGCGCCGTGAGGCTCGCCAGCAGGCCCCAAGTGATCAAGGGTTTCGCTCGCATGCCGACCTCAGAAAGCTTATTAGCTAAGCTAACTTAACATCATGGAGTTAGCGGTGCAAGCTAAACCTCGGTATTAGCTTGATTTTTCGCCGCAAAGCTATCGTTGGCGGGCATTCACCGTGGATTGCCGGAGATCGTACTTCAACCCCACCGATGGGACGGCGCGGGGATCGGAGTACAAGATGTTGTGGACTGACCATGATCCCCAAGAGGCGCCTGCAGCTGTTGTAACCGCGTCGCGCCACGTTCCCGCGCCACCGGCTGCTTAGCTTTCAGGCATAAAATTGACCGAAAGCGGCGGCAGTCAGAGATGCCGGCCTCGATGGACCGAAAACGAACACCGGCCTCGCGCGAGCGGCGAGCGGTTCAACGCCGCAACAGAATGCGAAGCATGCGGCGCAACGGTTCGGCCGCGCCCCAGAGCAACTGATCGCCGACGGTGAACGCACCGAGGTATTCGGGGCCCATTGCCAATTTCCGCAACCGTCCCACTGGCACTTCCATGGTGCCGGTGACCGCCGCGGGTGTCAGCCGTTTGATGCTCTCTTCGCGCGTGTTGGGAACGACGCGGACCCACGGGTTGCCGGCAGCGAGCATGCGCTCGACTTCGGTGAGCGCGATATCGCGCCTGAGCTTGATCGTCAACGCCTGGCTGTGGCAGCGCATCGCTCCGATGCGGACACAGAACGACTCGACGACGATGGCGTTATGTGGCGAGCGGCCGAGAATCTTGTTGGTCTCCGCACCGCCTTTCAGCTCCTCGAGGCTCATGCCATTGCCGAGATCCTTGTCGATCCAGGGAATGAGACTGCCTGCGAGCGGAACGCCCGTATGCTCGGTCGGAAAGCGCTCGTCGCGCAGGATCCCGGCGACCTCGCGATCGATGTCGAGAATAGCGGAGGCGGGATCGTCGAGCAGATTCTTCGCCGCGAGGTGGGCCTCGCCCATCTGCTGGAGCAACTCGCGCATGTTCTGTGCTCCGGCTCCGGAGGCCGATTGATACGTCATGCACGTCATCCACTCGATCAGGTCATTCCGGAACAATCCCGCCAGCGCCATCATCATGAGGCTTACGGTGCAGTTGCCGCCGATGTAATTTCGGATGCCCTTGGCAAGCGCGGCGTCGATCACCGGACGATTGACCGGATCGAGGACGATGACCGCATCGTCCTGCATGCGCAGCGTCTTGGCGGCGTCGATCCAGTATCCACTCCAGCCGGACTTGCGAAGCTCAGGATAGATCTCGGTCGTGTACTCGCCGCCCTGGCAGGTGATGATCACGTCGTGGGCCGCGAGCGCAGCGATGTCCTGGGCATCCTTGAGCGCTCCGACCGGCCGGCCGATCGCGGGTCCTTCCCCCCCGACGTTCGAGGTCGTGAAGAATTCCGGCTCGATCAGCGCGAAGTCGTTCTCTTCGAGCATCCGCCGCATCAGCACCGATCCGACCATGCCGCGCCAGCCTACCATCCCAACTCGCATCCTCGGTTTCTCCTTCGTTGCCTCACCGGATGCGTCCGACCTTACTGCGACTCGATCATTCATGGGAATCCGTCACCTCGATCAGCTTGAACGCGGGGTGTAATCGCGCCATCGCATAGGCGTCCACGTATGTGCCATCGCGGAACGCGTACGCCCGGCAAGTGCCCTCGATCGTAAAGCCGAATTTGCGATAAAGGTGCAATGCCGCCAGGTTGTCCGTGTATACAGTCAGCTCGAGCCGTTGATAGTTGAGCCAGCCGTCGGCAAGCTCAATGGCGGCCCGCAGCAGCGCAGTGCCGACGCCGCGCCCTTGCCTGTCGTCGCGCACCGCCATGCCCAGGTAGCCCACGTGCCTTCGCCGAGGCGACTTCGCCGCCGCGTGCAGGCCAAGGTTGCCGACGACCTCGCTCGCGATCGTCGCTACGAGCAGGTAGTCATCGGGCGCGACCTCGGCGAGCCGCTTGCGCCAAGCTTCTACCGAAGGATACGGCAATTGCAGCGTGCCGGCGATCGCCCGCGGCCCAAGGAAAGTTTCGTGGATCGCCTCGGCATCCGCAGGCTCGGCGCGCCGGACGACGATGGGATGGCCGGACGCACTCATGGCTCTCGATTCCAGTCTTGCAAGCCGTTGCTACCGTCACCCCTAGCCCCTCTCCCCCCGCCCTCACCCCTGGCCCCTCTCCCCGAGGGAGAGAGGAACGCTATGCGCGCCTTCGACGCGACAGTTCGGACGGAGGGGAACTTCGTGAGTCGCTGCGCGACTCTCATAGCACTGCGGCGACGGCATCGCCCATCTCGCGCGTGCCGATCGCGCGCTCGCCGGGTGCGGCGATATCGGCGGTGCGCTGTCCTTGTGCGAGCACCGTCCTGACCGCGCGCTCGATCCGTTCCGCAACGTCGTCCCGCGCGAAGCTGTAGCGGAACAGCAGCGCCAGAGAAAGAATCGTCGCCAGCGGATTCGCCATATTCCGCCCCGCGATATCCGGCGCCGAGCCGTGGATCGGCTCGTAGAGGCCTTTGCCGCTCGCATCGAGCGAAGCTGAGGGCAGCATCCCGATCGATCCCGCGAGCATCGACGCCTCGTCGGACAGAATGTCGCCGAACAGATTCCCGGTGACGATGACGTCGAACTGCTTCGGTTCGCGCACGAGTTGCATCGCCGCGTTGTCGACATACATATGCGAGAGGGTCACGTCCGGGTAATCCCCGCCGACCGCGGTCACGACTTCTCGCCACAGGATCGACGTGTCGAGCACATTGGCCTTGTCGACCGAACAGAGCTTGCGCTTGCGCTTGCGCGCGATATCGAATCCGACCCGTGCAATACGACGGATCTCCGGTTCACTGTAGAGCATGGTGTCGAAGCCTTCCGCCTCGCCCGCGGCGTTGGTGCGCCGCCCGCGCGGCGCGCCGAAATAGATGTCGCCGGTCAGCTCGCGCACGATCATGAGATCGAGGCCGGCGACAGCCTCGGGCTTCAGCGTCGACGCGGTGGCGAGCTCGGGATGAAGCCGCGCCGGACGGAGATTGGCGAAGAGTCCCAGCGACTTGCGGATCGCGAGCAGGCCCTGCTCGGGCCGCAGGTGGCGCGGAAGCGCGTCGTACTTCGGGCCGCCGACCGCACCCATGACGGCGGCGTCTGCGGCTTGCGCGAGCTTGAGCGTCGCATCGGGGAGCGGCTGTCCGGCCGCATCGTACCCTGCGCCTCCGATCGGAGCGGTTTCGGTTTCGATCGGCAGGCCCTCGTGGCGCAGGCGCTCGAGTAGCTTTGCCGCCTCGGCGACGATCTCAGGCCCGATGCCGTCGCCCGGTAGGAGCGCGATCTTCACCTCAGGCGAGCCACGGCTGCTCGGCGAGATGGTTCGCTTCGAATGAGCGAATTTCGTCTGCGTGCTGCAGCGTGAGCCCGATATCGTCCAAGCCGTTCAAGAGGCAGTGCTTGCGGAAAGGCTCCACTTCGAAGGCAAAAACCGTGGCGCCATCGACGGTCGCTACCGTTTGCCGCTCGAGATCGATCGTAAGCATGAAACCCGGGAACGCCGCCGTGTCGTGGAACAGCCGGTCGACCTCGCTCTCCGAGAGCACGATCGGCAGCAGCCCGTTCTTGCAACAATTGTTGAAGAAGATGTCGGCGAACGACGGCGCGATCAGAGCGCGGAAGCCGTAGTCGGCGAGCGCCCAGGGGGCGTGCTCACGCGAGCTGCCGCAGCCGAAGTTTCGCCGCGCCAGCAGAATTTGCGCCCCCTGATAGCGCGGCTGATTGAGCACGAAGTCCGGGTTCTGCGCCCGCTGCGCAGTATCGGTTCCCGGCTCGCCGCGATCGAGATAGCGCCAGGCGTCGAAGAGGTTCGGGCCGAAACCGGAGCGCGCGATCGACTTCAGGAACTGCTTGGGAATAATGGCGTCGGTGTCGACGTTGGCGCGATCGAGCGGCGCCACCAGCCCGGTCAGCACGCGGAACGGCTGCATTTGATGCCTAAGAAACCTAGTACGTCTTGTTTCTGTCCGCCGCCTTTTCGATGGCCGTCCCGGTGGCTTTGACGTCCTTGCCGGCACCTTCGACCGTATTGCAGGCGGCGAGCGCGAACGCCACGCCGAAGAGCGACAGCAATGCAACGAGCTTTCTTGCCATGATGACTCCTTCCCTTACGCGAGTCGACGAACGTCGACGAAATGCCCCGCGATCGCGGCCGCTGCCGCCATCGTCGGGCTGACCAGGTGCGTGCGGCCGCCCGGACCCTGGCGGCCTTCGAAATTGCGATTCGAGGTGGACGCGCAACGCTCGCCGGGGCCGAGCCGGTCGTCGTTCATGCCGAGGCACATCGAGCATCCCGGCTGCCTCCATTCGAAGCCTGCAGCGGTGAAGACGCGGTCCAGGCCTTCGCGCTCGGCTTGCGCCTTCACCGGTCCCGATCCCGGAACGACCAGCGCCAGCTTGACGTTGTCGGCTTTGTGGCGGCCGCGGACGATCGACGCGGCGGCGCGCAGATCCTCGATGCGCGAATTCGTGCACGAGCCGATGAATACCTTATCGATCGCGATGTCGGTCATGGCGGTGTTCGGCTCGAGACCCATGTAGGTCAGCGCGCGCTCCATGCTCTCGCGCCGGCCGGGGTCGCGTTCCTTCTCCGGGTCCGGAACGCGGCCCTCGATCGTCGTCACCATCTCCGGCGACGTGCCCCAAGTCACCTGCGGCGCGATCGCGCTCGCGTCCAGCGTGACTTCGCGGTCAAATTTCGCGCCGGGGTCGGAGCGAAGCGTGCGCCAGTGCCGCACCGCGCGATCCCACAGCTCGCCCTTGGGCGCAAACGGCCGGCCCTTGAGGTAATCGATCGTGGTGTCATCGACCGCGACCATGCCCGCGCGTGCGCCGGCCTCGATCGACATGTTGCACACGGTCATCCGGCCTTCCATCGTCAGCGCACGGATGACCGGACCGTCGAACTCGATCGCATGGCCGGTGCCGCCCGCGGTGCCAATCTTGCCGATGATCGCCAGCACGACGTCTTTGGCGCTGCAGCCGAATGGCAGTACGCCCTCGACCCGCACCCGCATCGATTTCGCCTTCTGGGTGAGCAGGCACTGGGTCGCCAGCACGTGCTCGACTTCCGAGGTGCCGATGCCAAAGGCGAGACAGCCGAAGGCGCCGTGCGTGCTCGTATGCGAGTCGCCGCAGACGACCGTCATGCCCGGCAAGGTCGCGCCCTGCTCGGGCCCGATCACGTGGACGATCCCTTGGCGCGCATCGCGGAACGGAAAGTACGCCTTGACGCGATACTGGCGCATGTTGGCGTCGAGCGCGTCGACCTGCACGCGGGAAGTCGGATCGGTGATGCCCTGGTCCCAGTGCGTCGTCGGCGTATTGTGGTCGGCGGTGGCGATAACCGACTCGAGACGCCAAGGCTTGCGGCCGGCGAGCCTCAGGCCCTCGAAGGCCTGCGGGCTCGTTACTTCGTGCACCAGATGGCGATCGATGTACAGGAGGGTCGTACCGTCAGACTCGATGCGGACGACGTGGGAGCTCCAGAGCTTGTCGTAGAGCGTCAGTTGAGGCATGGCGGCCGCGGCGGCAGAAAGTTGCTGGAACATTGAAAACTAGCGTTAAACGCGCTCCAGCGCAATAGGTGGCGTGAAGATTGCTTGATAGATAAGCTTGCGGTCTGCGTAACCAGGCCGCGCAAGGTCGATGCGCGTGCTTTCTCTCGAGAAGAAAATCCTGCTTGCCTTCGTCGCCGGCGGCTCGCTGCTGCTCGGCGCCGGATGGTTCGCGGTCGAGAGCGGCCGCGCCTACCTTGCCGCCGACGCAAAGGCGGATCGCCTGCGCGACACCGAGCGCGCGCTGCTCGCGGTCGAGTTGTCGCTTCGCGGCGCGGAGTCGGGGCAACGCGGCTATCTGCTGACCGGCCGCGAGGATTACCTTGGCCCCTACGCGCGCGCCCTCGATGACATCGGAGGACAGATCGCGGAAGCGCGCGAGCTCCTCGCCGAGCAACCGGAAGCGTTGCAGCTCTTCTGGAAAGTGGATTCGCTGCTTCGCTTCAAGCTGGCGGCGTTTCAGCATACGATCGAGCTACGCCGCGAAGACAGCCCCGAAGCGGCGTTGCGCGTGTTCAACACCGAAGACGCGGCGCTGGGGATGCGGGAGATCCGCATTCAGATCGCGGAGATCCAGAGGCTGTTGCACGCACAGGTCAGCGCCGAGCTCGCGAGCTCCGCGCAGCGTTCGTCCAATACGCTGGTGGGCGTGCTGCTGACAGGCGTCGTCGTCGCCGGACTGTCGATTGTCGCCTATCTGGTCATCGCCTGGGAGCTGCGCGAACGCCGACAACTGGCAGCACGCGTCGAGGAACAAGCCAATCACGATCCGCTGACCGAGCTGCCGAACCGGCGCTTTTTCGAGCAATGGCTGGCGTACGCGCTCGCTCAGGCGCGCCGCGACGGAACGCAGCTCGGTCTGCTGTTCCTCGATCTCGACGGATTCAAGGCCGTCAACGACCGGCACGGCCACAACACCGGCGATGCGCTGCTGATCGAGATCGCGCGCCGCTTCCGGCAAACCGTGCGCGAATCGGACCTGCTGGGTCGCCTGGGCGGCGACGAGTTCGCCTTGATGGCGCCCAATGCGAAGGACGGACACGAGCTCGCGCAGCTGGCGCAACGCCTCTTGCACGCGCTCAGTGACCCGAACCGGCCGGCGCTTTCCGATCGCCAGCTCGGCGCCAGCGTCGGCATCGCCTTCTTCCCCGAGGACGCGACCGACCTGCAGGGATTAATCGCGGCCGCCGATGCGGCGATGTATGCGGCGAAGCGCGCGGGCAAGAACCGGATCGCGTTCTACGCGACCGCGATCGCCGCGGCTGCGTAAGCAGGTTCTTAGGCCGAATCCTCTTCGGTCCGCCGACGCCCTCCAACCAGCGCGCGATCGGCTCGCCGGAGCAGCGCATCGAAAGCATCGTCCGCGTAAGAATCGAGCTCCTCGGCCGCAGTCGCGCGGAGCCAAGTGAACTGGCGCTTGGCGAGCTGCCGCGTCGCCGCTATCCCTCGCGCGCGCAGCGCCGCGCGATCGATCACTCCTTCGAGGTAGGACCAGGCCTGCCGGTAACCGACGCAGCGCATCGAGGGGAGGTCGGGCGTCAGCGCGTAGCGGCGCCGCAGTCCGGAAACTTCGTCGACCAGCCCAGCGGCGAGCATGGCGTCGAAGCGCCGTGCAATCGCCTCATGCAGGCGGGCGCGATCGGACGGAACGAGCGCGATGCGCAACGTGGGGCCGAGCGCATCGCCCGAGCGCGCGCGGCGGCCCTGCAGCGCCGAGAGCGGCGCGCCGGCGAGCTGCCAGACCTCGAGCGCGCGCTGAATCCGCTGCGCGTCGGTCGGTTTCAATCGCGCCGCAGTTTGGGGATCGACTCGTGCAAGCTCCGCATGCAGCGCGGGCCAACCTTCACGCGCGGCACGGGCATCGATTTCCGCCCGCAGCTTCCAATCGGCGGCAGGCAATGTGGACAGGCCTTCGGCGAGCGCCTTGAAGTAGAGCATCGTGCCGCCGGAGACAATCGGCACGCGGCCGCGGCTGCGGATGTCCGCGATCGCCCGGACCGCATCGCGCGCGAACGTCGCCGCGGAATAAGCCTCCGTCGGATCGATGACGTCGAGCAGGTGATGCGCGATGCGCCCGCGTAGCGCCCCGTCCGGCTTGGCGGTTCCGATATCCATGCCACGGTAGATCTGCGCCGAGTCGACGCTGACGATCTCGCCGCCGAAGCGCTCCGCGAGCGCGACCGCCCAAGCACTCTTGCCCGCTGCCGTCGGGCCCATGAGCAAGATGGCGGGGATCATGACGTGGGCAGGTTGACCTGTTCGTAGGGCCGAATTCATTCGGCCGCGGCGCTCCGCTCCATCGCTGCGTGCGAATGAATTCGCACCTACGAAGAGCGCATCACCTTCCGCGCATGAACAGGCGATCCAGATCCGCGAGCGTGAGCTGGTACCAGGTCGGGCGGCCGTGGTTGCATTGTCCGGCGCGTTCGGTCGCTTCCATTTCACGCAGTAGCGCGTTCATCTCCGGCACGGTCAAGCTGCGGTGCGCGCGCACCGCGCCGTGGCAGGCCATGGTCGACAGGAGCTCGTCTCGCTGCGCGGTCAACACGCGGCTGGCGCCGTATTCGCGCAGGTCGGCAAGCACGGCGCGGGCAAGGACGACCGCATCGGCGTCGCGCAGCAGCGCGGGGATTCCGCGCACCGCGAGCGTTCCCGGACCCAGCGCCGAGACCGAGAAGCCGAGCGAGGCCAGCACGCCGGAGTTTTCTTCCGCGGTCGCGACGTCGAGCGGATCGGCGGCAAACGTCACCGGCACCAGCAACGGTTGCATCGGCAGCGCACGATCGAGCGCAGTTTTCAGCCGCTCGTACAGGATGCGCTCGTGCGCGGCGTGCATGTCGATGAGCACGAGCCCATCGCGGTTCTGCGCCAGGACGTAGACACCGTGGAGCTGCGCAAGCGCGAAACCCAGCGGATGCTCATCGTCGTTGGGAAGATCGGGACCGCCGTCGCGGACAATCGGTGCGCGCTCGCCGAACAGCCGCGCGTAGAACGCCGCAGGCTCGGCCGCCGCAAGCGCGATTGCCGATTGCGCCGGGGAAGCGAAGGGCGCGCGCGCCTCGCGCTGCGGCATGAGCGGCGGCGTCCGTGCCGCGGCGACGCCGAGGCGCTCCGCCGCCGAAACAGCGGGCTGGTCAGCCGCGGTCATCGCGAGCGCCTTTTCCACGGCGTGACGCACGAATTGATGCACCGCACCGCTTTCACGGAAGCGCACCTCGATCTTGGTCGGATGCACGTTGACGTCGACCTGCCTCGGCTCGATCACGAGCCAGAGCGCATAAGTGGGCTGTCGATCGTTGTGCAAGACGTCGCGATAGGCCTCGCGCAGCGCGTGCGTCAGCACGCGGTCGCGCACGAAGCGCCCGTTCACGAACAGATACTGCACGTCTCGCGCGGCGGTCGCGTACGCGGGTCGCACCGCCCAGCCGGCGAGTGCCAGGCCCGGGCCCACGACGTCGACCGTCGCGGCCTGCGGTCCGAAGGCATCGCCCAGCAGCGCATCGACGCGCGCGCGGCGGCCGCCGCCCAGCAGCCGATAGCGCACGTTGCCGTTGTGGCTCAACGTGAACCCGACGTCGGGATGCGACAGTGCGACGCGGCGAAACGCTTCCTCGCAATGGCCGTATTCGGTGCCGTCGGTACGCAGGAACTTGCGCCGCGCCGGCGTGTTGAAGTAGAGCTCCTGGACGGTCACCGTGGTTCCCGTCGCGAGCGCGGCTGGCTGCGGCACGCCGACCTCGCCGCCGTCGACCTCGATGCGCCACGCGTGCGGCTTGTCCTGCGAACGCGAAGTGAGGCTCAACCGCGACACCGCGGCGATCGAGGCGAGCGCTTCACCGCGAAAGCCGAGCGTCGCGATCGCCTCGAGATCGGCCGGGGTCGCGATCTTGGACGTCGCGTGCCGTGCGAGCGCGAGCGCGAGATCCTCGCGCTCGATGCCGGCGCCGTCATCGGCGACGCGGATCAACTTGATGCCGCCGCCGGCCAGATCGATATCGACCGAGCGCGCGCCGGCGTCGAGGCTATTTTCCAGCAACTCCTTCAGCGCCGCCGCGGGCCGCTCGACCACCTCGCCGGCGGCGATCTGGTTGATCAGATGATCCGAAAGCGGACGGATCGATGACATCAGCGGACGAGCCCTTTCGCCCAATGCGCGTAGACATCGTCGGCGACACGCGACAGCGCCGCGAGCCGTCGATCGAGATCGGCAAAGATGTCGGCCCTGCTCTGCGTCGGACCGGTCGATTGCGCGGGCAATTCGGAGGCTCCGGCGCGGCACCAGGTCTCGACCATCGGCCGGGTCATCTCGATGTGGCACTGGAAGCCGATGTGCTTGCCCAGCGTGTACGCCTGATCGGGATTGTAGGCGTTGGTCAGCACACGCGCCGCGCCCGGCGGTAATCCGAAAATGTCGTAATGCCACTGGAAGGTCGAGAAGTCATCGCGGCCACCAAACCATTGATCCGCGCTGTCGGCCGCGAGCACGTTCACCTTGCCCCAGCCGATTTCGGGCACCGCGGTGCGCGTGACCGGCGCGCCGAGCGCCTTGGCGAAGAGTTGACCGCCCAGGCAATGGCCGAGGACGGGCACGTCGGCTGCGACCGCGTCGCGCAGCAGCTCGAGCAATGACGCATTCCACGGCAAGTCGTCGTTCGCGCTCATCGGTCCACCCATCATCGCGATGCCGGAGAACGCACGCGGATCGGCGGGGACCGGTTCGCCCTCGTCGAGCGCCAAGAGCCGGCAGGGCAGTCCGTGCGCGTCCAGCCATTCGCCGAAATGGCCGGGACCTTCGGTCGGCGAGAAGCGGAAGATGACGACAGGTTGCATCGATTACAGGCGCGGCGTGCCGCTACATTTGACGGCTGGTTTGGCGCATCCTCGCGCATCAAGCCCGACACTGCATCGACATCAGCAATTGTACCGCGATGCAGCTGCCCGAATAATGCCGGGAGCTTCCCGATTCACGGCGCTTCGCTAGCTCGCAACGGCCACGACACCTTCGTCGACGAAGGCTTCAACCTCGGCCTCCGAGTAGCCGCACTCGCGCAGCACCTCGCGCGTATGTTCGCCGAGCCGCGGCGCCGGGCGGTCGATGCGCGTCGGTGTTGCCGAGAAATGGAGTGGGCAACCGAGAGCGCGGGTTTCGCCGGCCTCGGGGTGGACAAGATCGACAACCATGCCGCGCGCCAGAGTCTGGGGATGGGTCAGCGCCTCGCCCATGCTGTGCACCGGGCCGACAGGCACACCCGCCGCGTCGAAGGCCAGTATCCACTCCTGCTTGGTGCGCGTGACCAGCACCGCATCCATCAGTGCCGCGAGTGCATCTAGGTTCTCCATCCGCGCCGAATTGGTCGCGAAACGCGGATCGCCGCACCACTCGGGATGACCGAGCACTTGGGCGATGCGTTCCCAGTTCGCCTCGTTGGCGCCGCCGATGTTGATCCAGCCGTCGCTGGCGCGAAACGCCTGGTAAGGCGCGGTGAGCACGTGCGCCGAGCCGCTTGGACCGGGCGACTCGCCGGTCGCAAAATAGATCGCAGCCTGCCAATACGTCTGCTGTAGCGCCGCTTCCATCAGCGACGTGTCGACGACCTGGCCTTGCCCGGTCTTGAGCTTGTGCGCGTAGGCAGCCGCGATGCCCGCGGCCGCGAGGATGCCGGCGTTGATATCGGCGACCGGATTGCCGGTCTTCACCGGCGCGCGGCCCGGTTCGCCCGTGATCGACATCAGGCCTGCGAATCCCTGCGCGATCAGGTCGAAGCCGCCTTTGTCGCCCAAGGGTCCGCTCCGGCCATAGCCCGATACCGCACAGTAGATCAGTCTCGGATTCGTCTGGGAAAGCACGTCGTAGCCCAGGCCGAATTTTTCCAGCGTGCCGCGCCGAAAATTCTCGGTGAGGACGTCGGCGGTCTCGACGAGGCGCAGCAGGATGTCGCGGCCCCTGGGATGCTTGAGATCGAGCGCTAGCCCACGCTTGTTGCGGTTCATGATCAGGAACGGCGCGGACACGCCGTTGATGCGCGGCTCGCGATAGCCGCGCGCGTCGTCGCCGCCGGGCAGTTTTTCAACCTTGACGACGTCGGCGCCCATGTCGGCGAGCATCATCCCGCAGGTGGGCCCGGCCATGATCTGCGCCAGCTCGAGCACGCGCATGCCGGCGAGCGGGCCGGGATGCGGCGGAATCTTCTTTGCTTCGCTCGGCGCGCTCATCCCGGCCTCTTCGTCAGCATCGAACATCACGACCGGCGCAGCGTCGGCCTACGGCGACTCGCGCGCCGACGCGCCCTGCGGGCCTGGCTTCGCCCGGCGCGCTCATCGCCCAACGAATACCGGTTTCTTCTTGGCGAGGAAGGCTGCATAGCCGATGCGGAAGTCGTCGGTATCGAAGCAGTCGAAGCATTCGTCGGCTTCGGCAGCGGTGAGCGGCCGCGGATCAGCGAGCCGGCGCGCGAATTTCTTGTGCCAGCGCGCGACCAGCGGCGCGCCTTCGGCGATGCGCTCGGCGCTCGCCCGTGTCTCGGCGGCGACTTCGCCATCGGACACGACACGTGTGACCAGGCCCTTCTCCTTCGCTTCTGCGGCGTCGAAAATGCGACCCTCGAGCAAGATCTCGAGCGCGACGGCGGCGCCGACGAGGCGCACCAGCGGCGCCATTTCGGGATAGGCCATCGTCAGCCCCAGGTTCTTGATCGGCGCGCCAAAGCGCGAAGACACGCCACAGATGCGCAGATCGCAGAGCGCCGCGATCTCGAGCCCTCCGCCGACACAGACTCCGTGAATCTGCGCGATCAGCGGATGGCGGCAATCGGCGAGCGCTTTCGCGGTCGCGTGCATCGCGTGCCCGTAGGCGATCGCCTGTGCCTTGTTAGCGCGCTCGGTCGCGAACTCGGCGATATCATTGCCGGGCGAAAACGCCTTTTCGCCCGCGCCGCGCAGGATAATGCAGCGCAGGCTGTCGTCGGCCGAGAGCGTATCGATCGCATCGCCCAGCGCCTGCCACATCGCCTTGGTCAGCGCATTGAGCTTGTCGGGACGGTTGAGCACGACGGTCGCGATGGCAGCGTCGTGCAGAACTTGGACGAGTTCTGTGGTCATTCCGGAGCTCCTACCGATAGAACAGTTCCACGAGCCCTATCCCGGTCACCGGCACGTACGTCACCAAGAGCAGCACGGCGAGTAGCACACCGATGAACCAGACATTCACGCGCGTGACTTCCCAGATCGACACCTTGGCGATGGCGCTCGCGACCATCAATACGCTCGCGACCGGCGGCGTCTGCTGGCCGATGCCGAGATTGATGGTGACGATCAATCCGAAATGGACCGGATCGATGCCGGCCGCCTTGACCAGCGGCATGACGACCGGCACGACAAGGATGATGGCGGCGGCAGAATGCAGGAACATGCCGAGCAACAGGAACAGCAGATTGAGCAGCGCCAGCACGGCCCACTTGTTCTGCGTTAGCTGCGTCACCGCCTGGGCGAGTTGCTGCGGCGCCTGCACCTCGGTGAGATACGTGCCGAGCAGCGCACTGGTCGCCACCAGCAGCATCACCACCGCGGTCTGCACGACGCCGTCGATCACCGCCTGCCTGAGCTGCGCGACGTCGAGCTCGCGGTAGATCAAAAAGCCGACAACGATGGCCGCGACGACCGCGAGCGCCGCGCCCTCGGTCGCGGTCACCACGCCGCCGAAGATGCCGCCGAGGATGATGATCGGCAGCAGGAACGCCCACAGCGCGTCGCGCGCCGTGCTGGCGACACGCTTGAGCGAGAATGCCTCCTCGCGCGGCAGGTTGTAGCGGCGCGCGAACCAGTAGGCCATGCCCATCAGCCCGAAGCCGCCGATGATGCCGGGCACGATGCCGGCGACGAAGAGCTGCACGACGGAGGTCTCCGCCATGACCGCGTAGAGGATCATCGGAATCGACGGCGGAATGATCACCGCCAGCGTCGCCGCCGACGAACACACCGCTGCCGCCAGCGGCGCGGGATAGCCCTTGGCCTTCATGCCCGGGATGAGGATCGATCCCAATGCGGCGACATCGGCGACGGCGGAGCCGGAGATCTCCGCGAAGAACATCGACGCTCCGATCGACACGTGCGCAAGCCCGCCGCGCGCCCAGCCGAACAGCGACGATGCAAATGCGATCAGTCTGCGCGAGATGCCCGACGCGTTCATGATCGCGCCGGCGAGGATGAAGAGCGGAATCGCCAGCAGCGGAAAACTCGTCGCGCCGTTGTACGCGACGATCGCCACGTTCGGCAGGATGCCCCAGCCGTGGCTCGTCACCATCGCCGTGACCGCGACGATGCCCAGCGACGCCGCGATCGGCACGTTGAGCACGACCAGCACCAGCACGGCGCCAAAGAGGAGCAGCATCAGGCTCATCGCGATCCGTTCCGGGGCTAGGAGCCTGTCGGGCTTGCTGTCGCGTATGCGACGGAGGTGCTTTGGGTGGCAGTCCTAGGCGCCGGCCGCGCCGCAGTGCCAACCCACTGCCAGCGGCCGGCAACAACGGAATGCCCCCAAAGCGCCCCCGTCCCTTCGGGTTGCGGCCAAACGGCGCGCCTGCGGCGTTGCTCGGCTTGCGAATAGGCTTCAGCTTTCGCTGCGCCGAGCGCCTTGCATTCATCGCCGTTTGGCCAGCAACGCATACGTGAGAGCAAGCCCGACAGGCTCCTACTGAGTGCCGTCGGCAAGCGCGACGCCGCCGGCTTGCGGCGGAGGTCGCTTGGCGGCGATGAGGTCCACCAGGTGTGTGAACTCGGCGACGATGATCAGCGCCGCGGCAATCGGAATCACCGACTGCACCACACTCATCGGAATCCAGGGCAGGCTCACCAGCGTATCAGTGGAGAGAATCGGCGTGATCCAGACGCCCACGCCGCCCAGCAGCGCGAAGAACGCGATCACCAGCACCTGCGCGCCGATGTTCACCGCGCGCCGCGCGCGCCAAGGCATCCTGTCGACGAGCTCCGGGCAGCCGATATGCGCCCGCTTGACCGAGGCGAGCGCCGACCCGTAGAACGTGAGCCACGCGAGCAGCACCGACGCTACTTCGTCGTACCAGATCAGCGACCGGCCGATGAAACGGAAGACGACGCCGAGTGTCACTTCCGTCGCGAGCACCACCATCAGCGCGACGACGACCCACTCGAGGAGACGGCCGTAGCGCTCGCGGAAACGCTTCATCGCGCCGCCGTTGCCATGCTCCCCTTCTGCGCTCACTGCCGCAGTGCGACGGCGCGGTCGATCAACTCCTTCGCCCCCGGGACTTCCTTGCCGAATTCTTCGTAGATCGGCTTGCTCGCGGCAACGAAGGCTTCCTTGTCGACCTCGTTCACCTGCATCCCGGCCTGCTTGAGTTTGTCGAGCAGGGCCGTGTCGTCCTTCGCGGCCGCTTCATACACGAACGCCTGCGTCTCCTTCGCCGTGTCCTCGAGAGTCTTGCGCACGTCGGCCGGAAGCGTGTTCCAGTGCGTCATGCCTACGGTGAGATACGCCGGCGTGTAGACGTGCCCGGACAGCGACAGATACTTCTGCACCTCCTGCAGCTTGGCCGAATAGATCTGCGTGAACGGATTCTCCTGGCCGTCCATGACGCCGGTCTGCAGCGCGGTGAACAATTCGGAGAACTTCATCGGGCTGGGATTCGCGCCGTAGGCCTGGAACATCTTGACCCGCCACACGCCTTCCGGCACGCGCAGTTTGATGCCCTTGAGATCGGCCGGTAGCTTGATCGGGCGCTTGCTGTTGGTGATGTGGCGGATGCCGTTCTCCCACACCGCCAGCACCTTAAGCCCCTTCTTTTCCGCCGCGGGCTCGAGCTTCGGCCAGAAGATCTCCTTTTCGATGCGGCTCATGTGCGCGCGGTCCTTGACGATGTACGGCATCTCGAATATTCCGAACAGGTCGACTTCCGAGCTCATCACCGTCGAAGGCAACGCCATGTCGACCGTGCCCAGCTTGAGCTTCTGCAGCAGCTCCTTGTCGCCACCGAGTTGGCTCGAGCCGAACGTCACGACCTTGGCTTTGCCCGCGAGCTTGGCGTTGGCGCGCTTCGCGAATTCGTCTGCACTTTGCTGGAACAGCGAGCCTGGTTCCCCGACGTGGCCGAGCTTGACCTCGAGTTGCGCGAATGCGGGCGACGCGGCGATGAGCAGCGACGCGCAGCCAAGCGCCGCAACCGCGAAGGAGCGCAACGAACGCCTTCCGCGGTTACTGGTGTCGCGCTGGGTGATGGTCATGGTCGATTTCCTCCAATAAATGTGTTCGCGACAGGGATCGTTGCGCGTACGGTCTTGTGCCGTTGCGCCGTGCCACCCGATCGCCCGACCGGGCAAGGGTGCATCGTACCCAGCTTTGTCGAGGCGTCGCAAGCGCCGTGCACCACGCGTCTACGCTATTATATCGACGCATGGCTGCCAGCACGCACCGGAAGAGCGCCCGCCGCGAAGATCTGGGGCTCACGCGCGCCGAATTTGCGATCCTGAGGCGACTCGACACGCCGCAGAAGATCCAGCTTTTCGTCAATGCGATCCCGGCCAATCACGAGATCGGCGGCGAGACGATCCTGTCGGTGCGCCAGGTGTTGCGGCAACGG
>DASXQW010000241.1:0-18655 GCA_036506975.1 Casimicrobiaceae bacterium | reverse complement strand
TCGCCGGCATGATTTCCCGCGGCATCACCGTGTGTTACACCGGGGGCGGCCCCTCGGCGAGCTCGACCGCCGAACTCGCCCTCGGTCTCCTGCTCGCAGCGGCGAGACGCATTCCCGCCGGCGACGTCGCGGTACGCGCCGGTCGATTCCAGCTGGGGACCGAAGCGGGCCCCGTCCTCGACGGCAAAACGATCGGACTGATCGGCCTGGGCAGGATCGGCGCGCGCATGGCGTCCTATTGCCGTGCGCTCGACATGAAAGTCCTGGCGTGGAGCCAGAACCTCACCGACGAGAGATCCAATTCTGCAGGCGCAACGCGGGTGTCGAAGGAGGAATTGCTCTCCGGCGCGGACGTGGTGAGCCTGCATCTCGCGTTGTCGGAGCGTACGCGCGGCATCCTCGGCGCCGCGGACCTGGTCCGTATGAAGCGCGGCGCGATCCTGGTCAACACCGCACGCGCGCCGCTGGTCGATGAGGCCGCATTGATCGATGCCGTGCAATCGGGTCGGATCATCGCCGCGCTCGATGTTTTCCATCGCGAGCCGCTACCGGCAGATCATCCGTTCACGCGTGCGCATAACGTGGTGTTGACGCCGCATCTCGGCTACGGCGTCACCGAGGTCTACCGCGAGTATTACCGGCACAGCGTGGAGAACGCGCTAGCGTTTCTCGACGGCAAGCCGATCCGCGTATTGCAGTCTGCAGAACACTGACTCGGCCCGTCTCATCGCGGCGTACGTCGCGCCGCGCGCCGGCTTCACTTGCGAGGCTGTGACCGGCGCTCGACGACGCCATGCGCGAGCGCTGCTACAAACAGGCCCAGGCAAACGACGAAGGCGATCTGCCCGAACGCCGGCGCGCTTGCAGCCATCGCGGCAGCGCAAGCGACGCCTCCGAGCAGGAAGAGAAGTGAGAAAGCGAGGATGTACCGGAACATGTGTCTACGCGTCGGCGAGGCCTTCACGCAAACGAATCGTTGATCAGCTCGCGCATGCCGACAATCAGCGCCCGACTGAATCGCTTGTAGGTCCGAAAGAACCGGGCGTAGGAAGTCGTCGGACACTCAGTCGGGCGCCGATTGAGCAGCGGACTCCGCCGCCGGTAGGATTTCTCTCGCCGTCGATCTTGCGAGGTCTTGACCATTACGCGCTGCGGTGCTACGTTCGCGTCCCTGCGCTCGGATTGGGCCGGGGCTGGGATGCGAGGTCGGCACGTATCCCGATATTTTCCGGATTCATCGGTTCCCCTTGTGTGGAGAAGGCGCGCCGCGCGGCTTGCGGCGCGTGTTGTTGCGCGTGCAATCTTCGCGCGGGGTGCGGCCGGTTGGATGTGCGCGCGAAGCAGTGCGGACGTGTGGGTGGTGATGCAACGACTACGCTGGAACCTTGGTTTGCTGACCGTGTTGCTGGCCGCGGTCGCGATGGGCACCGTGATGGTGCGCGACAGCGGCGGCTCGAGGCGCGGGGTCGTCACTTCGGTCTTCCTCGACGCCCGCCCCGTCCTCGATCCCTTCCTGATCGAGCTCCAGGAACGTACCTTCCGCTTCTTCTGGGACACCGCGAACCCGAAGAACGGCCTGATCCCGGACCGCTATCCGACACCCTCGTTTTCGAGCATCGCGGCGGTCGGCTTCGGGCTGACGACGTATCCGATCGGCGTCGAGCGCGGCTACATCTCCCGCGAGGCGGCGCGACAGCGCGTCCTGGCGACCCTGCGCTTCTTTCGCGACGCGCCACAGGGCCCGTCGGCCCGCGGCGTTTCCGGCTACAAGGGGTTCTTCTACCACTACCTCGACATGAAGAGCGGCGAGCGGTTCGAGGACAGCGAGCTTTCCACGGTCGATACGGCGATCCTGCTGGCCGGTGTGCTCTTCTGCCAGTCGTACTTCAACGGGCCGGAGCGCGAGGAGGCGGAGATCCGCGACCTCGCGGAAGAGATCTATCGCCGCGTGGATTGGCGCTGGGCGCAGCCGAATGTGCCGGCGATCAGTCACGGCTGGACGCCCGAAGACGGATTCCTGGAATACGACTGGCGCGGCTACAACGAAGCGATGCTCGTCTATCTGCTGGCACTGGGCTCGCCAACCTTCTCCGTCGGGGAGCAGGCCTGGACCGAATGGACCAGCACCTACGACAAGAGCTGGCGCAAGGTTTTCGGGCAGGAGTATCTGAGCTTCGCGCCGCTGTTCGGGCACCAGTACACGCACGTGTGGATGGATTTCCGCAAGATCCAGGACGACTACATGCGCGGGCGGGGACTCGACTACTTCGAGAACAGCCGCCGCGCGGTCTATGCACAGCAGGCTTACGCGATCGCCAATCCTCTGCGCTGCAACGATTACGGCGCGACCGTCTGGGGCATCACGGCCAGCGACGGCCCCGCCGACGCCGAGCTCGAGGACGCCAACGGCAAGCGCATGTATCGAGGTTACGCCGCGCGCGGTACCGACACGCATGACGATTGCACGCTCGCGCCCACGGCAACCGTCGCCTCGATCCCGTTCGCCCCCGAGCTGGCGATCCCGGCGGTGCTCGAAATGCATCGGCGCTTCGGGCAGTACATCTATTCCCAATACGGCTTCTTCGACGCCTTCAATTCCAGTTTCCACTTCGACGTGCCGCTGCGTCATGGCCGCGCTGTTGCGGGATTCGGCTGGGTGGACGTCGACTATCTCGGCATCGACCAGGGACCCATCTGCGCGATGATCGAAAACCAGCGCACGGCGCTGGTCTGGCGCGTCATGAAAAAGAATCCGCATCTCAGGCGGGGCCTGGAGCGGGCCGGTTTCTCCGGCGGCTGGCTGACTGCGGCGCAGTAACTCGGCCCGCGGCCGGGGCGCGATCGAGATTAGCAAAGCCTGGGCTAGCCCAGGACTAGCCCCGCTCCCCCGGCGGCGGCCGGGACATCAATGAGCTACCAGGTTCGCCTTCACGATTTCCTGCCTGAATCGAAACACGTTCGGATCGCCGGGGTCGATGGTCGCGCGTATCCAGTGCGTGTCGGGATGGCCGAAGGTCGCTACTCTGGTGAAGTTCTCGATGATGCGCTGGTCGCGGGAGCCGACGAGCGGCTTGTCGATGCGGAAGATATGCGTGTCGCCGTGGACGTAGACCACGGGCTTGCCGAACGCGAGGGTTTCCTTCTCCAGCGCGGCGAGGAATGAGTCGTAGCCGGTCTTTCTGCGGCTGGCCGGCGGCTTCATGGCGAGCGCCCATAGAGCGTACCTTTCCTGCCAGTTGGGGGTCCAGGTGGTCTGGAAGTACGGGTCCGCCTGCGCGATGATCATCACCGCCCGGCTGCCGCTGCGCGTCGCCAGGTCGAAGCCTTCGCGCATCCAGGCGATGTTGGCGGCATTGCGCTCTTCGTATTCGGCGTCCATTTGCGCGGTGCGGCCCAGGTTGTTGTTGCTGCCGATGATATGGAGCGTGAGGAACACCACGTTCCCGTGGATCCAGCGCGCGTTCTCGCGGTAGGCGGCGTACAGGCTGTTCTCGCTTTGCCGGGTCAGCTTCATGCGGCGCTGGCCGAGGCTCGTATCGCCCTGGAAGAACATTTGCCGCAGTTTCGCCAGGCGCTCGAAGGGCTCGTAGGTGCGCGGCTTCGCCCGGTGGCAGTCGACCCATTCGTTGTCGCCCGCGGCATAGATGAACGGGTGCCTCGAGCGCTGCGCCAGGGCGAGGCGGTCGTTGAAAGCCTCGTCGCTGCAAGGTGGCAGCCCTCCGCCCTTCTCGGCCCATGCCTGGCCGTCCCACCAGAAATCCCCGTCGTGGACGACGAAGGCGAGCTCGGCTGCGTCGATATCCTTCATAAGGTTCGCGAACTCCTTCTCCTGGCGCTCGTCGTAAGGCATGTCGCCGATCAGCGCGAAATCAAGGCCGGTCGCGCCTGCTTGGCTTGCCGCCCGGTCGGTGGCGCAACCGCTGAGCCACAACACGAGCGCGGACACGATCAGGGTGGCGGGGACTCTCATGGTGGTTCCTCCTTTTGCCGGACCGGCCGGCACGCGGATATTGGAGCCCGAAGCGCGAGGAACAACAACGAAGAATCCACTAAGCTTTGGCTAAGAACGGCCGAAACAGCATAATCAGCTGGTTTCCGTTGTTGATTAGGCTGACGCACATGACCTTGGCGAAGGACGCTCCGCTTGTTCCGGCCTACAACAGCTTGAGGGTAGGGGATTGGACCGTCGAGCCCGATCTCAATCAACTGTCCGCGCAGGGCAAGGCGGTGAAAGTCGAGCCCAAGGCCATGGAAGTCCTTCTCCACCTCGCGGACCGGCCCGGTCAGGTGGTCGGTCGAGAAGCGCTGCTTGCGCAGGTGTGGCCCGGCGTCGTCGTCGGTGACGACTCGCTCACGCAAGTCGTCATAAAGCTGCGCAAAGCGCTTGGAGACGATCCGGATCGGCCGACCTATATCCAGACCGTCACGAAGAGAGGTTATCGCCTGGTGGCACCGGTTCTGCGGCCGGCCGGGACCGCTGCTCCCCCCGTCTGGCGACGGCCGCACGGGGCTAGCTGGACCGCGGGCGCAGCGGCTCTCGCGCTGCTCGTCGCTACGGGCCTTTGGTGGAGCACCGGCCAGCAAGCGGGAAGACTTTCGCCAGGTCCCGATCCTGTCGCCGACGCTGCACAACCGCCGACCCTTGCGATAGCGCCCTTCGAGGCGCTAGGCAAGGACGGCCAGGAATTGCTGCTCGCGCGCGGCATCACGACGGATCTCCTGACCGACCTGTCGAAGTCGTCCGGCCTTTCGGTCATAGGGTTTTCGCCGATGGAGGGTCGACCGAGGAGCGAGGTCTGGAGTCGTGCCGAGAGTCGCTACCTCGTTTCCGGAACGGTTCAGCGCATCGACGAACGCCTGCGTGTGCAGGTTTTTCTCGTCGAGCAAGCCACCGGAAGGCAGCTCTGGTCGGAGAGGTTCGACCGTTCCTTGACCGACCTCTTCGCCATCCAGGACGAGCTCGGCCCGAAGATCGTCCGCATGCTGCCGGCGAAAGTCAGCGAAGCCGAGCTGCGCCGGATGGCGCAGCGCCATACGCGCAACCTCCAAGCCTACGAGCACTTCCAGCAAGGACAGGCGGCGTTGCTGGTGCGGCAGAAGCCGGGGAACGAGACCGCACGGCAGATGTTCCGGCGCGCGATCGACCTCGACAAGACTTTCGCGCGCGCGTATTCAGGCCTTGCGCTTACCTACGCCGCCGACTACCGCAATCAATGGACGGCCGACGCGGCCGGAGCGCTGGAGCGTGCGTTCGAGCTGGCGCGCACCGCAAACGAAATCAACCCGGACATTCCGGAAACCTATTGGACACTCGCGTACGTTCATGCGCAGCGGCGCGAACACCAGCAGGCGCTGAAGCATCTGGAGAGATCCTTGGCGCTCTATCCGTCATTTGCCGATGGCTACGCCCTGATGGCGAGCGTCAAGACGTTTGCCGGACAGCCGGCGGCGTCCATACCGCTGATGCGGACGGCCATGCGCCTCAATCCGACATCGGGGTATCTCTATTTCCTGGTGCTGGGACGCGCGTATTTCTTTCTTGGAAATCTCGAACAGGCTCGTTTAAACCTCGAAGAGGCGTCGAAGCGCAATCCGGAGTATCTGGAAACGCATGTCTACCTGGCGGCTCTCGAGGTCGCGAGCGGAGGCAGGTCATCCGCCGGGTGGGAAGCCGATCAGATCCGCGCTCTCGAGCCGGCGTTTTCGGCCAAGCGCTGGCTCGACAACTATCCCATGACGGACAACAGTCAGAAGACGAAACTGCTGCAGGCGCTGGATCCGCTTGGTCTCTGAACGACTGCTACGCCGGCCCCACGAAGCCGATATACACGCCGCAGGCGTGCTCCGGCATGACGAGCATCGCCTGCTCGCCGGTGTTGCGGATTCCCCGCGCCGGCGGCGGGACGCCGTGCACAACATTCGAGACAGATTTATTCGAGCGTTTTCGTCGCACCTTCACGCCGGCCTTGCTCATCCCGGCCCGGGATCGCAAAGGCCCCCGCAAGAAAGCCATACGAACGTATGGCTATTTCGCCAGATTCATGCTAGTCTTTGTCCATGGCGAAAACCGGGTTCGATTGGGACACCGGCAAGAACCAGGAAAAGCACGGCGTGTCGTTCGCCAAGGCGCAGCTGGCTTTCGCCGATCCCGTCCGCGTCATTGCCGAGGATCCGTCTCACGGCTCGGGTGAAGAGCGGTTCTACTGCTTCGGCGAGGTCGAAGGCGGGATCCTGACTGTCCGGTTCACCTACCGGGACGATGTCATTCGAATTTTTGGCGCCGGCTACTGGCGGAAAGGCAAGCGAATATATGAGCGAGAAAATCAGGTACACGGACGAACCTCTCGGAAACGCACGGGTCGTTCCTGACTTTCTCCCTCGCCCTGAGGATCTCGTCTTCAGGGACGAGGGGGTCAAGGTCACCATCGCGTTGAGCAAACGCAGCGTGGATTTCTTCAAGACCGAGGCGCGAAGGCACAACACGCAATATCAACGCATGATCCGGCGGCTCCTGGACGCTTACGCGGAGCATCATTTGCGAACTCCCGCCACGCACTCGGCGCGGATGACACGCAAGCGCGCTGCGGGTTAGCTGTGGGCTAGCCCGCCATCTGCGTTGTTGCGCGGCTGGCGAATTGGATGAACTATTCACAGCGCCCCCGGTCGGCCTAGCATTGCGCCCGAAACGCGGCTTATGCGGTACCTGTCCAGACATTCCCTGCGATGTCTGATCGCGATCGGCCTCGTTCTCGCCGCGGCCGGCTGCAGCTCGCGTTCCGCCGACCAGACCGTGGTTCGCTTCTGGGCCATGGGTCGTGAAGGCGAGGTCGTTACCGAGCTTATCCCCGAGTTCGAGCGAACGCACCCCGGCATCCACGTCGAGGTTCAGCAGTTGCCGTGGAGCGCCGCGCACGAAAAACTTCTCACCGCGTTCGCCGGGGACGCCACGCCCGACGTCTGCCAGTTGGGCAACACGTGGATACCGGAATTCGCAGCGCTGCATGCGCTCGAGCCGCTGGATAGCGAAATCGCCAGCTCGAAGGCGATCGATCGCGGCGACTACTTCCCCGGAATCTGGGACACCAACGTCGTCGACGGCAAGCTCTACGGCGTGCCGTGGTACGTCGATACGCGGCTGTTGTTCTACCGCCGCGATCTGCTGGCGCAGGCCGGGTTCGCGGCGCCGCCGAGGTCGTGGATCGAGTGGCAGCAGATGCTCGCCGCGATCAAGGAGCGCGCGGGTCCCGATCGCTACTCGATCCTCCTGCCGCTCAACGAGTTCGAGCCCCTGCTCGTTCTCGCGCTGCAGCAGGATGAGCCGCTGCTGCGCGATGACGGACGCTTCGGGAATTTCGAAAGCGCCAGCTTCCGCCGTACGCTGCAGTTCTACGTGGAGATGTTCCGCCGCGGCTGGGCACCGCCGCTGACCAACGCCGACGTGTCCAACGTGTGGAGCGAATTCGCCCGCGGCTATTTCTCCTTCTACGTCACCGGACCGTGGAACATCGGCGAGTTCAAGCGCCGGCTGCCGCCGGAAAGGCAGGAGAGCTGGATGACCGCCCCTCTTCCCGGGCCTCAGGGTCCCGGCGCGTCGATCGCCGGCGGCTCGAGCCTCGTCGTCTTCGGCGCTTCGCGCGTCAAGGCCGCCGCCTGGCAATGGATCGAGTACCTGTCGCAGCCGGATGTCCAGCGCCGGTTCCATGAGCTGACCGGCGATCTGCCGCCGCGACGCTCCACCTGGACCGAAGGGCGACTCGCCGAGGACGCCTACGCCCGCGCCTTCCGTGACCAGCTCGAGCGCGTGAAGCCCGCACCCAAGGTGCCGGAGTGGGAGCGCATCACCAACGAGCTGCGCCTGGTCGCGGAACGAATGGTGCACGGCGAGCTGTCGGTCGATCAGGCGGCCGCGGAGCTCGACGCGCGCGCCGACCGGATCCTCGAAAAGCGCCGCTGGCTGCTCTCCCGCCGGGGCGGCCCGTGAGACGCAGTCGCGCGGCGTGGTGGTTCGTCGGGCCGGCGCTCGCGGTCATCGGCGTGTTTTTCTTCTTGCCGGTGCTCGCCGCGCTGGCGCTCTCCGTCACCGATTTCGACATCTACGCGCTGGCCGATATGCGCAATCTGCGCCTGGTGGGCTTGCGCAACTACGTCGAGCTACTGCAGACGCCGCTTTTCTGGCACGCGCTCGGCAACACGCTTTACTTCGTCGTCGTCGGCGTCCCTTTGTCGATCGCGGCTTCGCTCGGCGCGGCGCTGTTGCTGCATTCGCCTGCGGCGCGCTTCAAGGCGTTCTTCCGCACCGCCCTGTTCGCGCCGGTCGTCACCACGCTGGTCGCGTCCGCCGTGGTCTGGCGCTATCTCTTCAACGCGCGCTACGGCTGGCTCAACTACGCGCTCGGCGGCATCGGGATTCCGCCGATCGATTGGCTGGGCGATCCCCGCTGGGCGATGCCCGCGATCATCGTCTTCGCGGTGTGGAAGAATTTCGGCTACAACATGATCATCCTGCTGGCCGGATTACAGGCCATTCCCGTGGAGCTCTACGAGGCGGCGCGCATCGACGGGGCGTCGATCTGGCGCCAGTTCCGCTACGTTACGTTGCCGATGCTCTCACCGATCCTGCTCATGGTGGGCATCCTGACCGTCGCCGGCTACTTCCAGCTCTTTGCCGAGCCGTACGTGATGACGCAGGGTGGTCCGCTGCAGAGCACCGTGAGCGTCCTCTACCTCATGTACGAGGAAGGATTCAAGTGGTGGAACCTGGGTTCGGCGTCGGCGGTGGCGTTCGTCCTTTTCCTCTTGATCTTCGCCGTCACGGCGCTGCAGCTGCGCTGGATGCGAAGGAGTGCCGCATGAAACAGCGCGTCGCCACGCCGCTGGTGAACGGCTTGCTGCTCGGCACGGCGCTGATCACGCTGTTTCCGCTGCTCTGGATGGCCTCGGTGTCGCTGATGGCGCCCGGCGAGGCGAGCGCGATTCCTCCGCCGCTGCTGCCGGCTCGCGCGAGCTTCGGCAACTATCGCGAGCTCTTCGCGCATGGGGGTCTCTGGCGCTATCTCGCCAACAGCGTGTTCCTTTCCACCGCGGCGACGCTTGCCTCGCTGATCTTCAACGTCGCGGCAGGCTACGCATTCGCCAAGCTTCGCTTCCCCGGCCGCGACCGCATCTTCCGCGTGCTGCTCGGCGCGCTGGTGATCCCCGCTCAAGTGGCGATGGTGCCGCTGTTCCTTTTGTTGAAGCAGCTCGGCCTGGTGAATAGCTACGGCGGCGTGATCGTTCCGGCTCTGGCGAGCATCTTCGGCATTTTTCTCGTGCGCCAATACGCGTTATCCATCCCCGACGAGCTGCTCGAGGCGGCGCGCATCGATGGCGCCAGCGAGTTCCGCATCTTCGGCTCGATCGTGCTCCCGGCGCTCAAGCCCATCATCGTGACCCTGGCGGTGTTCACGCTGCTCGGAACCTGGAACGACTTCATGTGGCCGCTGATCGTGCTCACCGACAAGGAGCTCTACACCTTGCCGGTGGCGCTGGCCGCGCTGTCGCGCGAACACGTGCAGGACGACGAGCTGATGATGGCGGGGTCGGTGGTCACGATTGTGCCGGTGTTGCTCGTCTTCCTCTCGCTGCAGCGCTATTACCTGCAAGGCCTCATGGCGGGCAGCGTGAAAGGATGATGCGTTTCGTAAAAGCTCCGGCGCGGCGGTCGCGCCGCGCCGAACGGGTCACTGCGCTCGCGCTTTGGATCGCGACCTCGAGCGCTGTGCTCGCCGCGCAATCGGTTGCCACCCCGCCGCGAATCCTGGACGCCTTTGACGCACCGGCGATGTGGAATGCCGTGGCGTCCGATGGCGTGCGCGCGTCGGTGCATCCCGCCGCCGGACCGGCGGGACCCGCGCTTCGGCTGGACTTCGATCTCGCCGGCACGGCCGGATACGCGGCCGCGCGGCGCACTTTGCCGATCGATCTGCCCCTGAACTACGAAATCTCGTTCTATCTTCGCGCCGACGCGCCCGTCAACGAGCTTCAACTCAAGCTCGTCGATGCAAGCGGCGACAATGTGTGGTGGTTCCACCGGCTCGATTACGAATTCCCACGCGAGTGGCGGCTGATAAGAATCAAGAGACGCCAGATCGAATTCGCCTGGGGCCCGACCAGCGATCGCACGCTGCGGCATGCAGCGACGATCGAGTTGGTGATCAACGCCGGCCGAGGCGGCGGCAGTGGGGCGGTGTATGTCAGCGAGCTCGCCTTGCGCGAGCTGCCGCCGGACACCGGCATCGTGCCGGCGCCCGCCGCAAGCGCATCGTCATCTTTGCCCGGCGCCGAGCCGGCGCGGGCGCTCGACGGAGATCTCTCCACCGCGTGGACGAGCGACCCGGGGACCGGCAAGGCGCAGAGCCTGACGATCGATCTCGGGCAAGTGCGCGAATTCGGCGGCCTCGTCCTGCGGTGGCGTTCCGGCGCATTCGCTTTGCAGTACTACGTGCAGTTTTCGGATGAGGGCGAGCATTGGCAGACCGTGGAGAGCGTCAGCGACGGGAGCGGAGGCCCCGACGCGCTGCGGCTCCCCGACGCCGAAACCCGCTTCGTTCGACTGCTGCTCGCCGACGGGCCCGGCGACCGCTACAGCCTCGCGGAGGTTGAGATCAAGGACCTCGCCTTCGGCGCCACGCCCAATGCGTTCGTCGCCGCGCTGGCGCGCGAGGCGCCGCGCGGAACCTACCCGCGCGGCTTCTCCGGCGAGCAGCCGTACTGGACGCTTGTCGGCGTCGACGGCGGAGAGGAATCGGGTCTCCTCTCCGAGGACGGCGCGCTCGAAGTCGCACGCGGCGCCTTCTCGATCGAGCCGTTCATCATCGCCGACGGGCGCGTCTTGACCTGGGCCGACGTTCACGCGCAGCCGTTCCTGATCGAAGGCTACCTGCCGATGCCTGGGGTCCGGTGGCGAGACCCGCGATGGGAGCTGCGCGTCACGGCGTTCGCTGCCGGAGAGCGCGCTCGCTCGCAACTCGTCGCGCGTTACGACCTGATCAATCGCACCGGGAGGCCGCTGACGTTGACTCTCGCGCTCGCCGTGCGACCGTTCCAGGTCAATCCGCCCACGCAGTTCCTGAATATCGTCGGTGGGGTCAGCCCAATTCACGATATCGCCTGGGACGGCGCAGCGCTTGCCGTCGACGGGATGCGTGGAGTCCTTCCGCTGCGGCCGCCCGATCGAGTCGAAGCTTTTTCCTTTCGTGCCGACTCTCTGCCCGGAATCCTCGCTGGCCATTGGGCCGACGCGCACGCTGTCCACGACCACGCCGGCCTCGCCTCCGCCGCGCTCGCCTACCGGTTCACGCTCGCGCCGCATGCGCGAGAGACCATCGGCGTCGTCGTTCCGCTTTCCGGGCGCGCGGCGGTGCCAGCGATCGACGCGACCGCCGGTGCGGGAGCGCAGTCGGCATGGCTCGAGCGCGAGGAGCGCACGGTAGCCGCGACCTGGAAGCAGAAGCTCAACCGCGTACGCTTTCGCGTTCCGCGCGAAGCGCAGCCGCTGGTCGACACTCTGCGCACCTCGCTCGCGCATCTTCTCATCACCCGCGATGGACCGATGCTCAGGCCCGGAACGCGATCCTACGCGCGCTCGTGGATCCGCGACGGGGCGATGATCTCGGAATCGCTACTGCGTCTCGGCCATGCGGACGTCGCGGCCGACTACCTCCGCTGGTACGCACCGTACCAGTTTGCCAACGGCAAGATTCCCTGCTGCGTCGACCGGCGCGGCGCCGACCCCGTGCCTGAGAACGACAGTCCCGGCGAGTTCCTGTTCCTCGCCGCCGAGATCTATCGCTACACTCGCGATCGCGCCTTGCTCGAGACGATGTGGCCGCACGTCGAAGGCGCCGCGCGTTACCTCGAAACGATGCGGCAATCCGAGCGCAATGAGGCGAGCCTCGCCCCGGAGAAGCGTGCGTTCTACGGCATGCTGCCCGCGTCGATCAGCCACGAAGGCTACGCCGCGAAGCCGATGCACTCCTATTGGGACGACTTCTGGGCCGCGAAGGGTTATGAGGCGGCGCATTCGATCGCGCTCGCGCTCGGCCGCGTCGACGCCTCATTTCGTTTCTCCAATCAGCGCGAGGAATTCCGGCGCGATCTCGCCGCGTCGCTCGCGGCTGCGGCCGCGGCGCAGGGCATCGCGTACCTGCCGGCCTCGGCAGAGCTCGGCGACTTCGACCCGACGTCGACGAGCATCGCCTTCGCGCCGCGCGGGGACGCGCAGGATTTACCCACCGCATTGGTGCACTCGACTTACGAGCGTTACTGGCGCGAGTTTAGTGACCGCCGAGGCGGCCGCACCGCCTGGGACGATTACACGCCCTATGAGTTGCGCAACGTCGCGACCTTCGTGCGTCTGGGCTGGCGCGATCGCGCAGCCGAGCTGCTCGACTTCTTCCTCGCCGGTCGACGCCCGGCCGCGTGGAATCAATGGGCCGAAGTGGTGGGGCGGGAGGCGAGACGGCCTCGATTCGTCGGCGATATGCCGCACGCGTGGGTCGCGTCCGATTTCATTCGCTCCACGCTCGATCTCTTCGCCTACGAGCGCGATGCCGACCGTGCGCTCGTGCTCGGCGCCGGAATCCCGTCCGCATGGCTGCGCGGCCGCGGGATCGCGGTCGAGGGCCTGCGCACGCCGTATGGGCCGCTCTCCTATTCGCTCCGCCAGCAGGGTTCACACACCCTCCTTCAACTCGGCTCCGGAACTCGCGTTCCGCCGGGCGGATTCGTCCTCATCCGGCCGGAGGCGCAATCGCCCCGCTCGACGCGCGTCAACGGCAAGCTCGCGCGCTGGCAGAATGGCGAGCTGGTGATCCGCGAACTCCCGGCCAAGGTCCTGGTCCAGCAGTAGTTACGTTTCCACGAAGCCGTCGTCCCCGCGGACGCGGGGACCCAGTGTCTTTCGCCGCACGACACTGGATTCCCGCTGTAGCCTGCCCTCGAGTGCCTTAATCGGGGGCGGGAATGACGAGATAGTTGCAGGAGTCCCATACGCAAAGAATGAGACATGCCATCAACGATCGAATTTCCCGCCGAGTTCCTCTGGGGCGCCGCGACCTCGGCGTATCAGATCGAGGGCTCGCCTCTGGCTGACGGCGCCGGACCGAGCATCTGGCAGCGCTTTGCGCACACGCCGGGCCTCGTCCGCGACGGCGAGACCGGCGATGTCGCCTGCGACCATTACCGGCGCTACGCCGACGATGTCACTCTGATGCGCCAGCTCGGACTGAAGGCGTATCGCTTCAGCACGTCGTGGAGTCGGGTCCTGCCCCGCGGCCGCGGCGCGGTCAATCCAGCGGGTCTCGATTTCTACGACCGTCTGGTCGATGCGCTGCTCGCGAACGGCATCGAGCCTGTGCTTACGCTGTTTCACTGGGATCTCCCCGCCGCACTCGATGATCTGGGTGGCTGGCTCAACCCGGACAGCGCGAACTGGTTCGCCGACTATGCGGCGATCATGTTCCGCAAGCTCGACGATCGCGTGAAGCTGTGGGCGACGCTCAACGAGCCGTGGGTCGTCACCGACGGCGGCTATCTTCATGGGGCGATCGCGCCGGGACACCGCAACCGCTTCGAGGCACCGATCGCGACCCACCATCTCTTGCGCGCGCACGGCGCGGCGGTACAGGCATATCGCGCCGAGGGCAAGCATCGCATCGGGCTGGTCGTCAACCTGGAACCCAAATATCCCGCATCGGATGATCCGGCCGATCGCGCCGCCACCGCGCGCGCCGATGCCTACATGAACCGGCAATACCTCGACCCGGTGTTCCTCAAGCGCTATCCCGACGAGCTCCAGGAAATCTTCGGCGAAGCCTGGCCCGAGTGGCCGCCCGAGGATTTCGCGCTCATCGCGCAGCCGATCGATTTTCTCGGCGTCAACTATTACACGAGGAACGTCACGCAGTTCGACGCCGACGCCTGGCCGCTCCGCGCCGCGGCGGTCCGGCAGCCGAGAGCGACATACACGGAAACGAGCTGGGAGGTCTTCGCGCAGGGGCTGACCGACACGCTCGTCCAGGTCAAGGAGCGTTACGGCAATTTACCTTTGTACGTCACCGAGAACGGCGCCGCGTTCTTCGATCCACCGACCGTGGAGGGCGACCGGGTGGAGGATCCGCTGCGTGTCGACTATCTTCGCAAGCATATCCGCGCGGTCCACGCTGCAATCCAGAGCGGCGTCGATCTGCGCGGCTATTTCGTCTGGTCGCTGCTCGACAATCTCGAATGGTCGCTGGGATATTCCAAGCGCTTCGGGATCGTGCACGTCGACTTCGCGACTCAGCAGCGCACGCTCAAGAACAGCGCGCGTTTCTACTCTCAGGTCATTGCGACGAGCGGGCGAATACTCGACGACGGACCGCAGAGAAGTCTCTCCGATCTCAGCGGGGAAGGCCAACATCCATGAACGCCTCGCAGCGGGCTATTGCAGGGTCGCACGAAATCGAGCCGGTCTCGACCTGCCAGTTGCGCACATTGACGTAATACACCTCGCCGGGCGTCAAGCCCGGGACACCACCCAACGCGGCGCCAAGCCTGAAGGAGATGGCGGTCGTGTTGCCGTTGCTCTGTGCCAGCGGACCGTTGACGCCGCCCGGATCGTTGGGCCGGAAATCGCATGGAAAACGCGAAAGAGTCGTCTGTCGCGTCGTGGGCGGACCGCCGAACTCGGCCACAGTAATGCCGCCAAGCTGCGTGCTCGCGGCGCCCGGTGGAACCGTGAGCTTCACGACCCACCCGCCATTCCAAGCAAAGCCAGGATCGTCGGTAAAGTCCCGCGATATGAGGCGAGTTCCCGTCCAGCCTTCGTCGGTAAAAAGGAAGCTCGGGAACTGCCCGCAAAAACCGGGTGGTGCCGAGGGACTCGCCTGCCAATTGACGCTTGCATACGCAGGCGCACCCGTCCCTCCGGGATTGCTTGCGCTGACCGAGTAGGTTTGAAGCCCGGCGACCGGCGAGCGCACCTGGCACAGGTTGTTGCCACTCGCGCAGCCTGTCCAGTTGTAGCTGCTCGGACTGCCCGTACATGCTGCGGTCAGAAGGGCGAGCGAGTTGACCACCGGCAGGTCGCTGTTCGCAGTGACGATCAGGCCGCAGACAGGTACTGCCGGAAGCTTCTGCCAGCCGACGCTGACCGAGGCGGGCACACTCGCGCCGCTGGCGTTCCTCGCGACGACAGTGTAGGTCTGGGTTCCTGGAACCGACGCAGTCGCGGTGCATCGCCCGCTCGTGCTCGTACACCCGCTCCACGCATAGCTTGTGGGGTTGCCACTGCACTGCGCGTACACGGTGATCGTCGTGCCGACATAAGGCGCGACATCACTCGCGTTAGGACTGCAAACCGGAGCGCCTCCGCCGGTCGTCGCTGAGGGCGAGCACATCGCCGTCGGCGTCGCGGACGTGCCGTAACCCTCGGCGACGTAGCCCTTCGCGATCATAGCCTCCTCAACCGCGAGATCGGTCGTATAGCGATGATTCGAATCCACGCGCTTGTTCCAGGCGCGATAGATCGGAATACTGCCTGAGGGGCACTGACCGGTTGCCAGATCGGGCATGAATACTTCGAACACGTTGCCGCTTTCAAAAATCCATGCGCCTGGGTATTTCTGCTTGACCTGATCGCACTCCGTCACGGAGGCTGAATAGAAATGTGAGTCGAGGCCCGCGTCAGGGCTGCCGTAAAACCGGCACACGGGGACCACGCCGGGGACCGCCGTACCGGCGTCGTAGACGCTGAAGCTCAATCCGGTACGCACCCAGCCTGGGAATTGCCCGCTATCGAGGGCGTTGATCTCGGACTGTATCGCGGTGACGAAATAATGATCGAGAGCGGCGTAGTAGTACTCGATCGCATCGACCAGCCCGGCCTGCGCCGAAGAGCGTAGGCTAACGAACAGCATTACCGAAAGCGCAAGGCAGCGAAGCGCGCGCAGAAAAAGCGAAGCCGGCAATCAACCTCCCTGTCGAGTATGGAGCTACGACCGCCCCGGCCATTCCGTCCTCGCCGGCAGATTCATCTCAACGCGCCGACGGCGCGCTCACTATCGACGAATTCCCCGCAAGCAGGTATCAGCCTGGGTCTGATTTGCGTGTAGGACCAACGCCGACGAAGCGAAATTAAGTAAGTTACATTCCGACCACGCCCCAATGACACCGATCGCGCTCGCTACTCGAGCTCGATCGCGTCGTGGATCGCTGCGATGCCCGCTTTCGCGCACGCATCGTCGGCGTCGCCGTTAGGCGCACCCGAGACCGCGATCGCGCCGACGAGCGAACCTTTCGCACGGATCATCAGTCCCCCGCCGACCGCAACGACCTGCGGCAATTGGCGAATGCCGCTTGCCGGTTTGCCGGCTTGCGTCGTCGCCGCAAGCTCGGTTGTATCGGTGCGGAAGCTGACGGCCGTGTAGGCCTTGTTGATCGCGGTCAGCGAGGTATGCGCACCCGCGAGATTGTCACGCAGCAGAGCGAGCGGCTGGCCGCCCCGATCGGCGACGGCAACCGTCACGGTGTAACCCTGTTTCTGGCACTGGGCGAGCGCAGCCTGTGCCGCGCGCAGTGCAGCGTCGGTGGTGAGCGTCGGGTAGCTCGCGAGCATTTTCTGCGCGGAGCCGGGTGCGGCTGCACCGAGTGTCGCGACGGCCATGGCAATCGCAGGAAGAACCGTCTTGGCGTTTCGCATCGCGTGTCATCTCCCATGAAATAAAAGTCGACTGCTTCTCGAGTCGCTATGCTTGCGATGCAATGGTAAGCCTCCGCCGTGTTCCCAGGGCGTACTTCTGCTACAGCTCGTCGAGTCGCGCTTCGATCTCGGCGAGTGTGAACGCCTTCTTCATGTCCGCTCTCCTGCTAGACTATTCGCCGAGCTGTCCACCGCGGGAGCATGCCGAATGACAACCAAACTCGATGGTCAACTAAGGCGGGAGTTGAACATTCTAGGCAAGCCATACACCCTTACCCTGTCGCCGACGGGCTTGAACCTGGCGCCGAAGGGGCGGCGCAAGGGCTACGAGCTGACGTGGGTCGATTTCGTGAGCGGGGAGGCGGCGCTAGCAACGGCCCTGAATGCTTCCTTGGCGCGTGGACCCAAACTGGAGCCGGCACAGGCGAAGCCAAGTAACGCCAAGCCGGCCGCACGCCGCGCTCAGCGGTCGCGTCAAATGCCGCAAAAATCCAAATAGGAAGGGCTAGGTCCCCCAGCGCAGCGCGGCCGTGTGCACCGGCGCGTCCCACAGTTTGCGCAGCGCGTCATCGAGCAGGCTGACGGTGATGGAGCAACCGGCCATCTCAAGCGACGTTACGTAACTGCCGGTGAGATAGCGGGACACGCGCACACCTCTCTCCCGAAGCACCCGCAGTGCCGAATTGACCATCAGATACAGCTCCATCGCCGGCGTGCCGCCGAAGCCATTGACGAGCAGCAGCGCTTCGGCGCCGGGACTTGGGGCGAGGTCCTTGACGATCGCGTCGACCATTTCCTCCGCAATCGTGTCGGCGGATGATAGCTTGACGCGGCGCCGCCCGGGTTCGCCATGGATGCCGACGCCGAATTCCATTTCGTCTTCGCCGAGAGTGAACGTCGGCTTGCCCACGGCGGGGACGGTGCATGAGCTAAGCGCGATGCCCAGCGAGCGCGTCTGACGGTTCACCTGTTCGCCGAGTGTCTTGAGCTCCGACAGCGAAGCGCCCTGCTCCGCCGCTGCGCCGACGACCTTCTCCACGATCAACGTCCCCGCAACCCCGCGGCGACCGGTCGACCACGTCGATTTTTCGACGGCCACATCGTCATCGGTCACGACCGTCGCAATCTCCTTACCCGCGAGGTCAGCGGCCATCTGGAAATTCATCACGTCGCCCTCGTAGTTCTTGACGATGAACAGGCAGCCGCTGCCGGTTTCCACGGCTTCGACGGCGGCGACCATCTGATCGGGCGTCGGCGATGTGAACACCTGACCGGGACAGGCCGCGTCGAGCATGCCGCGGCCGACGAAGCCCGCATGCAATGGCTCGTGCCCGGAGCCTCCACCCGAGATGAGCGCCACCTTGCCGGACTTGAGATCGCGCCGGCGGACAAATTTGTTGTCCGCGCCGAGCGAAACGATATCCGCATGGGCGGCGGCGAGGCCCGCCAGGCTCTCGGCGAGCACCGAGTCCGGGGCATTGATGAGTTTCTTCATGAGGTCCCTTCCGAGGTCTCATTCCTCGTCGCTGAAGCGCACCAGGCGGCGCGCGATTTCAGCGATGGTTTCGTCGAGCAGCCGATTGCGCCGTGCGTCGCCCAAATCGGGCACCGTGAGCGTGAGCTTGCGTGTGCCGGCAGGCTTCCTGACCACATCGAGCCGTCGCGGATGCGCTTCCGCATACGCCGCCAGGAATTCGCGCCGGTCGGTGGCTGTGAAGTGGCAGATCTCGAAGATCGTCTCGAGGTGCTGTACCGGAATCGGCACGGTGTATACCGGACTGGCGATCTGCGAGATGAATGAGCGATTCTTGCCCAGCGCAATCGCCAGACGATGGCGCGTTCCCGAGGGGCGTGTGTCGAGCACGCGTTTCAGCACCGCCTTGTACGCGCCGACGTTGTCCGCGCGCTCGCGTTCCGGCTTCACGTCGGCCATGG